>NZ_AP031453.1:3955000-4255000 GCF_042848515.1 Lactonifactor longoviformis | reverse complement strand
CCTCGAGCTGACTGGTCCCTATCCCCCGGCCCCTGGCCCTGTCTCCCCGGTGCTCCCTTCTATATCCGTCCGTCTGCGACACTCTGCTTCCCGCCTACATAACCCCGAACTTCACATACACAAAACTATATTTTTTTACAAAACCTCTTGCAATCCCCTCAAAATAAGATATAATAACCATAAGAAAAGTCAGGGAAACTGCACATCATTTTCGCAGGAAAGGATGTGGTCGCTAAAGATAACAGCAGATAATAGTATTCCCATGTAAGTAAAAAAGTTCTGTATTCCAATCATGCGGTGTCTCTGCCGCAAAAGAATGAACAGATTCAATTGTTCTTAGATTCCCAAAACAAAGATTTATAGTAATAGAAGCATACTGCAGAATCCTTGTCTTTTCTAATCATATTTGACGCTTTTCGGTGAAGCTGTTTCAGAAAGGAGAAGGGGTAGCTGCAGCTTATAATATATCACAATTTTGCTGGTTATCCGTAAAAAGTATGGGGAAAAAACGTTCCAAAAAGACGGAAACTCTCCGTGAAGAATTAAAGTATTATGAAAGCAAGGGAATCTCTCTGTGGCTGGACGGCAAGGCCAGCACGCCCAGGGAGATTGAAAAGGCCCACAAGATTGCTGAAGACGGAGTCTACATGCGGGACTATGTCCAAAATGAGAAAGGAGAGATTGAGAAGCTGGAATTTGATTTTGTAAAAACTAAATAATACATAAGGAAAGCGGCCTTTTAGTCTATAAGGTCCCACAGTACAGCTGAAAGGCCGCTTATCTGAAACGGGGTACTGCTTTTCTCCTGCGAATTATGGCTGGATCGCGGCTGGGGACTTGCGCCGATTTCTGTGCCTGCTAAAGGGGTGTTTCCCATAGAGGGATGCCAGCATATCTGTATCCTGCAGAATCATATGTCTGCGCAGCGGGGGCATTTTGGTATGATATGGGAAAAAAGCCGTAATTTTTTTAGATGTATGAAAAAAACATAAAATGTCGAATAAGGTAATGACGAAATTTAAAAATATGTTATAATGGTACGGAAAGCAGGAGGTAAACATAATGAAGAAAAAAGTAATACCGATTTTAGTTGCTATGCTGCTGGTAGTAGTTGTAGCATTGGTCGGCATTGTAACGATGACGATTAAGAAACACACGCCGTCGGATAAGGAGATGGATGCGGGTACATATTATAAGGTAGAAAACAGTGATGATGTGGCAGTGATACTGCAGGATGCGGTAAGTGAGAAAAAAGGAAAGTTAATTGACGGAAAAGTATATCTGGATTATGGAACCGTGAGCAGTACGCTGAACAAACGGTTTTACTGGGATAAGAATGAGAACAAATTGTTATATACCACCCCTACGGATATTATAACAATTTCTATAGATGGCAATACCTATCAGGTATCGGGTCAGGAACAGTCCGTAGATTATGTGATCTTTAAACAAGAAGGGGAGGAGGGGTATCTGGCCCTTGATTTTGTAAAGCAATATACGGACATGGATGTTCAGCAGTATGAATCTCCCAATAAAGTTGTAATTCGGTATCAATGGGGAGAGGTATCCGAGGTAACAGCCAGCGATGATACAGTGATACGTTATAGAGGCGGGATTAAAAGCGAGATTTTGACCCATGTGGCCAAAGGGGACACGATGATCCTTCTGGAGGAATTGGAAGAGTGGAGTAAGGTAGCCTCTTCGGACGGGTTTATTGGCTATGTGCTGAAAAAAGATATAGGAAGTCCGGAAAATAAAAGTCTTGAGTCAACTTCAGGATACACAGCACCGGAGTACACTAGTCAGAGGAGGGACTATAAGATTAACCTTCTGTGGCACCAGGTTACCTCCCAGGCTGCCAATGACGGTCTGACACAGGCAGTAGCCAATGTGAAAGGAGTGAATACAATATCCCCCACATGGTTTTCTGTGAGTGATAACGCCGGGAATATTACTTCCCTTGCGGATGCCAATTATGTGGCCGCGGCAAAGCAGCTTGGTATGGAAGTGTGGGCGCTGGTAGATAATTTTAATACAGAGATGAGTACGTATGAAGTACTGTCACACACAACCTCCAGACAGAATCTCATAAATAATCTGGTACAGGCTGTTCTTGGGGCGGGGGCTGCCGGGATTAATGTTGATTTTGAAAGTCTGAAAGAGGAAGAGGGGCCTCACTTTATACAGTTTATCAGAGAACTCTCCATTCAGTGCAGAAAAAACAGTCTGGTATTATCCATAGATAATCCCGTTCCTGAGAATTATACGATGCTTTATGACCGCAGGGAACAGGGAGTAGTGGCAGATTATGTGATCATCATGGGGTACGATGAGCATTTTAAAGGTGATGAGGAGGCCGGATCGGTGGCATCTCTTCCTTTTGTGCAGAAGGGAATTGAAAAAACGCTGGAAGAAGTGCCGGCAGACCGGGTGATTAACGGAATTCCGTTTTACACCAGACTGTGGAAGGTTCCGGACAGCGGCAGCGAGGTTACCAGTGAAGTAATGGCAATGGATCAGGCATCTGCTTATATCAGCGAGAACCAGATTGAAACTTTCTGGGATAAGGAGTCCGGTCAGAATTACGGTGAACTTTCCACGGAGGATGCGACCTATAAGATATGGCTGGAGGACGAACAGTCGCTGGAAGAAAAACTGAAGCTGATACAGCAGTATGAGCTGGCCGGGGTTGCAGAGTGGAAACTTGGATTGGAACGCCCGAGTGTCTGGGATTTAATCAGTAAATATGTGAATTAGGATACCGGGAGTCAGAAGAAAGAGGTGGAGTATATGGGCGAACAGGAAATGTTTAAGACTACAATCATGGGAGGCTTTGATAAAGAGGATGTTTTGGAGCAGGTGCAGAAGCTGAAGGACGATTCTGCATCAAGGCTTGCCAAGCTGAAAAAGGAGCTGGAGGCTAAGGACGCGAAGATAGCAGAGCTGATTAAGCGCCTGGAGTTAAAGGATGCCCAGCAGGCCAGGCTGGAAGAGGAGATACATAACAAATACCAGAAATATATTGAACGTTACGACAGTATTGGAAGGCTGGTATTTGAGGCTCAGGTGAAAGCTGAGGATATGGTTGCCGAAGCGCAGAGGAAGAGCGAGGAAATTATCACTCAGGCCGAGGAAGAGGCAAAACGGCGGGTAGATTCTGTGCAGTCTGAGATTGACGATAAATTGGTTGAGGGCAAGAAAAAATACCTTGCGGTTCAGGATGAGATGAACGGCATTGTGGAACTGATCAATCAGGCTCAAAAACGTTTTATGGCCTCTTATAAAGAGGTGCATCAGATCATCAGCACGATGCCTACTTCGCTGCAGGACATTGAGGATGAGCGGGACGTGGATCTTCTGCACCCGATGGAAGAGCTGGAGATACATGAGATAGAGAAGGAGAAGGCAAAAGAGGTACATCTGGGGGACACCCAGGAGCTGGAGGTAATGGATGCCCTGGACAGTATTGCAGACCTGGATGAATACGATGCGGAAGATGAGATTAATGACCAGCTGGTGAATAAAATTCAAAGTATGCTGGGTGATGACCTGGATGATGATTTGGAAGACTAGAGCCGGAAGATTGGGATTATTAGAAGCTCCCTTAAAGCATATACTTTAAAGAATATGCTTTAAGGGAGCTTCTCATTATGAGAAAAAAGGCAATTGAGCTTCTGATGGCGGTTCTTCTACTGGTAGGGGCATTTTTTCTGTCAAAAGAAGGGGCTGAGCTAGTCAGTAAGGAGCTGGCACAGGATGCAAAAGTAATAGTGGTAGATGCAGGACATGGAGGAATCGATCCTGGGGTTATCGGAATCGGAGGGCTGAAAGAAAAAGATATCAATCTTCAGATTGCTAAGAAAGTAAAGAAAAAACTGGAGAAAGAAGGCTACACCATTGTAATGACCCGAACCAAAGATGAAGGTCTTTACGAGGAAAATACTAATAATAAAAAAGTTCAGGATATGCAGAACCGATGCAATCTGATCAAAGAGAAAAAGCCGGTTATGACAATCAGCATCCACCAGAACAGTTATCCCGATGCATCAGTCTGCGGTCCCCAGGTTTTTTATTTTACACACTCTGCAGAGGGGGCAAAGCTGGGAAAATCCATCCAGGATCAGCTGAATACATATCTGGAGGTTGCCCGGCCCAGGGTTGAGAAAGGCAACAGTACTTACTATCTGTTAAAGAAGAGTGAGGGTGTTCTTACTATAGTAGAATGCGGGTTTCTGACGAATCCGGATGAAGCTGCAAAACTGCAGACAAAAGAATATCAGGATAAGGTCGCGGAAGCTGTATGCCAGGGGGTTTTGGAATATCTGGGCAATAAATAGACAATATATAAATAAAATAATTATTGTCTACAAAAAAGAGGGCAAACAACTTAAAATGACAATAAAATTTCTTTATAATAAAGTACGTAGCCGAGAAACCCATAGGAAAAGGGGGAATTTTATGAAGATTGCAATTACCTGCCACTACGCGAAGCTTCCGGAAGAACATCCGACCTGGATACGGGCGGTACAAATGGCAGATGTTGTTCTCAGCAAATCCCAGAATCTCACACAGGATGAGCTTCTGGAATTTGTACAGGGAGCAGATGCGCTGATCACAGGGACGGACTGGATGCGGAGAGATGTCATTGAACAGCTGCCCGAATGCCTGAAGATTATATCCAGACCTGCTGTGGGATATGACCGGGTGGATGTGGCGGCGGCAAAAGAGAGGGGAATTGCAGTGTGCAATGCTCCCGGCGCTAATTCGGATTCTGTGGCCGAGCTCACCGTTGGCCTGCTGTTAGCCTGTGCCAGAAAGATACCCGATCATGTGTCAGAGTGCAGAGAATACTGCTGGAAGGCCGGAGAAAAATGCTCAGAGCTGAAGGGGAAGACGATTGGTATCTGGGGGCTTGGCGCTATCGGAAGAGGAGTAGCCCTGCGGCTGAGAGCATTTGGCATGAATATTTTAGCCAACGATATTCTCTCCCGGGAGGAATTTTGCAGAGAAAACGGGATACAGCAGGTTACGGAGGAGGAACTTCTGACCAGAAGTGACTTTATTTCTCTGCATATGCCGGCCAATGATCAGACACATCATATGATTAACCGTGAGACCATAGCCCTAATGAAAGACGGAGCAGGACTGATTAATGCGGCAAGGGGGGCTTTAGTGGATCATGAGGCAGTATATGATGGGCTGATCAGCGGCAAACTAAAATTTTACGGAGCAGATGTTATGGAGAATGAGCCGCCCGGCAGGGATAAGCTGTTTACACTGGACAATGCATATATCACGCCTCATATAGGGGCCAACACCAGAGAGGCTACAGAAAAGATGCTGGATATTGCTCTGTGCAACGCTCTGGACCTGCTGGAAGGAAAGGCGTGCCGAAATATTGTGAATCCATAAGTTTCAGGGAGTTTGGAGACAGGGGACACGGATTTCC
The DNA here is from genome assembly GCF_042848515.1 of Lactonifactor longoviformis. Classification (GTDB taxonomy): domain Bacteria; phylum Bacillota; class Clostridia; order Lachnospirales; family Lachnospiraceae; genus Lactonifactor; species Lactonifactor longoviformis. Next base: position 4,249,551 of record NZ_AP031453.1, on the reverse strand, counting down.
CCAACGCGGAAAAAAATATTTTACTTTGCCTAATCTGGTGGTATAATGTTAAGGAGTATACTTTAGCATACGGCGAAGGCCGTATGCCTGCCCGATGGACATGTATTTACAGGTGCCATTGGGTATCATGTGATAAGAGGTACGAGATGGAGACAAAAATAGTAACTGTGGATCCTAAGGATCCGGATCGGCATGTGATAGAAGAAGCAGGGAGAATACTCCGCAGAGGCGGACTGGTAGCCTTTCCGACGGAGACGGTATATGGTCTGGGAGGAGATGGGCTGAATCCAAAAGCCTCCGGGAAAATATACCGGGCGAAAGGAAGGCCGTCAGACAATCCCCTTATCATTCATATTGCGGATTCAGACAGTCTGAACACGATTACCTCTGAATTTCCCTGGCAGGCTGAGGCATTGGCAGATGCATTTTGGCCGGGCCCGCTGACTATGATACTTCAAAAGAGCAGTAAGGTGCCTTATGAAACCACGGGAGGGCTGGACAGCGTAGCTGTACGTATGCCCAGCCACCCTGTTGCCATGGCGGTAATACAGGCTGGGGGCGGTTTTATAGCTGCCCCCAGCGCCAATACGTCAGGGCGTCCAAGCCCCACAGAGGCCAGACATGTAATTGAAGATCTTCAGGGGAAGATTGATATGATTGTGGATGGAGGCATGGTAGGGATTGGTCTGGAGTCTACAATTGTAGACTGCACCGAAGAGGTACCGGTTATCTTAAGACCGGGTTATATTAACCAGGAGATGATCCAAAAGATTGTCGGCAGAGTGAAGATGGACAAAGGACTTCTGATTACAGATGAAAACGTAAAGCCAAAAGCCCCGGGGATGAAATACCGGCATTACGCCCCTAAGGCTGAGCTTACGATTGTTGAGGGTGAAAGCACCCTGGTGGTTCGCAGAATTAATGAATTAACTGACGAATTCCGGAGACAAGGTGCAAGAGTGGGAATTATCGGGACAGATGAAACTGCCGGTCAGTATCGGGCGGATGTGGTGAAAAGCATTGGCACAAGAAAAGAAGAAGAAAGCATTGCGCTGCATCTATTTGGCATTTTGCGGGAATTTGATGAGGCAGATGTGGACTTTATATTTTCTGAATCATTCCGGACGCCCCAGATGGGACAGGCAATTATGAACCGGCTGCTGAAAGCTGCCGGTCACCGAATCATTTATGTGTAAGGAGCAAGGCGAATGAATCAATATCAGAAAATTATCTTCGTGGACTCTAGTGATACCACACGGAGCCCTATGGCGGAGGTAGTATTAAAATCTATGAAAATGGATTACCCTATTTCCATACACTCCAGAGGACTTGTGGTCCTTTTTCCGGAACCTATGAATCAGAAGGCAGAGGCGATTTTAATCAGCAATGGATATGGTTCACAGAAACATATGTCAAAACCGCTGACACAGGATGACATTGGAGATGGATCCGGTGTGCTGCTACTGACGATGGAAGACAGTCAGAAAGAAAAGGTGTTTCAGGAATACAGCAATTTAAAGCATGTGTATACGGTGCGCGAGTTTTTGGGACACAGCGGGGATTTGAGGGCACTTTATGGGGCTCCGCTCATCGAGTACGGTTTATTTTATGAAGTACTCAAAGGGTTGATGGAGGAACTGGTAATAAAACTATGTGAGGAGGAAATACTAGAATGATAGCTTTAGGATGTGACCATGGAGGTTACGAATTAAAACAGGAAATTATTAAATATCTCAGCGAGAAGGAGATCCCCTTTAAGGATTTCGGCTGTGACAGTACAGAGGCAGTGGATTACCCTGTATATGCCAGAAAGGTTGGACATGCTATCTTAGACGGAACATGTGAGAAAGGAATTATTATCTGCGGGACGGGAATTGGAATTTCTATCGCAGCCAACAAGATGCCCGGGATCCGCGCGGCCCTCTGTACGGACTGTTTCTGTGCGGAAGCGACCAGACAGCATAACGATGCCAATGTTCTTGCGCTGGGCGGAAGGGTAGTAGGCCCCGGCCTTGCTGTAAAGATTGTAGATACATTTTTAAATACTGAATTTTCCCATGCAGAGAGACATCAGAGGAGAATTGACTTAATTGAATCCGAAGAGGAATAAAAAATAAGCATTTCTATAGACAAAGGAGGAAGCGTTGTGGCAAAGGTAATGGTGATGGAACACCCTTTAATTCAGCATAAGATTGGTATTATCCGCAGGACAGGCACCAGTTCAAAGGAATTCCGGGAACTGGTTGGAGAAGTAGCTATGTTTATGGCTTATGAGGCAACACGGGATCTGAAGCTTCGGGAGATTGAGATTGAGACTCCCCTGGCAAAGACAAAGGCTATGCAGCTGGCGGGAAAGAAACTGGCGGTTGTACCGATTTTAAGGGCAGGACTTGGAATGGTGGAGGGGATGCTTGCCATGATACCCGCAGCGAAGGTGGGGCACATCGGCCTGTACCGGGATCCGGATACGCTGGAGCCGGTAGAGTATTACTGCAAGCTTCCGGCAGATTCCAGCGAGCGGGAGGTCTTTGTAGTGGATCCTATGCTGGCAACCGGAGGTTCCGCTGTGGCTGCCATCGCCATGTTAAAGGAGAAAGGGGTAAAGAATATCCGCTTCCTCTGTCTCATAGCCGCGCCGGAGGGACTCAAGAAACTGCAGGAAACCCATCCGGATGTTGATATCTATGTAGGTGCCCTGGACGATCACCTGAATGAACACGGCTACATAGTGCCGGGACTGGGAGACGCCGGGGATCGAATATTCGGTACCAAGTAAGCTGGGAGGGCTGTGATGCAGGGAAAAAGAACAGATTATATCTCATGGGACGAATACTTTATGGGGGTAGCCAAACTGGCCGGGATGCGCTCAAAAGACCCGAATTCTCAGGTGGGGTGCTGCATTGTCAGTGCGGACAATAAAATATTGTCCATGGGCTATAACGGTTTTCCCAGAGGATGTTCAGATGATGAATTCCCCTGGGACAGGGAAGGAGAACCCTCAGATACAAAATACCTCTATGTAACCCACAGTGAACTGAATGCCATACTGAATTACCGGGGGGGAAGCCTGGAAGGGGCCAAGCTGTATGTGTCCTTATTCCCGTGTAATGAGTGTGCCAAAGCGATTATCCAGGCAGGAATTAAAACTGTGGTCTATGATAATGACAAATATGCAGATACCCCCTCCGTCGTTGCGTCAAAGCGCATGATGGATGCCGCGGGTGTGCGGTATTATAAATACAGCAGAACAGGACGGGAGATTCGTTTTACCGTTTAGTCAAGGAAAGTGCCCGTGGGCACATGTGTGGGAATCAGCTATTTTCAATGGAAGCAGAGATTGAAAATAGCTGTTTCCTTGTTTTTCATAAGGAGGTGAATGAATGCAGATAGAGATGCCCAGGAAGGTTGAATCTATCATCGAAACACTCAGCAGCTGCGGATACGAGGCGTATGCCGTGGGAGGGTGTGTGCGGGATACGATTTTGGGTAGAATTCCGGATGACTGGGATATCACTACGTCGGCCAGGCCTGAGGAAGTTAAAAAAATATTTGGAAGAACGGTAGACACAGGGCTGGTACACGGCACTGTGACAGTTATGATCGGAAAAGAAGGCTTTGAGGTGACAACCTATCGGATTGACGGAGCGTACGAAGACAACAGGCATCCCCTGGAAGTGACTTTTACTCCCAGTCTGAAAGAAGATTTAAAGCGCCGTGATTTTACCATAAATGCTATGGCTTATAATCACCGGGACGGGCTGATCGATATCTTTGACGGGATGGGAGATTTGGAAAAGAAGAGAATCCGCTGTGTGGGGGAACCTTTGGAACGGTTTCAGGAAGATGCTCTGCGTATGCTGAGGGCCGTCAGGTTTTCTGCCCAGCTGGGGTTTTCTATAGAGTCCCGGACAAGAGAAGGGGTTAAACTTCTGGCGCCGAACTTGAAGGCAATCAGCGCGGAGCGAATACAGACGGAGCTGGTAAAGCTCATTGTATCAGATCATCCGGAAATGCTGGGGGAGGCCTTTTCCACAGGGATGACAAAGCAGTTTTTACCGGAATTCGACAGTATGATGGGAACCGATCAGAACAATCCTCACCACAAGTATTCGGTGGGAGAGCATGTGCTCAAGTCAATGGAGTATGTGGAAAACAATAAAGTATTAAGGCTTACCATGCTTCTTCATGATGTGGGAAAGCCCCTGGTAAAAACAACCGATGAGGAAGGGATCGATCATTTTAAGACCCATAACGCAGTGGGAGAAAAACTCGCGGGAGAGATCCTCCGCCGTCTGAAATTCGATAATGATACCATTGCAAAAGTAAGCAGGCTGGTGAAATGGCACGATTACTGGGTACAGCCCAAATATCGTGCAGTGCGCAGGGCTGTGAACAAAGTCGGGGAGGAACTATACCCATACCTATTAAAAGTGCAGAGGGCAGACGCTTTGGCCCAAAGCAATTATCAGCAGGAAGAAAAGCTGAGACGTCTGGATGAAGTAGAAGAGATGTACCGGCATATAATAGAAGAAAAACAATGCGTATCCTTGAAGGATCTGGCAGTGTCAGGCAGGGATCTGATACAGTGCGGTATGAAGCCGGGAAGGGCAATTGGGGAAGAACTGAACCGGCTCCTTGAACTGGTGTTGGAGGAACCGGAGAAGAATGATAGAGACTTCCTTCTTCAGGTAATGAAGGAAGACCTAAAAAGGGACAGGTCAAACTGAATATGGGACACCCTGAAGTCAAAAGGGGACGTGTTCTTTGTAGAAGGAACACGTCCCCTTTTGGCATTTTTGTGCTCCGGGGTTCATAAAATAAAAAGGACGCAAAATAAAGGGGGATGAACATAAGTGTATGACCGTGGGTTAAGTATATTGGAGCAGTATGATTTAACAGCGACTAATACATACCGGGGGAGAGGATCCCTCATCTGTAATACCCAGCAGGGACTTGTGCTGATCAAGGAATTCCAGGGGTCTGCGAAAAAGCTGGTGCAGCAGGAAGTTCTGCAGAGACAGCTGGAGGCAGGCGAATTGCTGATTGACACTGTGTACGCAAATCAGGAAGGGCAGCTGGTGTCCTTTGATAAGGATAATATCCCATATTATCTCAGGCGCTGGTATGAGGGCAGGGAATGTGATACAAAGGCGAAAGAGGATATACTGAGGAGCATTAAAGCTCTGGCTAGTTTACATAAAATTATGCACATGCCTGTGGAGGAGAATTATGTAAAGGAATCCCTGCTTCAGGAATACGGGAGACATAATGCTGAATTGAGAAAGATCCAGAAGTTTATCCGCAGCAAACGCCAGAAGAACAGGTTTGAACTCCGCTATCTGGAAAGCGTGGGATGGTATCTGGCTCAGGGGGAAGAAGTGATCCGCCAGCTGATTGCGTCTGATTATGATACCCTTAGGAAGGATGCGATGTCCAGAGGGGATATCTGCCACGGGGAATTTAACCAGCATAACGTACTGTTCGTGAATCAGAAAATTGCAGTAACGAATTTTGACAAGTGGAATTACGACATCCAGACAGCAGATCTCTACCAGTTTATGAGAAAAATTCTGGAGAAGCATAACTGGGATAAGGAACTGGGAAAACAAATGCTGGAGGAATACAATAAGGAAAGGCCGCTGTCCGGCATGGAGCTTGATAATCTGAGACTGCGGTTTGCATATCCTGAAAAATTCTGGAAGCTGGCCAATTATTATTACAATCACAAGAAGGCCTGGGTCTCCCAAAAAAGCGAGGAAAAACTGGATACGCTTATCGCTCAGAAGGGGGTTTGGCTGGGGTTTTTAGAGGAAATGTGCAAAATGCGGGGAAAAAACTAGGCATTATTACCTGAATCTGCTATAATAGAAAAAACATTATTGCAGGGAGGTACAAGAATATGGACTACAAAAAATTGTATGAAGAATGGCTGGATAATCCGTATTTCGATGATAAAACGAAAGCAGAATTGAAAGCAATTGCTGAAGATGAAAATGAAATTAAAGAACGTTTTTATATGGATCTGGAGTTCGGTACCGCAGGGCTTCGCGGGGTAATTGGTGCTGGTACAAACCGCATGAATATCTATGTGGTGAGGAAGACCACACAGGGGCTGGCAAACTATATAGAATCTGTGGGGGCGAAAGGAAAAGGCGTAGCGATTGCTCATGATTCCCGCCGCATGTCCCCGGAGTTTGCAAAAGAAGCTGCCCTTTGCCTTGCTGCCAATGGAATTAAGGCTTATATTTTTGAATCCCTGCGGCCGACTCCGGAGCTTTCTTATGCAGTGCGCAAACTGGGGTGTGTAGCCGGTATCAATATTACAGCCAGCCATAACCCTCCGGAATATAACGGGTACAAAGTATACTGGGAGGACGGCGCGCAGATTACGCCTCCCCATGACGCCGGAATTATGGGCGAAGTGAAAAAAGTTACGGATTACAATAATGTAAAGACCATGGATGAAAAGGATGCCATAGAAGCAGGTGTTTATGAGGTGATCGGCAAAGAGATAGACGATGCCTACATGGAGGAGCTTAAGAGCCAGGTACTGCATATGGATGCCATTTCACAGATGGCCGGGGAACTTAAGATAGTGTACAGCCCTCTGCACGGAACCGGAAACATTCCTGTCAGACGGGTGTTAAAGGAACTGGGCTTTGACAATGTATATGTGGTAAAAGAGCAGGAACTCCCGGACGGAGAATTCCCAACGGTGAGCTATCCCAATCCGGAGGCTGAGGAAGCTTTTGAACTGGGGTTAAAGCTGGCAAAGGAAGTGGATGCCGATATTGTTCTGGCCACTGACCCTGATGCAGACCGCCTGGGCGTGCGGGTAAAGGACAGCAGGACCGGAGAATATCACACACTTACAGGAAACATGTCCGGCTGCCTGTTGGCGGAATATGAGATTAGCCAAAAGAAGGAGCTCCAGGGCCTGCCTGAGGACGGTGCACTGATAAAGACAATAGTTACCACTAATATGGCCAATGCAATTGCCAGACACTATGATATCCGTTTAATTGAGGTTCTGACCGGATTCAAATATATCGGCCAGCAGATTCTGGGCTTTGAGAAAAATAAAAGAGGAACGTATCTGTTCGGTTTTGAGGAGAGCTACGGCTGCCTTATCGGTACCTATGCCAGAGATAAGGATGCAATTGTGGCTTCCATGGCTCTTTGTGAGGCTGCGGCTTACTATAAGACACAGGGCAAAACCCTCTGGGATGCCATGATAGATATGTATGAGAAATATGGATATTACAAGGATGACATCCAGTCTGTCACTTTAAAGGGAATTGAAGGACTGGCTAAGATCCAGTCCATTCTGGATACGCTGAGGAAGGAGCCGCCTACAGAGATCGGAGGATATCAGGTTGTATCAGCAAGAGATTACAAGAGAGATACCATCACAGATCTGGAAACAGGGGAAGTTACCCCTACCGGCCTTCCAAGCTCTAATGTTCTCTACTATGACCTCACAGATGATGCATGGGTATGCGTAAGGCCCTCCGGAACTGAGCCAAAGGTTAAGTTCTATTATGGAATCAAGGGAACCTCACTGTCCGATGCGGACGAAAAATCACAGGCTCTTGGAAAAGCCGTACTGGAAATGGTTGACAAAATGCTGTAGGAGACAAGCCTTTTATGGATAAAAGATATTCATTCACAGAGTTCAGAGAAATCATCCGCAGACTGCGGGCTCCTGACGGCTGTCCCTGGGACAGGGAGCAGACCCATGAGAGTCTGATTCCGTGTATGCTGGAAGAGGCACAGGAGGCAGTGGACGGGATTCGTCTGCTGGAGGAGACAAAGGATGCGGACAACCTCTGCGAAGAACTTGGGGATGTGCTGCTGCAGGTGATGATGCACAGCCAGATCGCGGAGGAGGAGGGACTGTTTACCATTGATGACGTAATACAGGGAATCAGTGAGAAGATGATCCGCCGCCACCCTCATGTCTTTGGCCGGGGCACAGCCAATTCCTCTGCCGAGGTGCTTCAGACCTGGGAAGAGATAAAAAAGAGAGAGAAAGAGGAAAAAGCCCGGAAAAACGCGGAAAAAAAGCTGTGAAAGAGCCGCTAAAATGCCTAAAAAACTTGACAAACACAGGGAAAGAGGTTATAACTATCAATAGAGTTATTAGAACTTCACGCTTGTTTTTGGGGCGTAGCCACTGATGCAGAGTAAGCATTGGGATATGGCATCGAAATTTATTGTAGACAAATCAATAGGAGGAAATACTCATGAACAAAACTGAATTGGTAGCGGCTATCGCTGAAAAAACTGAATTATCCAAGAAAGACGCAGAGGCGGCATTAAAAGCGTTCGTAGATGTTGTTTCTGATGAATTAAAAAAAGGTGAAAAGGTTCAATTAGTAGGTTTTGGTACTTTTGAAGTATCAGAGAGAGCTGCCAGGGAAGGAAGAAATCCTCAGACAGGAAAAACCATGAAGATCGAAGCTTCCAAATCTCCTAAGTTCAAAGCAGGAAAAGCATTAAAAGACTTAGTTAATGAAAAATAAGTATTGAGTGAATAAGGGGACTGATTCGTCAGTCCCTTTTTATATACCCCGGGGCAGGTGGGAACAGGCCCGAACACGGAAAAGAAAGGAAGAGCAGACATGAGATTGGATAAATTTTTAAAAGTTTCCCGGTTAATTAAAAGGCGTACCGTTGCCAACGAAGCATGCGATGCCGGACGCGTCCTGGTAAACGGCAAACCCGCCAAGGCATCCACAAAGGTTAAGCCTGGAGATATTCTGGAGATCCAGTTTGGCAGCAATGTTGTAAAAGCGGAGATTCTGGAGGTAAAAGAGACCGTTAAAAAGGAAGATGCGGATAAAATGTTCCGCTATCTCTAGAGATATACAGTACTAATACAGCCCATTCCCCCATATAATGATGGAAGAAAGTATAGATGGAGGAAGCTGTATTGTGGATGAGAAGCAACCGACGATGCTCCATGGTTTCATACTAAAAAACCGCCAGACAGGCAATGTTACAGGCGTCAGGGATGTAGTATCCTTCGATATGAATGAGATTTTATTAGATACACAGCAGGGAATGCTGACGATCAAGGGGAAGGACCTCCATGTCACAAGACTGAATCTGGAAAAGCAGGAGGTAGACCTGGAGGGGACCATAGACAGTCTGACCTATACTGAGGGAGGAATCCACGGCCAGAAAGCAGGGGAGAATCTGCTGAAACGGCTGTTCAAATAAGCGCCTATGAGCGAGTATATGAATCAGGAGCTTATTCTATTTGCCAGCTCTGTCTGGGCAGGAGTGCTGATGGTGGCAGCTTATGATGTGCTGCGGATTTTTCGAAGAGTCTGCGCTCATCCTGCCCTGTGGATCAGCATAGAAGACATTCTGTTCTGGACAGCCGGCGGTGTTTTTTTGTTTTCCAGAATGTATGAGGAAAATGACGGTGTCATACGCCTGTACGCCCTTGCAGGCATTCTTCTGGGAGTTATTTTATATCATTACAGTGTCAGCGAATTATTAGTAAAATACATATCATTTTTTTTAAATAAAATAAAAGGTTTCCTTAAAATACCTCTGAAATTGACAGCACGATGGATAAAAAGGTTGAAATTTCCACTGTCACGAGGTAAAATTTTAGTATTGAACTATTTGTCAGCAAGGAAAGTCAGGAAGAAAAATGATGAGAGAACGGACAAAAAAAAGAATGCAGTCAAAAAAGAAAAAAAGAAGAGGCGTTCGAAACCGGATCGCCATGATTAGTATAACCTTTGTCGTGTGTGTTCTTCTTGGAGCACTCCTCTACGAAGGCGCGGCTCTGAAAAAGAAGGTTGCCGGCAACGAGGCGAGAAAGGTGGCGATTTCTGAAGAAATAAAGAAGGAAGAAGAGCGTACAAAAGAGATAGAAGAGACAAAAGAATACATGCAGTCAGATGAATACGCGGAAAAAGTCGCGAGAGATAAACTGGGATTGGTTAAGAACAATGAGATTGTATTCAAAGAGGAGAAGTAGCCGGCTCAGTAAATACCATATTTTGTCTAAAAGTTTTTAAGCACAGAGTAGTGTTTTTGACAAAGATTAAAGGAAAAAACATCTATAATACACCTTTGATAGCGAATGCTAATTCAGGGGAGGTAATCATAGATGCAGGAATGGATTATTGCCATGCTCGTAATCAGCGCGCTACTGATTATCCGGGACATGGCAAAAACTATTTTTTCAGGAATGAAAAAAAGTGCGGCAACCATTGTATATGACCAGCATCCACAGAAAGAGAAAATGGAACGATATGCAACCTCTTTTCAGCGTTTAGCTAATAGTTTTTACGGTATGCCTTACCGGAAAGATTATCTGAGCAATGGAGAAATAGAAGAACTGATTGGAGAAGTGGAACAGAATTTCTGCCAGAAATGTCATCTGCACCATGTGTGCTGGCAAAAGCAGTATCTGCAGACCCAGCAGAGAATATACAATCTTCTGAGAATCATGGAAGAGGGAGATGAGGAAAAAATCAGACGGGGGAAGGTAGAGCTCATGGGCATCTGTGTGAATCAGGGAAAGCTTGGGGACGAGCTGTACCGGATGATATCCAGGGAGCGGCAGAACCTGGTCTGGAGCAACAAACTAATCGAAAACCGCTTGGCGGTGGCGGAACAGCTCAGTGAGATGGCGCGGATCATGCAGATTATGTCCAGAGATATGTTTGAGGTGACCGATGTACTGCCGGAATTCAAGGATGATCTGGAGCGTAGGCTGAAGAAAAAAAATATTGTGCTGAAAAGTATCTGGATGCTGGAGCTTCCGGATGGAAAACAGCAGTATTTTATGCGGCTTCGAAGCAGGGGAGGCCAGTGCATCCCGGTGAATGAGGCAGCGGCACAGCTCTCAAAGGAATGCGGATGTTCTATGGTAGCGCGCAAGGACAGCCGATCGCTGATCAACGGGGAATTTACTACATACAGTTTTGTGGAGGACGTTAATTTCAAGGTGCTGTATGGTGCGGCCAAGATAACCAAGGATAAAGAGAGCGTATCCGGAGACAATTATATGTGTACCATGGAGGACACCGGCCAGTTTTTTATGTGCCTTTCGGATGGCATGGGTTCCGGTCTGGAGGCCTGCCAGGAGAGTGAGATGGTAGTGGACCTTCTGGAGGAGTTTGTAGATGCGGGATTCACAGGAGAGACGGCTGCAAAAATGGTAAACTCAGCCCTGGTTCTTCAGGGAAAAAATGGACATTTCTCTACGGTTGACATCTGTGTGATGGATTTGTATTCTGGTATGGGGCACTTCCTCAAAGCTGGAGCGGCAACAACATTTATCAAACGGAACAACTGGGTAGAGGCAATCTCATCCACCAGCCTGGGACTGGGTCTGGTGCAGCAGATTGACTTTGAAACTACCACAAAGAAGTTATACGACGGGGATTTTTTGATTATGGTGACCGATGGGGTGCTGGACGCGCTGCCCCTGGACCGCCAGGAAGAAGTAATGAAAGAAATTATACTGCAGACCCGGGGAAATGCCCCCAAAGAATTGGGGCGGGGGATTCTCGAACGGGTGCTGGGATATAGTGAATACCGGGCAGTGGACGATATGACCGTATTGGTGGCCGGTATCTGGAAAAAGTAGGAGACAAAGGATGGAAAATAAGGTATTTGCTTATATAAGGCAATATCATATGATAGAGGATGGAGACCGCATTGTGGCAGGGGTCTCCGGCGGGGCAGATTCGGTATGCCTTCTTGCGCTTTTAAAAGAATATCAGAAACAGACAGACTTCGCGCTTGGCGTGGTCCATGTGAATCACCAGATTCGCGGAGAAGAGGCAAGAAGAGATGCGGATTATGTAGACAGGCTCTGCAGGCAGTGGAAGATTCCCTGCAGAGAGTACTCTTATCCGGTGGAGCAAATGGCAAAGGAAGGGCATATGACCCTGGAGGAAGCAGGGAGAAAGGCCCGCTATGATGCGTTTCAGAGATTTATGGAGGAGTGGAATGGAGATAAGGTGGCTTTGGCACATCATCAGAACGATGTGGCTGAGACCTTTCTTTATCATTTGGCCAGAGGCAGTGGGATTCGGGGCCTGTGCGGGATACGACCTGTGCGGGAGCGGATTATCCGGCCTCTTCTTGGCGTGGAGAGAAAAGAAATTGAGAATTATCTGGAGCAGAAAGGCATAAAGTATCTTACAGACAGTACCAATCTGTGTGTGGATTATACAAGAAACAAGATACGGCATCAGGTTTTGCCGGTACTGGTTCATGATATTAACGAGCAGACAATTTCACATATTGCCCGGACAGCCGGAATGCTTTTGGAAGCAGATAACTTTCTGGATGAGCTGGCAGGGAAACTGAAAGAGGAATATGTAAGGGAAGAAAAGGGAAGAATTAGAGTCAGCAAAGAACTTTTTCAGGAAAAAGAGATCCTTCAGCAATATGTGCTTCGAAGAACACTGGGAGAGCTGGCGGGGGGATTAAAGGACATAGGTGCAGATCATATCAGGAGCCTCATGGACCTTGCAAAAGGCAGTTCGGGAAAACTGGTTTCTCTCCCCGGAAGAATCCAGGGAGAAATGGAATACCAGGCGCTTTGGCTGGCAAAGAGGAAAAAGGGAGAGGCAGAGCTGCCGGAGACGCCCCGGCCGGCCTGGAGCTGGAGAAGGTTTTCCTACGAAAATCAGCCAATTCCGGAAAAAAAGTATACGAAATGGTTTGATTATGATAAAATAGAAGATAGTCTAAACGTACGGACGCGCAGACCAGGGGATTATCTCGTGATCAATGCCTCCGGCGGAAGGAAAAAAATAAAGGATTACCTGATTGACTGCAAGGTGCCCCGCAGAGAAAGAGAGGAGCTTCTTCTGCTTGCGGACGGCTCACATATTCTGTGGGTTGTGGGTTACCGGATCAGTGAATACTATAAAGTTACCCAAGAGACAAAAACGGTTTTAGAAGTACGGGTAGAAGGAGGAAATCAACATGAGTGAAAAGGTTCATGTGCTGCTCAGCGAGGAGGAAGTAGAGAAAAGGATACGGGAGATCGGGGAGCAGATCAGCAGGGACTATGAGGGCAGAAGCGTGCATTTAATCTGCGTGCTGAAAGGCGGCGTATTTTTCACCTGTGAACTGGCAAAGAGGCTCAAAATACCGGTCAGCCTGGACTTTATGTCTGTGTCCAGCTACGGTGACGACACGAAATCCAGCGGGGTTGTGAGAATTGTAAAAGATCTCGATGAGCCGCTGGAGGGCAAGGATGTATTAATTGTGGAGGACATTATTGACTCCGGAAGAACGCTGAGCTATCTGATGGAGGTTCTGCGCCAGAGAGGACCAAAAAGCCTGAAGCTCTGTACACTCCTGGATAAGCCGGAGCGCAGAGTGCGGGACGTGCAGGTGGATTATGTGTGTTTCAATATCCCGGACGAGTTCGTTGTTGGATACGGCCTGGATTATGCACAAAAATACAGAAATCTTCCATATATAGGTGTGGTAGAACTTTAGGGAAAAGGAGAGCAGGAAGTGAATAAGCAAACAAGAGGGTTAGGATTCTATCTGGTCCTTGGAGTTCTGATTATCGGGGCCTGGTGGTTCATTACCAATCAGGTGACAACAAATAATTCATATACGTATCAGGATTTTGTGAAAGATGTAGACAGCCAAAATGTAACAAAAGTAGCCATTCATCCCAACAATGCAGTGCCCACAGGACAGGTAGTGCTGGAATTAAAGGGAGGAGAACAGAGACAATTTTATGTAAGCGACGTGGTAAAGGTAGAGGAATATCTGGAAGGGTCCTATATTGTGCCGACCCTGTACGATGTTCCGGGAGATAATGTGTTCATGTCATCTATTCTGCCCCTGCTGCTGACCGGAGGTCTGGTAATCTTTATGATTATGATGATGAACCGACAGATGTCAGGGGGCGGCAGCAACGCCAAAATGATGAACTTTGGTAAAAGCCGTGCCAAGATGTCCGTGGATGCAGAGAAAAGAGTTACCTTTGCCAACGTGGCAGGACTTCAGGAAGAAAAAGAGGACTTAGTCGAGATCGTAGATTTCCTTAAGAATCCACAGAAGTATACTAAAGTAGGTGCAAGGATTCCAAAAGGGGTTCTTCTGGTTGGACCTCCGGGTACAGGCAAGACACTCCTTGCAAAGGCAGTAGCGGGAGAGGCGGGAGTTCCGTTTTTCAGTATCTCGGGATCTGACTTTGTAGAGATGTTTGTGGGTGTGGGCGCTTCCCGTGTGAGAGATTTATTCGAGGAAGGAAAGAAGAATGCCCCATGTATTATTTTTATAGATGAGATTGATGCAGTGGCCAGACGCAGGGGAACAGGAATGGGCGGCGGCCATGACGAGAGAGAACAGACGCTCAATCAGCTGCTTGTGGAAATGGACGGCTTTGGGGTGAATGAGGGAATTATTGTAATGTCAGCCACAAACCGTGTGGATATTCTGGATCCCGCCATCTTGAGGCCGGGACGATTTGACCGGAAGGTTGGAGTGGGAAAACCGGATATAAAAGGCAGAGAAGAGATTCTTCATGTCCACGCCAAAGGAAAGCCTCTGGGAGACGATGTAAATCTGAAAGAGATTGCACAGACCACGGCAGGGTTTACCGGAGCAGATCTGGAAAACCTGATAAATGAAGCGGCTATTTTGGCGGCAAAAAAGGAACGTGCCTACATTGTGCAGGCGGATCTGAAAGAATCTTTTGTAAAGGTAGGAATCGGATCTGAAAAGAAGAGCCGGATTATTTCTGAAAAAGAGAAGCGGATTACAGCATACCACGAGGCTGGGCATGCTATATTGTTCCACCTTCTGCCTGATGTGGGGCCTGTCCATACCATCTCAATCATTCCCACAGGAATGGGGGCGGCAGGATATACGATGCCTCTTCCGGAAAAGGATGAGATGTTTAACACCAAGAATCAGATGCTGCAGCATATTGTTGTAGATCTGGGAGGACGTGTGGCAGAGGAGCTGGTATTTAAGGATGTGACTACAGGGGCTTCCCAGGATATTAAACAGGCAACAAAACTGGCGCGGGCTATGGTAACCAAGTACGGTATGTCCGAAAAAGTGGGACTTATCAATTATGGGGAAGACGATGAAGAAGTCTTTATCGGCAGAGATCTGGCCCATACCAGAGGCTACGGAGAAAATGTAGCTACTACTATTGATAGCGAAGTGAAGCGTATTATTGATGAAGCTTACGAGAAAGCAAAAACATTAATTCAGAGTCATGAGGATGTTCTTCATAAATGCGTGGATTTATTATTGGAAAAAGAAAAAATCGGAAGAGAAGAGTTTGAAGCGCTGTTTGAAGAGAAGGCTATGGCTTAGAAGGTTTTTTACCGATAGAAAAGGGTTTTTGTATAATTTTTTGGCAGGAGGCGGAAGAGGGAAATGGGGCTGCAGAAAAAACGCCCAAAAATGAACTGAAATATCAGTGAAGATTGTGCACACTTTTCCCTTGCCACTTGCTATAATAATAACTGTAAAAACCCCCCAATACATTATATAGTTTTTGCTACACCCCATAAGAAGAAATACCTTCTCCAAAAAAGACAGCGTTCGGTAGCTGTCTTTTTTACGTTTAAAAATAGTTGTATTGGAGGATGTCAGCGTATAAAATAAAAAGAGGCATTTCCATCATTGAATAAAGGGGACGGAATATGATGCAACATGGAAATTATCAGGAAGTTCGTAAGATTCAGCAGTATGTATCAAATATGCGGCCGATGTTTAACAAGGCTGCTTTATATAGCGACAGAACACAGAACTACAGAGAACCCTATGAGCCGGATCCGGGGGATACGGTAACGATCCGCTTCAGAACCCTGGAGAATAATGTGGATGGAGTCTACATTGTCCGGGGGGAAGAGAAAACACTTATGGACTATGCGTATACAGAGTGCGGGTTTGATTTTTATGAGACAAAGATACAGGTAGAGGAAGATCCGGTCTACTATTATTTTGAAATAACCTCAGGCAGGATCCGCTGCTATTTCGGAGAGCAGGGATTGGCAAAGGAACAGCCCATTTACACCCAGTTTTCCATTGTCCCGGGTTTTCATACTCCACAGTGGGCAAAAGGGGCGGTGATGTATCAAATCTATGTGGATCGCTTCTGCAACGGGGATCCTTCCAATGATGTGGAGACGGGAGAGTACTTCTACATCGGTGCCAAAAGCCAGAAGGTACTGGACTGGTACGAAACGCCACAGCCCATGGACATTCACAGGTTTTACGGCGGGGACATTCAGGGTATTTGGGATAAACTGGATTACCTCCAGGAACTGGGGGTGGATGTCCTGTATCTGAATCCCATATTTGTCTCCCCGTCTAATCATAAGTACGATTGTCAGGACTATGACTATATCGATCCGCACTATGGAAAAATTGTGGAAGACGGAGGCGAACTGCTGGCAGACTGGGATCGGGCTAATGCCCATGCTGGCAAATATATCAAAAGGGTCACAGACAAAAAAAACCTGGAGGCCAGCAACCAGTTTTTTGCGGAGTTTGTGGAGGAAGTGCACCGGAGAGGAATGCGCATTATCTTGGACGGGGTCTTCAATCACTGCGGATCCTTCAATAAATGGCTGGACAGAGAACGGATCTACGAGTACGCGGAAGGCTATGAAAAGGGGGCCTATGTGGATGCATTCAGCCCATACAGAAGCTTTTTCCATTTTTACAATGAAAATGCATGGCCTTACAATGACTCTTATGACGGCTGGTGGGGGCACGATACCCTCCCGAAACTGAATTATGAGCAATCGGGTAAGCTTTATGAATACATTATGGAGGTTGCCAGGAAATGGGTATCCCCTCCTTATAATGTGGACGGCTGGCGGCTGGATGTTGCAGCGGATCTGGGACACAGCAACGAATACAACCACAGATTCTGGAAGGACTTCCGAAAAAATGTGAAGGAAGCCAATCCCGACGCTATTATTCTGGCGGAGCATTACGGGGAGGCAAGAGAGTGGCTTCGAGGAGATGAGTGGGATACCATCATGAATTATGACGCCTTCATGGAACCCATTACCTGGTTTTTGACAGGGATGGAGAAGCACAGCGATGAGTATAACGGAGGCCTTTATGGTAACAGCGACGCGTTTAAGAATGCCATGACATACCATTTATCCAGAATGACAGAGCCCACCCTGGAGGTGGCAATGAATGAATTATCCAATCATGATCACTCCAGGTTTCTTACCCGGACCAACAAAAAAGTGGGAAGAGTTGCGCAGCTGGGTCCCCGGGCAGCGGAGGAGGGGGTAAGCAAGGCTGTATTCAGAGAGGCGATTGTCATGCAGATGACCTGGCCAGGGGCGCCCACGATCTACTACGGTGATGAGGTGGGACTCTGTGGATTTACAGATCCGGACAACAGAAGAACGTACCCCTGGGGACGAGAAGATATGGAGCTGCTGGAATTCTATAAAGGTATGATTCAGATACACAAAGGCAGTGAGTCTCTGCTGCACGGCTCCTTAAAATATCTTCATAACGATTATCAGAGACTTACCTACGGAAGATTTACCAGGCATTACAAGATGGTAATCAGTGTCAATAACAGGCAGGAATCAGCCTTCCTCACCATTCCCGTATGGCAGCTGGGGGCTGACAGATCCGGTGTGGATATCTACGAGCGGATGGCTCTTACCACCTCAGAGGGGTATACCTTTGACAAAACTGTGTACCAGAGCAAGAACGGTTTGCTTGAGATAGAACTGCCTCCGGTATCCGCGGTTGTACTCCGGAAAATACCGTCAAATAAAAGCTGAATTCCTCGGGAAAACAGAGGAAAAGTACTTGCATTCTCAAATGGATTGTGGTAAAATCGGATCTTGTCAGAAGCAATAACCATTGGTTTTCTTTGGAAAACCAATGTATGGATGGATTCCCGAGTGGCCAAAGGGGGCAGACTGTAAATCTGTTGGCAACGCCTTCGAAGGTTCGAATCCTTCTCCATCCACTGGATTGTTTATCCACTGCCGCAGTGGCGGAACTGGCAGACGCACAGGACTTAAAATCCAATAGGTCAGTTCCACATTTCAGGCGTAGAAACGCATAAAATTAAAGATTTTATAATTTCATATGGGGCAGATATGTTTACATCCCTCCAAAACATCCTTCCAAATTCCAGGGTGTTTCCAGGGTGTTTCATATATGCCGGTGTGGCGGAATAGGCAGACGCAAAGGACTTAAAATCCTTCGGGAGCAATCCCGTACCGGTTCAAGTCCGGTCACCGGCAGTATATATAAAGGCTTAAACATTTAGTTTATGCCTTTTTTGGGAAATAGGGCTCTATATGTTTGACTACGTTGTGCGAGATCCAATCAGACTGTACGGAATGGTCTAAGGAGGACTGATATTTGCTATAATAATTAGCCAAGTACTGGATAGAAGAAAGCAAAGGGGCTTGAGGATGATTCCTTGAGTCTCTTTTTTTGTAGAATGAATTGTGTTAGTTCTTATCGGGAAGTCTGGAAAAAAAGGGAAACAGTGGTTCCGCAATTTAACTTTGATTCAATGGAAACTGAGCCGCCATGCCGTTCCATAATACGCTTTACGATCACCAGCCCCACACCGCTTCCCTCAAATTCTTCCGCCCTATGAAGACGCTCAAAAATATGAAACAGCTTACCGGAGGCTGCCATATCAAAGCCTGCGCCATTATCGTGTATTTTTATAAGCAGCACATCAGCCTGACAGGAGGCAGTGACACAAATCCGCGCGTCATCCCGGGTGCGGGTGAACTTGATGGCATTCCCCAGGATGTTTTGAAATAACAAGGTAAAAAGCGTGGGGTCGCCGGACAGCTGCGGTAAGGGCTGTGTGCCCAGCTCCAGCGTGATGTGGCGGTCCGGTTCCAGAGCGGTAAGTTCAGCAAAGATATTTTGAATGAGAGCCGCTGTATCAATGGGTTCCGGGCAGCAGGGGAGTGTGACCATTTCGGAAAATTCCAGCAGGCGGCTGATCATGGCCTCTGTTGTCTCGCACTTGTGTTCCAGTCTCTTTAAAATTATCTGTGTGTCTTCTGTGGAGGGGGCCCCTGCAGGTATTAACTCTTCCTGGAGGAGCTGAGTGAGCTGTCTCATGACCTGAAGCGGAGATTTTAAGTCGTGGGATACGGTGTGGCAGAACTGGTCCAGCTCTCTATAAGCAGATTTTAATTCTTTGGATTGTGTGACAATGCGAACATGGGCGCCCACGCGGGCTAACAGCTCAGATTTGTGGCAGGGTTTTATGATATAGTCCTGGGCGCCCAGGGCGAATCCTCTTTCCAGGCTTTTCCGGTCCTGGGAAATGGTCATGAAGATTACCGCAGTATCCTGAAAGCAGGGATTGGAGCGAATTTTTTGGCAGAGGGAGAACCCGTCTATATCGTTCATATGGATGTCCAGGAGGATAAGATCCGGCAGTTCCCGCTCCAATAAGGAGAGGGCAGCTTTCCCGCTGGAAGCGACCAGCACCTCATAGCCGTGCTCTGCCAAAATGGAGCCGGTTATGTGGATCTGTTCCGGGGAATCATCGACAATCAGTATGACAGCGGGCTGTTTCATGTAAAAGACCTCCTTTGGATGCTGGGAATAAAAAACGGTTGTATTTGGGCTTTATTTTACTACACGATAATTCATTATTCAAGAAAAAGGGTGGATGGAAAATGAAGGCGTACAAGATAAGCCAGAAAAAACTGAATTGTATATGGGTGCCGCTGATGGTTTTCATGGCCTTTTTCATGGCCGTAGGGACCTGGAATCTGAAGAAGGCGGCATCCGTACAGCAGGATATCCAGGAGCGGCGCCTTTTGTGCGGGGAGCTGTGCGATGATCTGGAAGCGGCTGCTGATTATTTGTCTGAGCAGGCGAGAAATTACGTAATTACCGGGAATCCGGATTGTCTTAAGGGGTATTGGGAGGAGGTCCATACCGGGAAGCGCAGGGAAGAAGCTTTTGTGAAGCTGGAAAGGGTGGGGATATCAGAAGAGCGAGTCCGGCTATTGAGATCTGCAAAAAATTATTCAGACTTGCTGATTTATTTAGAAACCCGTGCGATGTGCCTTGCGTCAGATGCCTCTGCCTTAACAGAGACCGCACTGTCTCCGGAGGTGGAAGGATACATACTGAATACCGTTGAAAAATCTATGAGTCCTGAGGAGAGACATATGGCTGCAGTAGAGCTTTTGTTCGGGAAAGAATATCTATCTGAGAAGGAAGTGATCGGACAGTACACCAGACAATTTCTGGGACAGGCGGAAGAGGAATTGGATGGGGATTTGGAGCGGGCAGATAAAGGTGTTTCCCGGGCATTAACACTGCAATGGTCTCTACAAGCCGCAGCTGTTGTGGTATTCCTGCTCATGATACTGTCCTATTATCGGCTTGTGATCCGTCCGGTCATGCGCTACCATAGCTGCCTGGGCGAAAAAAACAGGGAGCCTCTGGTACCATTCGGGATTCGGGAAATCCACAAACTTGGGGAGTCCGTCAATCAGGCGCTGAAGGCAAAAGATGACTTTCTTGCGTCAGTGAGCCATGAAATCCGGACACCTTTAAACTCCGTGATTGGATACGAAACTCTACTGGAGCAGACCAGGCTTGACCGGGCACAGAAGGAGTATGTGTCCTGTATGAAGTATGCCTCCCGGCATCTTATGGAAATGGTAAGCCATCTTTTGGATTATGCCAGGCTGAAAAATACCGGGCAGAGGCTTATTTGCAAAGAGTGGCCGTCAGAAAGTCTTCTGCTATATCTGGAGCACGGCTTTGGGCATCTGGCAGCAGAGAAGAAACTGGAATTTATGCTCCGGACAGAAGGAAATATCCCGCCTGTCCTCATAGGGGACGAGGGTAAGGTTCGTCAAATTGCCGCCAATCTGGTTTCCAATGCAGTCAAGTTTACAGAGAAAGGCAGTGTCGAAGTCACGCTGTCCTGGAAAAGGAAGCCGGATGATACCAAAGAGGGGAGCCTGTATCTGGTTGTGAAGGACACCGGACCCGGGATCCGATCCAGGGATTTGGAACGGATTTTTGAACCTTTTGAACAGGCAGGTGATGCAGGGACCGGGCAGTATGGGGGAACCGGGCTGGGGCTTCCCATAAGCCGCAGCCTGGCAGGCCTGATGGGCGGCAGGGTCAGAGCGGACAGTACAGGGACGGGCAGTACCTTTACCGCAGAACTGCCCTTACAAGAAGGGACAGGCGGGAGAAAGGGAGCCGTTCCTGTCCCGGCAGGCAGACATGTCCTCCTGGTGGAGGACAATCAGGTGAATCAGACTATGCAGACCCGGCTGCTGTATTCTTTGGGGCTGTCTGTGGTGGCGGCTTCCCATGGAGAAGAAGCAGTAGCGTTATATAAAAAGGGAACCTATGATTTGATCCTTATGGACCTGCGTATGCCTGTTATGGACGGCTATGAGGCGGCAGAAAAGATACGTGCCTGTGAGAAGGGGAAAGGGATTCATACCCACATCATTGCCCTGACCGCAGATGGAGAGGAAATGGTAAGGGAGAAAGTGAAAAAAGCCGGGATGGATGACATACTGGTGAAGCCGATAACCCTTGATGCACTAAAGGAGGCAGCCGGTAAATTTGTGGATTTGGAAAAGACAACAGAGGAAGAGACAGAGAAAGTAAGGCAAGAACTGCTCCACATCTACTGTCTGGAACATGCGGAGGATTTCCATACCCTTGCAGATGATATTGAAGAGGGAAAATCGAAAGAGGCTGCGGAGCTGCTCCATAAGCTGAAAGGAGCATCGGCAGCCGTGGGGGCGGAAGATATCCATGCAGCGTGCTGTACCATGGAAGACCGCCTGAAAAATTCCGGAACACAGGGACTGATAAATATGGCCCGGGAGATGGAGAGAAAATTTGCGGCATGGAAACAGATTGATCAGAAGATGCAGGGAGAGTACGGTACTGTTAAACAAATATATGCAGAAAAAGATACGGCCGAGCAGATAAAAAAATGGAGACAGCTCGCAGCCAGGGGAGAATTTAAAGCCCTGGAACAATGGAAAGAGAACCGTCCTGCTTTTGCCGCTTATCTGGGATGGAGGAAAACCGAAGCAGTGGAGACGGCTCTGAATCGATACGATTATCAGAATGCACTGGAGCTTTTGGATGAGTGATAGGGGGAATGGCCATGTATCAAATTCTGTTTGTGGAAGACGATGAGGATATCCTGTTCCTGATATCCCGGTATAAACTCTGGAGACAGGGGCAGTACCGGATCGCCGGGACTGCCGCCAACGGAAGGGAGGCGCTGGATAAACTGGCAGCTGCTCATTATGACCTTTTGATCACGGATATTCGTATGCCTGTCATGGACGGGCTGGAGTTGTGCCGCAGAGTCCGGGAATTGGGATACCGGACCATAGTTATCCTGGCCAGCACCTATCACGACTTTGCGTATGCAAAGGAGGGGATGCGTCTGGGGGCTGTGGAATACATAGAAAAACCCTTTAGCGAAGAAAAACTGGAAGAGGCCCTGGAACTGGCCGGGCGTTTCCTGGGTGGGAATACGCTGGAGGATGAAATCTATGACCGTCTGATGCACCAGAACCATACTGCGCAGCAAATGGCCGGGTATTTAACCGGACAGCTGCAGGCTGTGTTCCCGGATAATCCGCTTATGGACCGGCAAGAAGCAGCGGCCGTCCTGCAGGGGGTTTACGCAAAACTGGTAAAGCGGGCGCCCTGGCTGGAGCTAATGGGCGGTGTGGACATCTACATCGGGGAAAATATACCAGAGGACACCAGCAGGGTATTACAGGAATATTTGAATATCGTGAACCGGTATCAGCTAAGGGAACCGGATCCGGTGGTACAGAAGATGGTGACCATTCTAAAACATAACATATGCCGTCCCCGGCTGTTGGATTACCTGTCAGAGCAGATGGAGCTCAGTAAGGATTATATGGGGAAACGGTTCCGAAGCATAGTCGGAATCACCATTTCCGAGTATTGCACACGCCTCAAAATGGAACAGGCAAAGGCGATGCTGACAGGGACCACGAAGAAAGTTTACGAAATAAGCAG
The DNA here is from genome assembly GCF_042848515.1 of Lactonifactor longoviformis. Lineage (GTDB taxonomy): Bacteria > Bacillota > Clostridia > Lachnospirales > Lachnospiraceae > Lactonifactor > Lactonifactor longoviformis. Next base: position 4,226,496 of record NZ_AP031453.1, on the reverse strand, counting down.
AGAGCTGGGATATACCACCGTGGACTATTTTACCGGGTTATTTAAAAGCTATACGGGAGTTACACCAACCACGTACCGGAACAGTAAAACAGGATAAAAACGGAATTCTTGGGTATAAAACCGGATTACTATGGTTTATTATTTTTTCCATATCCATTATGATTATTATATATTCAATTAGAAAAACCGGTGGACAAAGCTGTCATATCCCATTGTGGGAAATGGCGGCTTTCCTTTTTGTATAGATACAGAGGGGAAACCATCCTGAGGACAAGACAGTCAGGTTTTTCAACTTATTTGAGGAGGATGACATTATGAAAAAACGTACATTTGGAGCCATTGTATTATCTGCAGTGCTGGCAGCATCCCTGGCAGGCTGCAGCGGCGGTGCTATGACAGAGATTACAGACAAGGAAACAAATAAGACAGAGACGGCAAGCGGCAGCGAGGAGGATTCCAAAGATTCCATTAAGGTAGGTATCCTGCATTCCCTGAGCGGGACGATGGCCATCAGTGAGACCTCTGTCAGAGATGCGGAGCTGCTGGCAATCAAGGAGATCAACGCAGCCGGCGGGGTCTTAGGAAAGCAGCTCGAGCCGGTTGTGGAGGACGGTGCATCGGATAATGCCACATTTAAGGAGAAAGCAGAGAAGCTGCTCCTCAATGACAAGGTTGCCACGGTATTTGGCTGCTGGACTTCAGCCAGCCGCAAGGCAGTCCTGCCAACTTTTGAAAGCAACAACGGACTGCTCTGGTATCCGGTCCAGTATGAAGGGATGGAGGCTTCCAAAAACATTTTCTATGTAGGAGCGGCGCCTAATCAGCAGATCGTACCTGCGATTGAATATATGAATGAGAATTACGGAAAAAAGGTGTTCCTTTTGGGTTCTGATTATGTATTTCCACGTACTGCCAATTCCATTGTGAAGAAGCAGGCAGAAGATCTGGGAATGGAGGTAGTTGGCGAGGAATATACACCCATGGGACATACGGACTATACCACCATCATCAGCAAGATCCAGGATGTAAAGCCGGATTTCGTATTTAATACACTAAATGGAGATTCCAATGTGGCATTTTTCAAACAGTATAAAGATGCGGGGCTTACCCCGGATGAGATCCAGACCCTGTCTGTTTCCATTGCGGAGGAGGAGGCCGCAGGCATCGGCGCATCTTACCTGGAAGGACATCTGGTAGCCTGGAATTATTATCAGACGACGGATACCCCGGAGAATAAAAAATTCGTGGAAGCCTATAAAACAGAATATGGAGAGGAGCGGGTGACGGACGATCCCATTGAGGCAGGTTATGATGCCGTTTACCTGTGGGCAGCAGCAGTAGAAAAGGCGGGTACAACGGATGTGGATCAGGTACGGGAAGCCGCAGGCGGAATTGAATTCAAGGCTCCGGAAGGCACCATAACCATAGACGGAGAGAACCAGCATATGTATAAACCGGTGAGAATCGGAATGGTGAATGGAGAAGGACTGATTGATGAGGTATGGAGCACAGATGGTCCGGTGAAGCCAGACCCGTATCTGGAAAGCTATGAGTGGGCCAAGGGCTTATCCAACGTCCAGTAATTGGAAAGAGAAAATTGAGAGGAGGTATCTGGTATGGAATTATTCCTGATGCAGTTGTTCAATGGTATAAGTGTCAGCTCCATCCTTCTGATGGCCGCCCTTGGCCTCGCAGTAACCTTTGGACTGATGGGCGTTATAAATATGGCCCACGGGGAATTCCTTATGGTTGGAGCCTATACGGCATACATAGTACAGAAATTGTTCATTGAGTATCTGCCGGCCGGTGTATTTGATGCATACTGCATTGTGGCAATCCTGTTGTCCTTTCTGGTGGCAGCAGTTCTGGGATTTATCCTGGAGCGTCTGGTGATCCGCAGGCTTTATGGGAGGGCGGCGGACAGCCTGCTGGTCACCTGGGGAATCAGCCTGATTCTCCAGCAGGCAGCCAGAAGTATTTTCGGCTCCCCAAATGTGGGAGTGAAGGCACCGTCGTTTTTGGAGAAAAGTCTAAGGATTCACGGCATGCTGTCTCTTCCCTATAAGAGGATCTTTATCCTTATCCTTGCCGTATTCTGCCTTTTCGGCGTGTATTGGCTGATGTACCGGACCAGACAGGGAAGGAACATCCGGGCAGTCATGCAGAACCGGGATATGGCAGCGGCATTAGGTGTCAACACCGGACGGATTGACTCGGCGACCTTTGCCATCGGATCCGGGCTGGCCGGACTTGCGGGGTGTGCCCTCACCTGGATCGGTGCCATAGGCCCTACACTTGGCACGAATTACATCGTAGATACCTTTATGACCGTTGTGGTAGGCGGGGCAGGAAGTCTGCTGGGTTCTGTCTTCGGAGCCGGATTTATCGGGATCGGAGGCACAGCCTTTGAATTCTTCACCACAGCCTCCATAGGCAAGGTGCTTATCTTCTTATGTGTCATTCTGCTTCTCCAGTTTCGGCCAAAGGGAATTTTCGCAGTGAAAAACAGGGCGCTTGAGGACTGATTTGTAAAAAAGGAGTGTGAATATGAAGACAATGAAAAAAATCAAGGGGACGACGATCCTGGCAGCGGTCATCTTTCTGCTGCTGGCAGCCCTGCCTTTCTATATGCCCATGTTCCGTGTCAGCCTCTTTGGGAAATATATGTGCTTTGCCATCATTGCCCTGGGGCTGGATATGATCTGGGGCTATACCGGCATCCTGAGTCTGGGACATGGGGTTTATTTCGGACTGGGAGCTTACTGTATGGCCATGTACCTGAAATTAGAGGCGGCCGGGGGAAACCTGCCGGATTTTATGTCCTGGAGCGGGCTTGACCGCCTGCCTGCGGCTTGGGTACCTTTCGGGAATCCCGTATTTGCAGTGGCGATGGCAGTGGCGGTACCGGTACTTCTGGCGGTGATTATCGGATATCTGACCTTTACGAACAAGATCCGCGGCGTGTATTTCTCCATCCTTTCTCAGGCGATGGCAATGATTATGGGCACCCTGCTGATCGGAAGCCAGGCATTTACCGGGGGTTCTAACGGGCTTACTGACTTTAAGACCATATTCGGGCAGGATATCCATGCACCTGTGACGAAAATCGTTATGTTTTATGTGACCCTGCTTGTACTGGTGCTGCTTTTTGCCCTGTGCCGGTTCCTGACGGGCAGACGGGTGGGAAAAGTATTGATCGCTATCCGCGACGGAGAGAACCGGGCGGGTTTTGCCGGATATAATACAGCAAACTATAAGGTGTTTGTCTATGCCTTGTCGGCTTTTATGGCAGGAATCGCCGGAGCCCTTTACGTAGGGCAGGTGGGAATCATATCTCCGGCGGAGGTGGGAGTAGTCCCCTCTGTGGAGATGATCATCTGGGTAGCTATCGGCGGCAAGGGGACCCTCATCGGCCCTGTTTTGGGGGCTCTGGCGGTAAACAGCCTGAAGACAACAGCCAGTGAAAATTTTCCGGAGCTTTGGTCCTACTTCATCGGAGTCCTGTTTGTAGTGGTGATCCTCTGGCTTCCGGGAGGCGTGATATCCCTGAAGGAGATCCCGGGTAAGATACGGGCAAAGTTAAGGCTGCACAGGGAGGAGACCTCCTCCGCAGAAGAGAAGATTCCGGATAAGACTGCTGTAAGGAGCAAATAAAAGAGTCAGAATGGAGGGATTTAAGATGGAACAGCTCATGGAGAGAATGGATACAGGAGTTACACCTGTTCTGGATATTGAGGATGTCAGCATACAGTTTGGTGATTTTAAAGCGATCAAAGACGTATCTACATCCATCGGGAAAAACGAGATCCGATTCTTTATCGGCCCTAACGGCGCGGGAAAGACGACGATCCTGGACGCGATCTGCGGCAAGAATAAGGTATCAGACGGGAAGATCGTGTTTCACGGGGATGCCGGGGATCGGGATGTGACGAGAATGAAAGAGTATGCGATCTCAGATCTGGGAATCGGAAGGAAATTCCAGGCTCCCAGTGTCTTTGGGGGGATTACCATTGATGAGAACATGGAACTGGCTGTTGCCAGAAAACATTCCATTTATTCTACCACATTCTTAAAGCTGTCAAAGGAAAAAAGGGAATACATGAATCATATTCTGGAGTTCATCGGACTCAAGGATAAACGTTTTCAATACCCGTCAAGTCTTTCCCACGGGGAAAAGCAATGGCTGGAGATCGGGATGCTTATGGCGGCAAGACCAAAGCTCATGCTGCTGGATGAGCCTGTTGCGGGCATGGGACGAAGGGAAACAGAAAAAACAGCTGAGATGCTGAAGAATATTAAGAAGGAGTGTTCCATCATAGTGGTGGAGCATGACATGCAGTTTGCTAAGGATGTCTCGGATACCGTGACCGTCTTCCATGAGGGGACAGTGCTGGACGAGGGCACGATGGAGACGGTACAGCAGAACCAGCAGGTCATTGACGTTTATTTAGGAAGAGGCTGAGAGGAGGCAGGAGAATGTTTCAACTAGAAGGGCTATACGCAACCTACGGAGAGGGGATGGTCCTGCGCCATGTGGATTTAGAAGCGCCGAAGGGGCGAATTACTTCTCTAGTCGGGCGGAACGGAGCCGGCAAAACGACTACACTGAGGGCGGTTATGGGACTGGTGAAGACGCCGCAGGGGAAGATTAGTTTAGACGGGCGTGAGCTGCAGAAGCTACCCGTATATGAGCGGGCGAAGCGTGGAATCGGCTATGTGCCGCAGGGAAGGGAGATATTTCCGCAGCTCACCGTGGAAGAAAACATCCTCCTGGGTCTGGAAGCCGGAAATGGGAAGGGCGTAATTCCGGATTTTATTTTTGAAACCTTTCCCATATTGCAGGAGTTTCTGCACCGCAAAGGCGGGGATCTGTCCGGCGGACAACAGCAGCAGCTTGCAATTGCCCGCGCGGTAGTATCCGGACCTAAGATCCTGATCCTGGACGAACCCACCGAGGGGATACAGCCTTCTGTAATTCAGGAAATCGGGCGGGTTATCACAGAACTGAAGTCAAAGATGGCCGTGCTGATCGTAGAACAGTATCTGGAATTTGTCCTGGATATCGCAGATTACTGTTATGTCATGGAGAACGGCAGAATCATCATGGATGGGGAGCCGGAACGTTTAGACCAGGACCGCCTGCAGGCTACTATGTCACTTTAAGGGGGAGGACCGGAGATGAAACTGACACCAAAGGAACAGGAAAAACTGATGCTGCATATGGCCGGAGAGCTGGCAGCACAGAGAAAAGACAGAGGATTGAAACTTAATTATACAGAAGCGGTGGCTTATATAAGCTCCCGGCTTCTGGAAATGGCAAGGGACGGAAAGTCTGTAGTGGAGCTGATGGAACTGGGACGGCAGCTTCTGACAGAAGCGGATGTGATGGACGGCGTGAGTCCGGTACTTGGTTCCGTCCAGGTAGAAGCAACTTTTCCGGATGGGACCAAGCTGGTGACAGTCCACGATCCCATACAGCCCAAAGAGGGGTATGAAAGTGCTCCGTGTCATTCTTTGCAGCCGGGAGAAATCATGCCCCAGGACAAGGACATTATATTGAATCAGGGGAGGAAGACGAAACAGATACCGGTTGCCAATACGGGGGACCGACCAATTCAGGTTGGCTCCCATTTTCACTTTTTCGAGGTGAACCGTCTGCTGGTGTTTGACCGGCCGGAGGCATTTGGATACCGTCTGGATATCCCTTCCGGAACCTCGGTACGGTTTGAACCGGGAGAGGAGAAATGCGTTAATCTGGTTGAGCTCGGCGGCAGGAAGACTGTCTACGGCTGCAATGACTTAACACAGGGAAGGACGGACTCCAAAGGGCTGGAACAGGCGATGGAGCGGGCGGCCGGAAAATCCATGCTTCAGGATGAGGAGGTGAGAGGATGAGCTATCGTATCAGCGGCAGGGAGTACAGTATGATGTATGGCCCCACAACGGGCGACCGGGTGCGCCTTGCAGACACCTGTCTGCTTGCACGTGTTGAGAAAGACTATACCACCTATGGGGATGAGATTAAATTCGGAGGCGGAAAGACCATCCGGGACGGCATGGGGCAGTCCGTGAAGACAACGAGGGCAGACGGGGATTTAGACCTGGTGCTTACCAATGCCGTGGTCATAGATTACACCGGAATCTATAAGGCGGATATCGGAATCCGGGACGGCAGGATCGCGGGGATCGGAAAAGCAGGAAATCCGGATATCATGGACGGTGTGACAGAAGGAATGACGGTGGGCGCGTCCACGGAGGCCCTTGCGGCGGAGGGGATGATCGTGACTGCCGGAGGCATCGATTCCCATATCCATTTCATCTGCCCCCAGCAGATTGACTGTGCCCTGTTCTCCGGGATCACGACCATGATCGGAGGCGGTACCGGCCCTGCAGACGGGACGAATGCCACCACCTGTACCCCCGGCCCCTGGAATCTGGCCCGGATGCTGGAGGCAGCGGAGGAATACCCCATGAATTTAGGCTTCCTCGGAAAAGGCAACTGCTCCGACGGGGCTGCTCTGGCAGAACAGGTGGAGGCCGGAGCTATGGGACTGAAGATTCATGAGGACTGGGGAGCTACTCCTGCGGTCATTGACCACTGTCTGAACGTGGCGGACGAATATGATGTGCAGGTAGCCATCCATACGGATACACTGAATGAAGGCGGCTGTGTGGAGGATACCCTGGCGGCCATTGCCGGAAGGACGATCCACACTTACCACACGGAAGGAGCCGGAGGCGGCCATGCGCCGGACATCATCCGGGCAGCAGCAGCACACAACATACTTCCCTCTTCTACGAATCCTACTATGCCATTTACGGAAAATACGCTGGATGAACATCTGGATATGCTGATGGTCTGCCATCATCTGGATAAGAATATACCGGAGGATGTTGCCTTTGCAGACTCCAGAATCCGGCCTGAGACTATTGCGGCGGAGGATGTCCTGCACGATATGGGAGTGTTTAGCATGATGAGCTCCGATTCCCAGGCTATGGGCAGGATCGGGGAGGTGATCACCCGGACCTGGCAGACCGCGCATAAGATGAAGGAAGAGCGGGGGCCATTAGAAGGGGACAGAGCAGAGGATGACAACTGCCGGATCAAACGGTATATCGCCAAGTATACCATCAACCCGGCGATCACCCACGGCATCTCTGATTATGTGGGGTCCGTAGAGACAGGCAAGCTGGCAGACCTTGTCATATGGAACCCGGCATTTTTCGGTGTAAAGCCGGAGATTATCATAAAGGGTGGCATGATCCTTGCTGCCAGGATGGGGGATGCCAATGCTTCTATCCCCACCACGGAACCTGTGATGTATCAGCACATGTTCGGAGCACATGGAAAAGCAAAGTACCGTACCTGTGCCACCTTTGTGTCAGAGGCGGCGGCAAAAGCCGGGATCCGGGAAAAACTGGGCTTGCAGAAGATGATACTTCCGGTACATCACACCCGGGATATTTCAAAGAAATGCATGGTATATAATGATGCGACCCCGGAGATTACCGTGGATCCGGAGACTTATGAGGTGAAAGCAGATGGAGTGCGCCTCACCTCTAAACCGGCGGACAGGCTTCCATTGACCCAGTTGTATTCCCTGTTTTAGGAAGAGGAAAAATTACAGTGAAAGTGAGGAAAACGCTATGATCTTGTGTGAGGCTGTCTTGGGTAGTGTAAACGAGGAAAAATTTAAAGCAATGGCAGCGGACTATGTGGAGATCGAATGGCATGAAGCGTTCAAGCGCATCCATCAGAAAACCACCCGGCAGGGGAGGAAGATAGGCATTCGTCTGGGATCAGAGATCCTGACAAAAGGCCTGCGGGACGGGGATATCCTGTGGCAGGAGGGGCAGGAAGTGATTGCCGTGCAGATTCCAGCCTGTGAAGTGATTGTTATTGACGTAGACAAAGCCCACCGGGAAATGGCTTACAAGGTGTGCTATGAGATTGGAAATAAACATGCTGCCCTTATAAAAGGAGAGGAAGAGCTGCAGTTTATCACCCCGTATAATGAGCCAACCTTACAGCTCTTGAAGAAGCTGCACGGAGTACAGGCCAGAAAAGAGGTAAGGAAACTGGATTTTGACCGGGCAGTTTCGTCAACGGTCAGCAGCCATACCCATTGATTTTGAGGCAGTATCAGACTACAGGGGCTTTGGAAAGGAGCTGGAAATGACAGAACAGGCAAAGGCGTATCTGCTTCTGCAGATAAATGATGCACTTTTTCCCATTGGGGGATATTCTCATTCCTACGGTTTGGAGACCTATATTCAGAAGGGAATCGTTACCAGTGAGCAGACCGCCGCCGTCTATATCAGGCAGATGCTCCTTTGCAGCCTGTGTCCCAACGAGTTGCTTGCCATCCGTATGGCGTGGGAGGAAGCGGGGAAGGAAAATCTGGAGAATATTGCGGAGTTGGAGGAGATTATCCATTGTTCCCGTTCTGCCAGGGAAGTGAGGCAGGCAGGCGAAAAATTGGGGTCACGTTTTATCAAGACGGTAAAAGCGCTTTCCGTTGATTATGAGACGCCTGTATTTCTGGATTACACGAAACTGTCCGGTCCGAAGACGCATTGTGTGGCTTACGGTGTTTTTTGTGCCGCCGCAGGGATTACCTGCCAAGATGCATTGCAGCATTATCTGTATTCCCAGGCTTCGGCCATGGTGACAAACTGTGTAAAGACCATCCCTTTAAGCCAAACCGCCGGACAAAAGCTTTTATTTGAGTGCCATGGGGTATTCGGGCAAGTGATGGAGAGACTGGAGAATATGGAAGCGGAGGAATTGGGAGCGGCTGCGCCGGGATTTGAGATACGGTGTATGCAGCATGAAGGACTGTATTCACGGCTTTATATGTCATGAAGGAAAGTCAAAAGCAGAAGATATAAAGGGAGTGGAGTTATGTCATATGTAAAAATAGGAGTAGCCGGGCCTGTGGGGTCCGGCAAAACCGCGTTGATTGAGATTCTGGCCAGAAAGATGGCGGCAGAGTACAGCATCGGCGTCATCACGAATGATATCTATACAAAAGAAGACGCGGAGTTTTTGTGCAGGAAAAGTATTCTGCCCAGGGAGAGGATTATCGGCGTTGAAACAGGTGGATGTCCTCATACAGCTATACGGGAGGACGCCTCCATGAACCTGGAGGCTGTGGACGAAATTACAGAACGCTTTCCTGATGTTGAGATCATTTTTATTGAAAGTGGAGGGGATAACTTGTCCGCCACTTTCAGTCCCGAGCTTGCCGATGCCACGATCTTCGTCATTGATGTGGCGGAAGGAGATAAGATCCCCCGCAAGGGAGGCCCGGGTATCACCCGGTCGGATCTCCTTGTCATTAACAAGATCGATCTGGCTCCTATGGTGGGGGCAAGACTGGATATTATGGAACGGGACTCTAAGAAAATGAGAGGGGATAAGCCGTTTTTATTTACCAATATACGGGATGATGAAGGCGTGGACCGGGTGGTTCAATGGATCAAACAGTGTGTGCTGCTGGAAGGGGCCGGGTGATGTCATGGAAGAGAGCAAAAATGCCTACGGAAAGGTGTCCAAACTGCGGGTCGTAGCCGGAGAAAACGGCGGAAGAACCTATCTGAAGGAACTGTCATTTACTGCGCCTTTTAAAGTGATGTCCCCGTTTAAGCTTCCTGACGGGGGCATTAGGGTTATGCCCCTTATGGCGTCTGCAGGCATTCTGGAGGGAGACAGACAGAAGATCTATCTGGAAACGGAATCCTGTGCGGCAATGGAATGCGTATCTCAGTCCCATGAGAAGATCCACAAAATGAAAAATGGCAGTGCCGGCAGGGAAACCTGCCTGAGGGTGGGGAAGAACGCTGTCCTGCTGTACCGTCCCCTCCCTGTGATCCCTTTTGCAGAGTCTGCCTTTCGGGGGCACACTGAAATCTGGCTGGAGGATCTAAGCAGCAGCCTGTTTTACCAGGAAATTGTATCCTGTGGGCGGGCAGCAAGAGGCGAGCGGTTTGACTACCGGCATTATTTATCTCTGGTAGAGGCATGGCGGCACGGGAAACTGATATACAGAGAAAACAACCGGTTCTATCCAGACCTGGATGCTATGGAAGATGTGGGAATGTTTGAAGGGTATTCCTACCTTGCTAATCTCCTGTTCTTTCACGAAGATGCATCCGGATGTATCGGAAAAATCCGCAGGCTGATTGAGGAACAGCAGGAAATTTCCGGCGGTGTCACGCTTACGGCTGAATCGGATGTGGCAGTGCGTATTTTGGGCAGTCAGGTACAGAAGTTACAGCAGATATGTGACAGGATATATGCAATTGTGAAAGAGAAAACTGGTTTAGGCACGATATAGGGGAAAAAATTTTCATAAAAACATGTTGACAAAATCTTCCAATAAATATATACTACAAAACATATAGAAACAGTAGGAAATGGAAGAGGGAAAATCATGATTCAGAAGTATAGGACTACAGGAAAAAGATATATATGTGTTATGTGCTGCTGTATGTGTAAAGATACAGAACCTTTTTTTGCATGTATCCATATGGTTCCTGATCCTGATGGGAAGATCTGAGTTATATCCTACATAGGTTTGCGAGTGATGCGGATACCGGAAAGGGGTGTCCGTTTTTTCCTGTCATATTGATAGTTAAAAAAACTATCCGGCATCGTCTTTATCAACCCAATAGACTAAAGGAGGAACATACATGGAGAATCATACAGTTATTGCAGAGAGGCACGCACATCATCACCACGGCGGGATGGACGGGTTTCATGATTATACGGAAGCCGTGAACGCCTACCGGAAGACATTTCCAGACAAGCAGCAGGTTCTGGAGCAGACCCCGGATCCGGCTGTGAGGGAAATGCTGCTCCATCTGCAGGAGATGGGAGTGGAGACCGTATTTGACCGGTTCGACAGCCAGCAGCCCCAGTGCCCCTTTGGGATTGCCGGGGTATGCTGTAAAAACTGCTATATGGGTCCTTGCAAGATCACAAAGAAATGTCCCCGGGGTGTCTGCGGGGCGGACGCAGATGTAATCGTTGCCAGGAATATGCTCCGGGCGGCAGCGGCAGGCGCAGCAGCCCACGGGGCAAGGGGACGGGAGAGTATGCTTGCCCTGAAAAAAGCGGGGGAGGGGACATTAGACCTGCCCATAGAAGGGGAAGCGAAGATCCGGGCCGTATGTGATATCTATGGGATAGATACAGAGGGAAAGAGCATAAACAGGCTGGCGGCGGAAGTGGCGGATATTTTACTGGAAGATCTGTCCCGGACTGTCCCGGGTGCTCACCTTACACTGACGTCCTTTGCACCGAAGGAAAGACAGGAGGTATGGGCGGCGTTGGATATCCTGCCAATCAGTGTATACCACGAGGTATTTGAGGGTCTGCACAGGACCAGCACCGGAACAGACGGGGACTGGAGGAATATCATGCAGCAGTTCCTTAGGGTAGGCCTGGCATTTGCCTGGACCAGCTGTCTGGGAAGTTCCATCGCCATGGACAGCCTGTATGGGCTGCCTAAGAGAAGCAGGTCGAAGATGAACCTGGGAGCACTGAAAAAAGGGTTTGTCAACATAGCGGTCCACGGCCATTCCCCGCTGCTGGTCAGCGAGATTGTGCGCACCGGGCAGTCAGAAGCATTTCAGGAAAAGGCAAAAGCAGCCGGAGCAAATGGAATTCAGTTCTACGGGATCTGCTGTTCCGGGCTTTCCGCCATGTACCGCTATGGAGGAGTGATCCCCCTCTCCAATGCAGTTGGTTCGGAACTGGTGCTGGGAACAGGTGCACTGGATCTGTGGGTGGCAGATGTACAGGATGTGTTCCCTTCTATTATGGAGGTGGCGAAATGCTTTAAGACAACTGTTGTTACCACCAGCGATTCCGCGCGGCTGCCGGGAGCGGAGCACTATGCCTTTGACCACCACCACTCCAATCTGGAGGAGATTCATGGCCTGGCTGTGAAGATTGTGACGCGGGGCATAGAGAGTTTTCAGGCACGCCGGGAGGTGCCCGTGTTCATCCCGAAATATGAAGTGGAGGCGGAGATTGGGTTTTCCGCTGAGTTTGCCGCAGAACATTTCGGCGGGCTGGAGACGATTGCTGAAGCCCTGAAGGATGGAAGAATCCTCGGTATTGTAAATCTGGTGGGATGCAGCAATCCCAGGATTATTTATGAAAAAGCCGTGGCAGAAGTGGCGGATGTCCTGCTTAAGAACAATGTATTGATTCTGACCAACGGATGCGCGTCCTTTCCGCTTATGAAGCTGGGATACTGCTCGGTAAAGGCCCTGGAACAGACGGGGGAGGGACTGAGAAACTTCCTTACTGATGTACCCCCGGTATGGCAGATGGGGGAATGCCTGGACAATGCACGGGCTTCCGCACTGTTTTCCGGTGTGGCGGCGAAAAGCGGCCATGCAATCAAAGACCTGCCATACGCTTTCGTAAGCCCCGAGTGGTCCAACGAAAAAGGCATCTGTGCGTCGCTGGCTTTCCGGCTTCTGGGCATGAATTCCTACCACAGCGTCTATGCGCCCACCCAGGGTTCGGAAAAAGTGTCAAAGTTCCTGGAACATGGAACAAAGGAACTTTTGGGTTCGGAAATGATTGTGGATGTTGACCATATGGCCCTGGCGGAGCGTATTGTGAATGACCTGAAAGAGAAAAGAAAAGCGCTGGGCTGGGATTCATAAAAAGGAGACGGAATGAAGAGAATAAAAGCATTTGCTGCATTTCTGACAGTGGTTTTACTGCTTGGCAGCGCATTATACTATAAATATGATCAGATACATGCCGATTCAGGGAAAGAACAGGTGACTTTGAAAATAGCGTATCTTCCAATCACCCATTCCCTTCCGCTGTTTAAGACAAAGGAACTTTTCGATGGAGATGTGAAAGTGGAACTGGTGAGGTACGGCGGCTGGGGGGAACTGATGGACGCCCTGAATACAGGCAGGGCAGACGGCGCGTCCGTGCTGATTGAACTTGCTATGAAGGCAAAGGAACAGGGAATCCCCCTGGAACTGGCTGCCCTTGGGCACCGGGACGGGAATGTGGTCATAACCAGGCCTGACATTACCCAGGGAGACCAGCTTCGCGGAAAAACCTTTGCCATTCCAAATGAGCAGTCTTCCCACAATATCCTGCTTCAGGAATTGCTGCAGAAAAACGGACTGTCCACAGAGGATGTGCAGATACTTGAGATGGCGCCCGCGGAGATGCCCTCCGCGCTGCAGAGCGGACAGATTGACGGGTACTGTGTGGCGGAACCATTTGGAGCCAAAGCGGTAAGCGCCGGGATAGGCAGAGTATTTGCCACATCCAGAGAACTGTGGGAGGATTCCATATGCTGCGGGATTGTATGGAATAAGGAGTCGGTGCAGGGGAAAGAAAAGGAAGCAGAGCGGTTTGAAAGGACGTATCTGCAGGCAGGCGACAGCATGACGGATGAAGAAGCAGAGACTCTTGCTGAGAAATATCTGGGCCAGGAAAAGGAAGTCGCCCGGCAGTCCCTTGCCTGGATTTCCTTTGAGGACTTGTCTGTAAGCAGGCAAGCATATGATACCTTATGTGAAAAAGAGAGGGCTTTTGGCCTGAGCCAGAACCCACCTTCTTATGAAGCATTTGTTAAGACACAGGGAGAGCAGGGAACAGGAGGCAGAAAATGAAAAGAGTAAGGACGCATGTGATTCCGTTTGCCGTATTGCTTCTCGGCTGGCAGCTTCTGGCATGGGCCGGCATCTTCCCTAAGAGCCTCTTCCCAGGCCCGGGGGAAGTATTTCATGCACTGGCGGACCGGGCGCTTTCAGGAAAGCTTCTGCTGGATGTGGGCGCCAGTATGTACAGGTTTCTTATTGGGTATACCTTTGCTTCCATTCTGGCAGTCCTTCTGGGGCTGGCTCTTGGCTGGCTGCCCGGAGTATGGAACTATATGAATCCGGTTATCCAGATACTGCGCCCCATATCTCCGGTGGCCTGGCTTCCCTTTATTATCCTGTGGGCAGGGACAGGGGATGTGCCGGCTATAGTGATTATCTTCCTGGCGGCGTTTTTTCCGGTTCTGCTCACCACGGTCAGCGCGGTGGGGAAACTGGATCCCGTATATAAGAAGATAGCCGGAAACTTTGGGGTAGGGAAGGTAAAAACCCTCTTTGGGATTATCTTTCCGGCATCCTTTCCCCAGATTGCATCAGGGCTCCATCTGGCATTGGGAACTGCATGGATATTCCTGGTTGCAGGGGAGATGGCCGGGGCGCAGTCCGGTCTGGGGTACCTGGTATCGGACGCCAGGAACAGTCTGGAAACAGATCTTCTGATGGCGGCAATCCTGGTGATCGGTATTTTAGGGCTGGTTTTGGATATACTGATGCGCTATGGGGAGGAGCAGGCAGGAAAGATATGGGGATTTGAGACTACACAAGGAGGCGGGAACTGATATGAGCCTGATAGAAGTGAAGGATGTATCAAAGGAGTATATGCAGGAGGAAACACAATTCCGGGCGCTGGACCATGTATCGCTGTCCATGGAAAAAGGGGAGTTTACCTGCCTTCTGGGACCCAGCGGCTGCGGAAAGACAACCCTTCTCAATGCCCTGGCAGGATTTGAAAGTGTGGACAGAGGGAGTATCCTCATTGACGGGAAAGAAATAGAGAAGCCTTCCCCGGAGTATGTGACCGTTTTCCAGCATTATGGCCTCCTGCCCTGGAAGAGTGTGGAGAAAAATGTCATGATGGGCCTGCTGGCGAAAAAGTGGAAGAAGCGTGAGGCGGCAAAGACGGCAAAAGATTACCTGAAGCTGGTAGGCCTGGAGCGTTTTAAAGATTTCAGGCCCTCCCAGCTTTCCGGTGGAATGCAGCAGCGGGTCTCCATTGCCAGGGCATTGGCGGTAAAACCGCAGATTTTATTCATGGATGAGCCGTTTGCCGCACTGGACGCCATCACCCGGCTGCAGATGCAGGACGATATCCGCAGGATTGCAGAGGAAGAGAACATCACCGTTGTTTTTGTGACACATGATATTGAGGAAGCCGTGGCGCTTGCAGACAGGATAGTGGTCATGACACCCAATCCCGGAAAAATCAAGACCATTATCCCTGTCCCTTTTGGAAAGCACAGGGACAGGACATCCGACGATTTTCTCGTGGTCCGGGATAAGGTGTTTGATGCTTTTGGGATGAAAGAGGAGGAACGGATTGAATATTATTTGTGAGGAACCGGGAAAAAAATTTCCGTGCAGCATGTCCTTACAAATGTTGTTTTGGAAGACAGTTATGAAATGATGATTACATATTGCCAGAAATTGAGGCACAAAAGGGGCTTTTTTCACAGCCCCTGTTTTTTTATTTACGAAGGAGAGTCTCTGTGTATTGCAACAGTGTCAAGAGATATACTGTCAAAATAGTCCAAGTCTATATGATAAATTGTTCTATTTTCTTAGCATTACATAAATGCTATAATGAAAACGGTTATAAGAAGGGGGATAGAAGATGAAATTAAGATTGAAGATTTTGTGTATGTGCCTCGGCTGTACACTCATAGCGTTAATTCTGCAGACAATTTTATTTCAGGAAACATCTTCTGGTATTATATATGACAGGGCTAAGGCAGAGAGCGCTAATTCATTGCAGAATATGCAGAATGAAATCTACACTTTTATCAAAAACGTGGAAAGCAACCTGATTGAAGTTTACAGTGAAAGAGAACTGATCGAAGCGCTGAAGGAACAGGAAAGCATAGAAAAATTGAGAAAAGGGTTTTATAGGAAAGCATATGAGATTGCGACTACCGGTTTTGAAACAGGGGACAGTGTGGTATCCATGTATCTATACACCTCAAAAGACGAGATAATCAGTACATACCGCAGGGCCATGACGCCAAAACATAATTATCCGGCAGACATTTATGGAGATGAAGATTACTGCAATGCCAAAGCGGTGAAAAATTTTGTAAATTCTACGGAGAATGGTATGCTGATCTCCAGCTATTATAACCAGTATAGGGAGACAGATATTGTGCGGTTCGTGCTGAAGCTGTTTGATAACCGGAATTACAAACAGGCTATTGGCTATATTGTATGTGATGTGGACAGCAAGGCAATCCGCTCCATTATGGATAAGTACAGTACAGATAATACCATGTATATTTGGCTGCAGCCTATGGATGACCGTCCGGTAACTTCTATCGGCAGCCTGAGTAAGGACGAAGAAATAGAATATCAGGAGATATCCACTCAGATTCTGCAGGGAACACAGACAGGACAAATGGCATCCGGGTCTGCAAAACAGGAGCTTTTTCAAGTAGAGCAGAATAAGTATGACCTGACGGCATATTCCCTGATGCCCCGGGAACTTTTGGAACAGAACCAGCGGGCGCTGACGGTGAACCTCCTCTTGATTGGGGTGGTTATGGTCGTTGCTGCCGCTTTTCTGACATTTATACTGTCGCGGAGCATGACAAGGCCGCTGGAAGAGCTTATGGTTACGATAGAAAGGATTAAAGGCGGAAACACCTCTTTGCGTGCAGAGATTAAAAATAAGGATGAGATTGGAATGCTTGGACAAAATTTTAATGAAATGCTGGATCAGATGGAAGAACTTTCCGAAAAAGAAAAGCAGGCAAATGAGCTGTTAAACCAGGCAAAATACAAGGCGCTGCAGGCACAGATCAATCCGCATTTCCTGTATAACACACTGGATACGATGAGCAGCATTGCACAGATCAGAAACTGCCAGGAGGTAAGCAGGCTGAGCCAGTCCCTTTCCAATATTTTCCGCTACAGCCTGAATATGAAAGACCCGTTCTCTACATTGTCGAAGGAGATCATGCATCTGAAGAATTACTGCTATGTAATGGGCGTGCGGATGCAGGATAATATACAGTATACTTATGATATTGATGAAAGCGTGCTCCAGAGCAGGGTACCAAGACTTTCCCTGCAGCCTTTGGTGGAGAATGCACTCAATCACGGCCTGCGTAATAAGCGGGGGGAAAAGTGTGTAAGGATTCAGGCAAAGGCAAAGGGCAGCAGCGTGGTGATCTGTATATCAGACAATGGAGTCGGCATGGATGCGGATGCATATAACAGACTGCTGCAAAAAAATGATATCCAATTTATAGAAGAAGGCAATTCTATCGGCCTGCATAATATTAATGCCAGGCTGAAGATGCTGTACGGAGAATCTTATGGGCTCCACATCATAAGTACCATGGGCGAAGGAACTGAAGTTTGCATGGAAATACCCAGGGATAAAAGGACGGAAAAAGAAGATGGAAAAGCAAAAGTATAAGATATTGATTGCAGACGATGAGTTTTGGACAAGAGAAAAACTCCGGCAGATGATTGAATGGGACAGATATTCCCTGGAATGCCTGGAGCCGGCGCGGGACGGAGAGGAAGTCCTGAAGCGCCTGGAGGAGGAAGAACCTGACATCTTGATTACGGATATCAATATGCCCTTTATCAACGGGGTAGAACTGCTTGAGATCGTGAAAGAAAAGTATCCGGAGATTGTAGCCTTTGTAGTGAGCGGGTACGATGACTTTGAGTATGTCAGGGGAACCTTTTTATCCGGTGCGATCCACTATCTGGTAAAGCCGGTGACGAAGATTGACCTGGTGAATGCCATTGTAAAGGCACTGGAAATCATAAGTGAGCGGGAAAACGAAAAGCTCAAGCTGTTGAAAGCGGCATCCCTGATCCAGGACAGGGAGTTCAGCCAGCTGATTGAGAAGGAGGAGGTCCCCTATGTGCCAAACCTGTCTATGAACAGCGGGATTGAGCTGGCAGGGATGAGCCTCATGCTGATAAAAATCCATAATCTTTCCGCTGTCATAAAATACAATGACTATGATATGAACTTATTCTCTTATAATATAAAAAAGGAGATCCACCGGATCATCCATACTGACGAAATTATAATTTTTAACCATATTTACCGTTCTAATGAATTTATAGTCATAACGGAATTGGGGAGCCGTGAACTGGTGAAGCTGGCAGAAAGGCTGCGGATCTACTTTTCAAAGTTCCCGGGTACCTGCCTTACCTTCTGCATCAGCGGGCATTCCTATTCCATGGACAGCATCCACATGGCATATGTCGAATCGGTGGCCCTGCTTATGACCAGGACATACTGCAAAAAGGATGAAATCATATTGTCGGAAAAAAAAGATGAGATGAATAAGGACCGCAGGAATGCCAGGTTTACGGGAGAACAGGAAAAAAGAATCCAAAATTTTCTGAAATCCCAAAATGCAGCTGCCTTAACGAAGGTTGTTTTAGAGGAGATTGGATTGAGACGGTGTGAGAAAGAAACGTGGGGATATCTGGAGGTGCGCCAGACAGTAAAGCAGGTTATGAATGTATTTGCAGATTTCGCTATGCAGGAGCAGAGACATAAACAAGCAGTCGATATTGACAGCTTAATGGAATCAGCAGATAAGGCAGTGGAAAGCCTCGATGGGGAAGCGGTATGCGAAGCAGTGCAGAATATGATAGAGTATCTCGTCCCTGACAGAAAGGAAGCCCCTACGGATACCATGCGGGGGATTGTCCGGCAGGCAGCCGCATATATTGACGGCCATTATTTTGAGGATTTGACGCTGGACTCTTTAGCGAAAGCTTATAATGTGGAAAATTCTTACTTTTCCAAGATGTTCCGCCAGGAAATAGGGGAGAACCTGATTCTTTATATCACGAAAAAAAGAATCAGTAAGGCAAAGGAGTATATGGCTGAAAGTGATATCAATCTGACGGAGATCGCTTTTATGGTTGGATATGATGACTACACTTATTTCAGCAGGGTGTTTAAAAAGAATGAAGGGATAAGCCCTAGGGAGTACAGAAACAGACATCTGGAGGATGAACATTGAACAGAAAAAAACTTTTATTACTGACGGCTGTGATAGTGCTGCTGACAGGATGTGCACCTGATAAGAGCACCGGCGTAAAAGAAGACAAGATAATACTGACGGTTCTGGCAGGGCAGTCTACCTCAGATGCGGGAATAGAGGATATGGTCAACGAGTGGATGGAAAAGGAATATCCTCAGGTGGAGCTGGAATGGGAATGTGTAGACTGGGGTGACCGGTTTGAATCCCAGATGAGAGGAAGGCTGGCATCGGGGGATATTCCGGATATCATAATCGGAAAGGCACAGGATGTGAAGGCGTATGCGAAAACAGGGCAGCTTGGAACCATATCTGAAGACTGCAGTGCTAAGATCAAGGAAAGTGCACTGGATTCCGTTACACTTGACCATCAGGTGTATGGCCTGCCATATAACTTTTGGTACCAGGGCGTGATTTATAATAAAGATATTTTCGAGCAGCTCTCTATCGAGGTTCCCCGGACAACGGAGGATATGGAGGCGGCTGTAGAGAAGCTCAAAGCGGAGGGCATTGTGCCGTTTGCAGTACATTTTCAGGAGAGCTGGAAAGTGGCGAATATGACGATGCAATATATGATGAATGAGATTTTTAAGTATGACCCGCAGTGGGGGGAGCGGTTTAGGAGAGGGGAAGTGGATTATACCAGGAATGAGGATATCATGCGCTGCATGGAAAACAACCGGATGATTCTGGATGCGTCATGGGAAGACGCACTATTGTTGGATCAGTTTGAGAGCGACAGCAGATTCACGCAGGGAGAGGCCGCTATGTATCTGACAGGCTCATGGTCCATGCAGTTTGCCAATCAATATGGAAAGACCATCCGGTTTGGTATCTTCCCCTTTCCCAATAAGAAGGGGGATGCGGATCTGATCAGGGAAACCAACCTTACTTTCATGAAGAGTGCAGATACAGAGCATGACAGCCTGATTGATGAGATCTTTTATTCACTGCTGAGTGACAGACAGCTTACCAGTGAAATCCTGGAATTTACACAGGCCGATTCCGCTGTCGAGGGAATGGAGTCTGCTTATAAGAGTAAGATACAAGACGATATTGATACATATGAAGAACAGGGAAGAGTGATTGACGTTTCCACTGGAAATGCACAGCTGATATGGAGTTTCCAGAACCGTGTGGCGCAGGAACAGCTGGCATGGCTGAAGAAGGAAAAGACACTTGAGGAGGTGCTTGAATTTTCGGATGCAAACAGGGCCGCCAGTGCTTATGAAGAATAGGGGGAATAATGATGGGAAACATTTTTGATCTGGATAGTCCGTTGATGGATGTGATGAACAAGATTATGAATACAGTGATACTAAACATCTGTTTTTTGCTCAGCTGCCTGCCGCTGGTGACAATTGGGGCTGCGGTCACTGCACTATATTCGGTAAACCTTAAAATGGTAAAACAGGAAGAGTCCTATGTATTTTCCGCTTACTGGAAGTCCTTTAAAGTAAATTTCAGGCAAAGTACATCCTGCTGGCTTGTGCTGGCAGCAGCAGGTGCAGTCTTTTATATTGATTTTTCAGTAATCAAGAGCTTGTCCGGCAGTTTGCGGATGCTGCTGACAATAACGACTGTTGTTTTATTTTGTGTTTTTGTTATCGTAATCCTGTACGTTTTCCCATATATGGCCAGGTTCCAGGATGATTTTCTTACCTGTTTGAAAAATGCTTTTATGATTGGAGGGGTAAACCTTGGTTATACGGCTGCCATGCTGCTGATTACAGCTGCATGTGTGATGGTTACTTTCTTTCATGTGGAATTTATGCTGCGGGCAATTTTTATCTGGCTGGTAGGGGGCTTTTCACTGCTGGCTTATATCAATTCGATTTTTTTCAGAAAGGTATTTGATAAATATGCAGCTTAGTTTTATCAGGCAGCACAGATGGATTGCAGGCTTTGGCCGGTAATCAGTATAAGGAAACCTTTTGGTAGTGTGCATTACCGAAAGGTTTTTTTATGTTATTTTGGGGAATACAAAATTGTACAACTAATTTTTTCTATATCATCCTATTTCTTGCAGTGAGAAAAATTCTATAATCATATCATCAAGTTAACCAATAAAAATGCAGGAGGAACGGGTTATGAAAAGAAAAAAAGTGCTTTGTACAGTATTGGCTGCAATGATGATTGCATCAATGGCAACAGGATGCGGCGGAAACGATGATGGCAAAGCAGGCGGGACTGAGAAAAAAAGTGAGGGCGAAAAAGTAACACTTACCGTGCTGGCCGGACAGTCCACAACGGATGCAGGAATTGAAGACATGATTGATGAAGCCCTGGCCGAAAAGTATCCGAATATTGAGCTGGAATGGGAGTGTGTAGACTGGGGCAATGACTTCCAGCCAAAGATGCAGCAGTATATGCAGTCGGGATTGCCAGATATTATGATTGGTAAGGCACAGGATGTATCTACATATGCACCGCAGGGTGTTCTGGGAGAAATTGACAGTAAGTATGTGGACAGAGGACTGGATGCGGCAAGCGAAAACGTTACAATAGACGGAAAAACCTATGGTCTTGTATACAACGCACTGTATCAGGGTGTGTATTACAACAAGACGATGTTTAAGGAAAATGGATGGGAAGTGCCAAAGACCCAGGAAGACTTACAGAAAATCATTGATGACTGTAAAGCAAAAGGAATCACACCATTTGCCAGCCACATGGTAGATACCTGGTCCATCGGTAATGTCACCATGCAGTTCGCCATGAACGACGTGTTCAACAATGACCCTACCTGGGGAGACAAGTTTAGGGACGGAAAGGTATCCTTCTCAGACAGTAAGGAAATGCAGACGGCATATGAGTATAACAAACTGATTTATGACAATACATTCCCGGAGACCTTCTCCACAGAGCAGACAGACTGTGATGCAAAGATGGTACAGGGAGAAGCGGCTATGAAGGTGTCAGGCTCCTGGTCAATCCAGAATTTCCTCGATATTGACGAGAACTTTGAGTTCGGAATCTTCCCATTCCCGAATCAGACCGGGGATTCCAAGTTAATCTTTGAGCCGAACATTACTGTTATGACAAGCAAAGATACGAAGCATCAGGAGGAAGTCAATCAGGTTCTTGACCTTCTTACAAGCGACAAAGACCTGGCGGTAGATATTCTGGACTACACAAAGACAGCTTCTATGCTCAAGGATGTAACACCTACATTCAAGAATCCAAGTCAGGAAGACATCGATAAGTATGCTGAGGAAGGGAATATCGTGGATGTAACGCTTGGAAATAACCAGCTCGTATGGGGTGGTTTCCAGGAGGAAAATGCAAAGGACATCGCGTCTTGGCTCCAGGGAGACCTAAGCTTCGAGGATTGCCTGAAGGCCTCTGACGGAAGAGTGGGCGCCAGCTCCGCAAATTAGCAAATAAATAGAAAAAGAGGGGGAGATATCTCCTCCTCTTTTTTAAAAGGGAGAGAGTACAATGAAGAAAACAAAAAAAGGAACAATGGAACAAAGAATGTTCCGCCAATATTTACTGCTTGTCTTACCGGGATTCATCATCTTTACGATTGGGCTGATTATTCCTATGTTTATGGCGGTGCGGTATTCATTCACAAGCTGGGACGGAATGTCTGCGGAGAAAATCTTTGTAGGCTTCCAGAACTATATTGATTTATTTAAGGACTCAAATTTTAGGGATGCCTGGCTGTTTACGATTAAGTTCACCATTGGCAATACAATTATTCAGAATATCGTAGCACTGTTATTTGCAGTTGCACTGGACAGTGGAATTAAGGGACAGAAAATATACCGGACGATTTTATTTATCCCGTGCCTGATCAGTGCGGTTATTGTCGGTTTTGTGTGGCTTAAGATGTTCTCAAATGTGCTTCCGGCCCTGAATGACTTGTTGGGAACCAATATCAATTTCCTCCTGTTCGGGAAGAAGGAAACCGTACTCAGCGGTCTTCTGATTGCGAATAACTGGCAGTGGATCGGATATTGGATGCTTATATATCTGGCAGGGCTTCAATCAGTACCGGCCGAATTATATGAGGCGGCAAAGGTTGACGGGGCAGGAGCGGTTAAGAGATTTTTTAATGTAACAATCCCAATGCTTGCTCCGGCAATTACAATCTGTGTGGTAGGTATCACAACCGGTTCACTGAAAGTGTACGACTTACTTGTATCCTCCACAAAAGGGGGCCCTGGCAGGTCTTCCACATCTATGATTTACGAAACATATACAACGGCTATTAACGGAAGACAGTATGGCTATGGTTCGGCAATGTCTGTGACACTTGTAATTGTACTTCTTCTGGTTGCACTCATACAGGTAAAGGGATTAAAGAAGAGGGAGGTGCAGGCATAATGTTTAGGAAAAAGGAAAAAGATGATATTCAGGCGCAGCCATACACGAAAAAGACATTTGGCGTGCAGATCATTATGACGGTGGCGGCAATCGCGTTCATTGCGCCAATCTTTATTATCCTTAATTATTCCTTTAAGGGAAGGCGGGAATTATACCTGAGCAGCCCGCTGTCTTTACCGGAAAGCTTTAATCTTGAAAACTATGTGAAAGCATTTGACAAATTAAATCTGGCGACTACATTTACCAATACGTTCATCTATACGGCGATAAGCGTATTGATTCTCGCCATCTTATGCGGAACTACGGCATGGGCGATTGCAAGATGCTCCCATAAATTTTTTAAATTCTGCTACATATACTTTATTGTGGGAATTCTGATTCCGTATCAGGCATTATTCCTTCCGATTTATATGATTGGATATAAACTGCATCTGACAAATACGAGATACGGGATTATATTCATGTATGTCGCGACGGGAGTGTCGTTCGGAGTATTCCTGATGAACAGTTTCATGTCCACGGTTCCACTGGAGCTTGAGGAAGCCGCTAGAATCGATGGATGTTCTGTCATCCGCACGTATATCTCAGTGGTTATGCCGATTCTCAAACCGGCCATGGCAACGTTAATTATCATGCAGGCATTCCAGATTTGGAACGACTACCTGCTGGCGAGTCTGTATGTCAGCAAGAAGCAGTTAAAGACTCTGACGGTAGCGATTCAGTCTCTGTTTTCGGCGCAGAGCAGTGATTACACAACAGCTATGGCGGCAATCGTAATTTCCGTGCTGCCGATTGCCATATTGTTCCTGAGCCTGCAGAAGTATTTTATTAAAGGTATGACAGTCGGAGCCGTAAAGGGTTAGGGAACAGGAAAAAGGAGAGAAAGGGATGAAGAATAGAAAGCTTAAAAGATTTTCGGCATTGCTTTTGGCGGTAACGATGGTATGGCCCTCTTCAATTAGTTTTGCTGAAGGAGAGGAGACGGTAACTGTACCGGAGCCGTATTATGAATTTACTTTTGATGAAGGAGTGAATGGGACCGAAATCGTGAATCAGGGCACGAAGGAAGGAGCAACGGCACAAATTGGAGGCGCAGGGGAAGGTCTCGGCGTTGTGGACGATGTACAGAGAAGCTCCAAGGTGCTCAACCTGCCCGGGGGCGGACTTAATCAGGGGTATCTGACACTGCCTGATAATATGTTTGAAGATGTAACCGATGAAGGTTTTGCATTTTCATTCTGGATTGATGTGGATGAGAGTGCGGTTCATTATAACCGCATTTTCTCTGCATCGCCTATAGAGCTGAATTCCAACAACGGAGACGGTGGGAAATGGAACGCCCCTGAGTTCACCTTTGTGACAGGAGGCACAGACACTGCTTCAGGTGCTTATAATACTTCTATTATGATGTCTGACCGCTCAAGCCAGATGAAACTTGTGTGGGACAGGCCGTTCACGAAGGGGCAGTGGCAGCATGTGACTATCAGCGTAAGCCCGGATACGTATGACGTATATCTGGATGGCGAACAGGTAGGCACAACGGACAAGAATGGGAACCAGGAGCAGATATTACAGTCATTATTCAAAAATAACGGTGAAGAACTGAAAAAATACACAAACAATGCAATCGGCCGTTCTGTATATTCTACAGACGCGGATTTGAAAGCGAAAATCGACGAATTCCGATTTTACAATGTGGCGCTGACAAAAGAACAGGCGAAGAAGGCATATGATTCCTATGCAGTCGGCTTCGATAAGCTGGAACAGCTTAAGGCAGAGATTGAACAGGCAAAGGAACAGAGTATAAGCTATTATACAAGACAGACGTATGAAGCGCTTCAGACTAAAATTGCAGAGGCCGAAGCTGTTCTTGCCAATCCGGTCACGGAGTCTAATGTAGATAATATGATAGCAGAACTTAAGGCAGCGGCAGGCCAGCTTGAGTATTATGAGGGCGTGACGGCGGATACTGTGTTTACGAATGCCCAGCTTCAGGCGGAGACGGGAGAGGCTGAAGAGCTTTTAAAGCAGAATGCGCTGACGGATGAAAGTAAAGAGGCATTGAATACGACGGTGGAAGCAGCAAAAGGAGTACTTGAAAAAGGCGAGGCCGCAGGACAGGATGCCGTTGATGAGGCACTGGTTAATCTGCGCAAGGCAGCAGGAGAAGCAAAGTATAAGGCGGCTCTGCATTTTGACGCATCACAGAATACAGGAGATTTACTCCACGGTTCCACAGGCTTTCTCTATGGGGTCAGTGAGGTAAATGTACCATCCATTGATTTGATAAAAGCGATCCAGCCTAAGATACTGGTTCAGAAGGCGGCGGACGGCAAACAGCATCCCTCCGGGGACGGATATCGTCTGACAGACTATCTGGATGAGTGCGGCGTGGAGAATATACAGATATATCTTCAGGATTATTATCTTCAGTGGCCTTATGAGAATACCGGCATAGGGGATTATCAGGAAAAGGTCCGCACCGTTGTCACAAAGATGGTGGAGGGAAAGTCAGATGAAGAGCTTGTGGGATATAGCTTTGTACTCTTTAATGAACCGGATAATATCTGGTACGGAAGTAATATTAGCAAATTGTGCACAGACTGGAAGACAATATATGATACCGTAAAGGGAATTAATTCTTCCCTGAAAGTCGCAGGCCCGAATTTTGCAAGCTATAAGTCCGGTGCGTACAAACAGTTTTTCGAGTTCTGTCAAAAGAACAACTGCCTGCCGGAATATATCACGTGGCATGAATTGCAGAAGGATAAGCTGACATCCTTTAAGTCCCATTGTGATGAAGTAAGAGGGTACGTGGATACTTATTATGAAGGTTCCGGAATTGACCCGATTCTCTTTGTGAATGAAACCGTGAACTTTGATGATGTGGGGACACCGGGTCAGCTGGTGAACTGGCTTGCAATCTTTGAAGAAGAGAAGATATATGCTTCCCTGCCTTACTGGGGACTGGCAAACAGCTTAAACGAGCTGGCGGCTGAGAATAATAAGCCGAATGGTGCATGGTGGACCTATAAGTGGTATGCACAGATGACAGGACACACCATACCTATTACGTTAGAGAACATAGGAAACCCAAGCGCATACGGAAGACTGTACGGACTATCCAGTGTAGACGACAGCAGTAATATGATATACACGTTGTTCGGCGGACAGGCCGGAAGCCAGACGGTCTGCATTGATAATATTAAAAACACCGACACATTCAAAGAAGCCGACAGCGCGCACGTTAAAATATACCGCTCCAAGTATACGGGACATCATGGTTTTGCAGACGATATTCCGGCTGTGTTTGAGGGGGATGTAAAATTCACAGGCAGCAGCTTGGTATATACCGTAGAAAATGCGGAACTGATGGATTCCTATTATGCGGTAGTGACGCCTGCAACCGGGAAAGAAGGCACGGCTGTGGGAGCATGGCAGGAAACCTATGAAGCAGAAGACGCGGCTCTGCTTGGAGGGGCATCGGCATTTACGAAGACAGGAGGCAGCGACCTGGCCCGTTCCAACCGTGCGGAGGTTGGCGCCATGAACGCGGAAGGAGATGGGGTGGAATTCTCTGTGGATGTGCCGGAGGACGGAACATACCGTCTGAATGTATACTATTCCAGCCAGGCTCCACAGGTAGACCCTATGAGTCTTGAATATGTGGAGAATGGCGGACAGAACCGTGCTATAGGAGCGATTGTAAATCATAAGCTGAGTATAGACGGCAAAGAGCAGCAGGAGATATCCTATGACTCCACTGTCAAATGGGGCTATTATAATTATAAGACCGTTTATGTCGACCTTACGGCAGGAGCCCATCAAATTAAGCTAACCTACACCGGGGAAAACCAGAACGGGAAACAGGTGAATTCCATGCTTTGTGCGCTTCTGGATAAGATTGACCTGACTAAGGTAAGGGAGACAGAAGGGAAGATTGTAGTGGAACCGGAAGAATTGGCAGGAACAGAGGAAGGATTCTCACTTTCCCAGGAGAATGGAGACTATACAGGAGCAGGTTATGCGGCAGGGAGCGGGGATTTTAGCTTCTATGTCTGTGCACCGAGAGACGGATATTACAGCATATCTTCCGACGGCAGCGGAAGTGCGGTGCTTAGTAAGAGCTCCATGCAGTATGCGGCGGATGCCAAAGCGGAATCCGAGGTTGGCGTGACATGGAAAGAACTTCAGACACTTACACTCGGTAAGGACAATGCGGGTATCATCTATCTTGCGGCCGGAATGAATGAGCTAAAGCTTAGCGGCGACGGACTTGTTCTGGACCAGATAGTATTTACAGAGGACAAAGATGCCACGGAAAAAGGAACAATTGTTATTGAGGCAGAGGATTGTGAAACATCCGGAACCGATGCAGAGGATGGATATAATTACCTCAGAGGAAGTACGGCAGTACCTGAAATAACAGAAAACAGCTATGCTTCCGGGGGGAAGGCAGTAGAAGGATTCCGCGGAGGCAAGGATAATGTGCTCAGCCTTAAGGTCAATGCAGAAACCGCAGGCGACTATAAGCTGTCTGTATTTTACTCCAACGATGAGCCGGCGCCGGTAATGCAGAAACAAGATGGCAGTAATTATGTACATCCGTACAACACAGATCTGGTGGAGAGATATGCCCAAATCAGCGTGAACGGAGGAACACCGCAGACGGTTTATTTCAGGAATACATTCTGCTGGGACGTATATAAGAATGTTGTGCTGGATGTATCCCTTCAGGCGGGAGAGAATACGATAACATTTACCAACGATAATTCTTACAAATTCAGTGCGGTACAGGATGACTTTACCCCGCGGCTCGATAAGTTTGAGATATCTGCTGCTGTGGCAGGAAGCACGGTAGTTCCAGACAACCCGGATACGCCGGACAATCCGGACACACCAGACAACCCGGACACGCCAGACAACCCGGATACGCCGGACAATCCGGACACACCAGACAACCCGGATACCCCGGACAACCCTGATACGCCGGACAACCCGGATACACCAGACAATCCCGATACGCCGGTTAATCCGAATACGCCGGGTAATTCAGGCACACCAAATAATTCAGGTACTTCGGATAAGCGGGCAACAGGCATCAAAGATAAGGTTAATACGGGAGATACCGCAAATGTACTGCCATACATATGTATTATGGTGATTATGGCAGGAGCTATTGTTTCCGTGGTTATAATCAAAAGGAAAAAACGCAGATAAAGAAAGGGCAGAAAAATGGCAGTGGAAATATTAAAAGAATATCATCTGGGAGACATGACAGTCAGATATCTTACAGACTCGGAAGACGGACAGACAGGACTTATGCTGCTGCCTCTTGAGGCGGCCTATTATAAAATGCCTGAAAAAGATATGAATATGGAATCCCTGGTTCAGTTTAAGCTGACCGGAGATATCTATAATGAGGCATATGCAATGGGGGCCTCTATGAGAAACGGAGAGTCTGTCCGAAGACTCCGGTACCACTCACAGTCATGTGAGACAGATAAGGGAGGTATAAGGATAGATACTGTTCTCAGGGATGACCGCATGTATGAGGTGACACACCATCTGGAATGGAAAGAGGGGATGCCTTATGTCAGGATGTATTGTACTTTTGAAAATAAAAGCCAGGCATCCTGTAAGCTTGAGATGATGGAAAGCTTTTCTTTGGGAGGCCTTTCGCCTTATCTGGAAGGGGATGGACATGAGTGCCTGAACCTGCACCGGATACGGAGTGTATGGAGCCAGGAGGGCCGGCATGAAGTGATCCCGGTGGAAGACCTGCAGCTTGAGCCTGCATGGGATCCCCACGCCGTCCGCTGTGAAAGGTTCGGGCAGGCAGGTTCTATGCCCGTGAATAAGTTTTTTCCGTTTGCAGCCATAGAAGATTGTAAAAATCATATATTCTGGGGCGCACAGATTGCGCACAATGCTTCCTGGCAGATGGAAGTTTACCGGAAGGATGACGGACTTGCATTAAGCGGGGGGCTTGCAGACAGGGAATTCGGGCACTGGATGAAGGAAGTACGGCCGGGAGAATCGTTTATTACGCCGCAGGCTATTGTAACTACAGCCTGCACGGATTCCTTTGATCTTTTTACCGGGCGGCTTACAGAAGCGGCGGTGGAAAATATGGAGGAAATGCCAAAGAGCGAGCAGGAACTGCCGCTGGTCTTCAATGAATACTGTACCACTTGGGGGAATCCCTCCCATGAAAATATCATGGAGATCATTGAAAAGATAAAGGGAAAAGGTTTCCAGTATTTTGTGATTGACTGTGGCTGGTACAAGGAGGAAGGAATTCCGTGGGATATCAGCATGGGAGATTATGAGGTGTCAAAAAACTTATTCCCCGGCGGACTGGAAAAAACAGTAAAGGCAATCCAGGATGCAGGGATGATCCCGGGACTGTGGTTTGAGATTGAAAATGTTGGAAGTGCGTCCCGGGCTTATCATCTGGAAGAACATTTGCTGCACAAAGACGGAGAAGTCCTTACCAGCTATTTCCGGCGTTTCTGGGATATGACCGACCCGTGGGTAGAAGAATACCTGACGGAAAAAGTAATCGGTACTCTGAAGAAATATGGTTTCGGATATATGAAAATAGATTATAACGAAACCATTGGAATCGGATGTGACGGAGCAGAATCTCTTGGAGAGGGGCTGCGCAGGAATATGGAAGCATCCTTCCGTTTCATTGAAAAAGTGAAAAGAGAGGTGCCGGATATTGTGCTGGAGAACTGCTCGTCCGGCGGACACCGCCTGGAGCCGGGATTCATGTCACAGATGAGTATGGCGTCTTTTTCCGATGCACATGAGTGTGTGGAGATACCGGTTATCGCAGCGAATCTGCACAGGGTCATCCATCCCAGGCAGAGCCAGATATGGGCGGTTATCCGCACAGATGACTCATTGAAGAGGATTGCATACTCAGTGGCTGCAACATTTCTGGGAAGGCTTTGCATCTCTGGTGATGTTACCGGACTTACAGGCGAACAGTGGGAAATATTGGAAAGAGGTATGAGCTTTTATCAGAAAATTGCACCTGTGATTAAGGAGGGGCAGTCGTATCTTTATGGTTCGCATATAAGAAGTATGCGGCACCCAAAGGGATGGCAGGCATTGGTAAGAGTAGGCAGAAATGGAGAGGCTTATGTGGTACTGCACACATTTGATGGGGAGCTTCCTGAATGGATAGAAGTTACACTGCCGGAAACATGTCCGACGCAGATACAGGAAGTCTACTCTGATACTCCGGTGCAGATTGAGATAAAAGAGGGCATATTAAAGTATCGTACAAATGAGCCTTATAAAGCGGCAGCAGTAATGCTGACGGCATACGAATGATGAAAAGGGGAGAACCAAAGATGGAACGTAAAGTAACTGTACAATTCAGAACATTGAAACGGGCAAAGGAATTTGTTGACAGAATTAGCCCTCTCAATTGTGAAGTTGATATGCTGTTCGGTAAGACAGCGTTAGAAGCCAGATATTTGGATAATCTCGCCGGACTTGACATGGGAGTTCCGCAGAGAATACTGATTTACGGTGACAATGTGGAAGTGATGAGGGCCGAAGAGGTTGTAGCTGAATATTTGTAACAAGAGTAAAAATTATAATTTTAAGTATCACAAACAAAATATTGGGGTCAGGCGAAGGCAGCCAGTATTCTTATGACAGGTCAGCCGGCAATCACGCACACAGTTCGTAATTTGGATAATGAGCGTGGATGCCGGCTGTTTATGCATAGTAAATAGTGGTGTGGAGCTTATGCCGAAGAGGCGTACTCCCTTTAACAATAAAGTCTGATGCACCTGTGCCGTATTTTGCAGCAGTGATAGTCTTGATATACTGATTGGAATAGACATCAATAATCATCTGCCAATAGTTTTGTCCGAGAAAATCTACCGTTGTATTTTTCTTTTTTTGTTTTACAAGTTCCTTTACAAGCATCTGAATATCATCCGATGCTGTATCTCTTTGCGTATCGAATTTTAAGAAAACCAGTTCTTAATTATTTGTTGCAATCGTAAGCAGTATCTATTATAATGAGTGCGGGACAATGAGGTTCGGAACAGGACTTCATTGTCCTTTTTGAATGGATTGGAGGAAAGATTATGAGCAGACCTATTATTGGTGTCATACCCTTAGTTGACATGAAAAAGAACAGTTATTGGATGCTTCCCGGCTATTTGGACGCACTGTTAGAGGCAGGCGGCACACCCTTCATGCTTCCCCTGACTTCGGATCTGGCTATTCTGGAACAGTTGAGCAGAATGTGTGATGGATTCCTTTTCACTGGCGGGCAGGATATATCACCGGACCTGTATGGAGAAGCTCCCCTGCCATCCTGCAAAGAGTGCTGCAGACCGCGGGACGAAATGGAAAAAAGTCTTTTCCGTTTGCTGTATGAACAGAACAAACCTGTTTTAGGAATCTGCCGAGGCATACAGGCCATCAATGCCTTTCTGGGAGGTACACTTTACCAGGATCTGCCCATGCAGGCGGCCTCCAGTGTGGAACATCATCAGTCCCCTCCCTATGACAAACCAGTACATAAAGTGGAAATCATAGAGGATACCCCACTGTTCAAACTCCTTAACCAGAAAGAAATTTCTGTGAATAGTTATCACCATCAGGCAGTTAAGAGCTTGTCCCCTAACTTAAAAATGATGGCCTGCTCCCCTGACGGCATCACAGAAGCGGTATATGCACCGAAGAAAAAATATGTATGGGCTGTCCAGTGGCATCCTGAATTTTCCTACTTAAAGGATGACATCAGCAGAAAAATTTTTAGAAGTTTTATTGAAGCAGCAAGATGAGGCGTGGAAATCCGGGATTGTGAATGATGGTGCTTTGCGATAAAATAAGGGGTAAAGGAAGATATTTTTTGGAACTAGGATATGATGCAATCGTGCGCAGAAGCGTTATAGTTTAGGTATGCGCCTAACGAAAGGAGAAGATTTTTATGTTTGAATGTGCTTTTATTTATGTAGCAGATGGACTCAATCCAGAGAGACAGAGGGCGGTCATCCCGTCTGATACAATCAATATGAATGTAATCGGAGTGAAGAATTACGAAGAGGCGGAGGCAGTAGCGAAAGAGATGGCGGAAAAGGGCTGTTCCGCGATTGAACTTTGTGCAGGTTTCGGTAACGAAGGTATTTATAGAATAAAAAAAGCAGTTGGTCCTAAAGTCGCAGTGGGAGCTGTAAAATTTGATTTCCATCCCGCATTTGGTTTTAAAAGCGGAGATGAAATGTTTCAATAAATCGTAAAGATAAGTTTACTTCTATTGGTTGGATGGAGGCGAGGTTACGCATCTATATAAGACGTGTTGTATTGTGTGAAATTACCGGGGTGGATTAAAACAATAAGTAAAAGAGCTGGGTGAAGCGGCAAATCATTAGATGATTTGCCGCTTCAAAGAGCATACCAATTGTTTCAACCCTTAAAAAGTATGGAAGGCGGGCTGCTTGTCCTGGCTGCAGGATTTTTGACTTATTCCTATTTCCATACAGGTTAAATATGCGGCAAAAATACAAGCCAATCAAGCATTAATGCATGGAGCAGCATATCCTTGTATGTTAGACTCAGACTATATTTCATAAAGACAGGAGGAGATATATGCGTAAAATTATAAGGGAATATAGGTTGGGGGATATGCAGGCATATTATATAAGTACTGAAGACCAGAGACAGGTTGAGCTTCTGCTGATACCTGCAGGAGAAAAAATTGACATATCCAAAATGGGAAATAATGGTTTTGATTCTATGGTACAGCTAAAACTTGTGGGGGACATCTACAATGATACTTATGCAATGGGCAATACCATGCGTAATAGTGAGACAGTGAGGCGGCTAAAATACGTAGAACAGGTAGTTCAGAAAAGTGGAAACAAAACAGACATAAGTACTTATCTAAGTGATTCCAGAGGTTATGAAATCATCC
The DNA here is from genome assembly GCF_042848515.1 of Lactonifactor longoviformis. Classification (GTDB taxonomy): domain Bacteria; phylum Bacillota; class Clostridia; order Lachnospirales; family Lachnospiraceae; genus Lactonifactor; species Lactonifactor longoviformis. Next base: position 4,193,331 of record NZ_AP031453.1, on the reverse strand, counting down.
ATCATCTGCTTTACAAAAAAGGCACACCGTATTTAAAGGTGTACTGTGAATTTAAAAATCAGAGCGAGGAAGCGGCGGTATTAGAAATGTTTGAGTCGTTCTCACTAAGCGGCATCTCTTCTGCATTATTTTCAGGGTCAGAAGAAAGGATGCGGCTGCATAGGATCAGGAGTGTCTGGAGTGCAGAGGGAAGAATAGAAAGCATCCCACTGGAGGATTTACAGTTGGAGACAGCGTGGGACCCTCATGCAGTAAGATGTGAGAAGTTCGGTCAGGTAGGCTCGATGCCGGTGAATAAATTCTTCCCGTTTGCAGCCCTTGAGGATATGGAAAACCACATATTCTGGGGTGTGCAGATTGCGTGTCCTGCATCCTGGCAGATTGAGGCCTACCGGAAAGAGGAATCTCTGGCATTAAGTGGAGGGCTTGCTGATCGTGATTTTGGACATTGGTATAAGGAAATCCCCAAAGGCGGGGAATTTTCTACACCAAAGGCAATTATAAGTGTCTGTAAAGGGGACTCTGTTGATATACTTTCGCACCGGCTGACTGCGTATGCATTGGAGGGACTTGAAAACGCCCCTTTAATAGAAAAGGAGCTGCCTATTATATTCAATGAATATTGCACTACATGGGGGAATCCCTCAGCGGAGAATATTGGGGAAATCTTGAATGCGATTAAGGATAAGGGCTTCAGCTATTTTGTGATTGACTGTGGATGGTATAAGGAAAAAAATATACCGTGGGACGAAAGCATGGGAGATTATAACGTTTCCGGAGAACTGTTTCCGGAAGGCTTGGGGAAGACTGCTGCCGATATAAGAAGGGCTGGAATGGTGCCGGGGATATGGATTGAGATAGAGACTGCCGGCAGGGCGTCGGAAGCTTACCATATGGAAGAACATCTTATAAAAAAGGACGGTAAGGTGCTGACCAGTTATGCAAGGCGGTTTTGGGACATGCGTGACCCGTGGGTACAAGATTATCTGGAAAAAAAAGTAATCAGACTGCTTAAAATGTATGATTTTGGATATATGAAGATTGACTATAACGAGACAATCGGCATAGGGTGTGACGGAGCAGAATCCCTCGGGGAAGGGCTGAGACAGAATATGGAATGCAGCAAAAGGTTTATTGAGCAGATAAAGAAGCAAGTTAACGGGATTGTATTAGAGAATTGTGCGTCGGGAGGGCACAGGCTGGAACCAGGTCTGATGTCCCAGATGAGCATGGCCTCATTCTCCGATGCCCATGAATGTATCGAAATACCAATCATTGCGGCCAACCTTCACCGCGTTATCCACCCGGCACAGAGCCAGATATGGGCAGTAATAAGAAAGGGGGATTCCATACAGAGGATCGTATATTCGCTGTGTTCCACTTTCTTAGGAAGAATGTGTCTGTCAGGGGATGTCACAGAACTCTCACAGGATCAGTGGAACATGATCGAAAAAGGCATGGGGTTTTATAAAAAAATCGTTCCTGTAATCCGCAAAGGGTGTACATACCGTTTTGGATCGGATATAAAAAGCTACAGACATCCTGAAGGATGGCAGGGAATTGTGAGGATAGGGGAACAGGGGAAAATCCTGGCTGTCCTGCACACCTTTCGGGGAATGGTTCCCAACGAGATAGAGATTACGATCCCAGAATATTCCCAGGATAAGACATATTCGATTTTGGAGGTCTATGCTGAGGATAGCAGATGCATCAGGGTTGAGGGGGGCAGTATCATATATTATCCATCAGAAGAACTGGAGGCAGTGACAGTGCTGATACAGTGTAGGACGCATTTTTCCATGCAATGAACGCAAATACACATTACCAATTTTTAGGCATTGATGTATGATAATGGCATGAAACAAAGAAAAAACACTTGATTAAAGGAGGTTTCTATGAAAAGGAAGTTAGTAAGCGTACTGTTGTGCGCAGCAATGATTACAACATTGGTGTCTGGATGTGGCAACAAAAATACATCCTCGGATGAGGGGACAAAAAAGGCAGAAGAATCTGGAGGAGATGTAACAATCAGTTATGCATGCTGGGATTCTAACCAGGCCAAATTAATTCAGACAGTAGCGGATGAGTTCGAAGAGGAGAATCCGAATATTAAGATTGATATACAGGTAAATGGCTGGGATGACTATTGGACAGGTCTTGAGGCAGCGGCAACCGGCGGTTCACTTCCGGATACCTTCTGGATGCATTCCAACAATATCTATTATTATGGTTCCAATGACCAGCTTCTTGACTTGACAAATTATATTGAAAAAAGCGATCAGGTAGACCTTGCTAATTATCCGGAAGGGCTGGGTGAGATTTACAATATTGACGGGAAACAGTATGCGATACCAAAAGATTATGACACCATCGCACTCTGGTATAATAAAACATTGTTTGATGAGGCAGGACTTGCATATCCGGACGATACATGGACATGGGACACTTTAAAGGATGCGGCCAAGAAGCTGACAAAGGATGATAAATCTCAGTATGGGTTCTGTGCCGGCCTGCATAACCAGGAAGGCTACTATAATTTTGTATACCAGAACGGCGGGGAGATTATCACAGAGGATAAGAAGTCCGGGTATGACAACGAAAAGACAGTACAGGGGATTGAAGAGTATTTCAGCTTTGTAAAGGATGGGCTTTCACCGGAGATTTATGATGACCAGGCAAGGGCAGAGGCAATGCAGAACGGTCTGTGCGCAATGGGGCTGTTCGGATCGTGGAACTTGTCCGGGTTTGCAACTACAGATTTTATGAAGGAAAATTTTGACTGTGCCGTACTTCCCTCCGCTAACGACGGAACCCGTTCAACTATCTTCAATGGACTTGGGAATGCTATTTCGGCAACGACCGAACATCCGGATGAAGCATGGAAGTGGGTGGAGTACTTAAGCAGCAAAGAAGGCCAGGAGAGACAGGCAGAGCTTGGAACAGCTATTTCTGCATATGAGGGGACTGCGGATAAATTCGCAGAGGCTTATCCGATGTTCAATACACAGTGCTACATTGACATGGTAGAATATGCGCAGATTCGCCCGTATTCAAACCAGACAAGCGTTTGGGAAGATAAGGCATACGAATTGCTGAAAGGCGCATATGCGGGAAAAGAGGATACAAAGGTGGCATGTGAGAAGACAGCGGCAATGATGAATGAGGCGTTAGACGCTGAGTAGTCAGGCGTTATTATAATGCGGCAGTGGAACTGCCGCATTTTTAACAGGAGTGGATAACAGTGAAGAATAAAGTGAGTAAAAAAACAAGAAATGAGTGGTGTTGGGGTTGGTTTATGGTAGCACCTACAATTGTTGGACTAGTGGTTCTGAATATCATTCCTATATTCCAGACTTTATATCTGAGCTTTTTCAAAAGCGGGGCATTTGGAAAAGGTAATGTATTTGTGGGACTGGAGAATTATAAAACAATGATTCAGGATGAACAGGTCTGGTATGCAGTAAGGAATACGCTTGGATATACCTGTCTCGTAGTCCCGGTTACAATTGTCATTGCACTTTTGATGGCAGTTGCGCTGAATGGAAAGTTAAAGGGGAAAGGTATTTACCGGACCATCTACTTCATACCTATGGTGGCCGCTCCGGCAGCTGTCACAATGGTATGGAAATGGTTGTACAATAGCCAGTATGGATTGATCAACCATGTCTTGAACAGCTTAGGCATTGAGAAGATGAACTGGATTGACAACCCAAAGGTCGCGTTGATCTCTATTTCTATCATAGGGATCTGGAGCACTATCGGATACAGCATGGTACTGCTCCTGGCAGGCCTGCAGGAAATCCCAAGGGATTATTATGAAGCATCCAATATTGACGGGGCCAGCAAGGTAAGGCAGTTCTTTTCCATTACGGTTCCCCTTGTATCTCCTACACTGTTCTTTGTCTTAGTGACAAGCATTATTACGGCAATGCAGGTGTTTGATGTAATTTACATGATGATAGACGTGACCAGTCCGGCTTATAACAGCACTGTCTCACTTGTTTATCTGTTTTATAATAATTCGTTTAAATATTCAAATAAGGGATATGGTTCAGCCATCGTTATGCTGCTTTTGCTGATTATTATGATTATTACGGTCATACAGACAAAGCTTCAGAAGAAATGGGTCAACTATATGTAAGGAGAGAGCAAAATGAAGAAAAAGCAAAATATTTCAACCATTTTATTACATATTGTGTTAATCATAGGCGCATGCATTATGATTATGCCATTTTTATGGATGGTATTGACTTCGTTGAAAACTGTCAGTGAATCGACTTCTATGAACCCATTTATCTTTTTTCCGGAAACATTCCAGTGGGAGAATTTTCAAACTGTAATCCGGCAGAATGATTTTCTCAGACTCTACTTTAATACATTTGCAATGATGTTTTTCAGAGTTTTGTGTGCGGTATTGTTCAGTGCCATGGCGGCCTATGCATTTGCCCGCCTCAGTTTTCCGGGCAGAAATTTCCTGTTTGGTCTGGTTCTCTTCCAGATGATGGTTCCGGCGCAGATATTCATTGTACCACAGTACCTGATGGTGGATAAGATGGGGCTGAGGAATTCCATATTTGCCTTAGTGTTCCCGGGTCTGGTCAGTGCATTTGGAACCTTCCTGCTTAGGCAATTCTTTATGGGGCTTCCTAAGGAGCTGGAGGAGTCCGCAAGGCTGGACGGATGCAATATTTGGCAGACATTCTGGAAGGTAATGCTGCCGCTTACCAAGTCAGGGCTGGTGGCTTTAGGGATATTTACGGCACTTTTTTCTTTTAAGGATCTCATGTGGCCGCTCATTGTAAATACCAATTCAGATGCAGCTACCTTATCCTCAGCCCTGGCGAAGATATCCAGTGCATATTCTGTAAATTACCCACAGCTAATGGCTGCGGCTGTATTGGCAATCTGGCCGATGCTGTTGGTTTATATCATATTCCAAAAGCAGTTTATCGAGGGAATCGCTACATCAGGAGGGAAGCTGTAAATGGCCATTATTTATTCAGACACTTCTAAAGAAATACATATCTTTAATGACCAGATTAGTTATATCATCCAGATTCTGGATAATGGAGAACTGGGGAACTTATATTATGGGAAGAAGATAAACCATAAAGAGGATTTCTCCTATCTTTTAGAAGGCGGACTGCGTTCCCTGGCAGTGTATACAAAAGACAACGATTATTTTATGAGCCCGCAGTATACAAAAATGGAGTACCCATGTTCAGAAACCGGCGATTTCAGGGAGCCGGCATTCGAGATTAAACAGATAAACGGAAGCAGGGTGGTATGCCTGGAATATGCCGGACATGAAATTTATAAGGGAAAGAAACAATTAGAAGGGCTTCCGGCAACCTATGCAGAGGAGCCTGAGGAAGCAGATACTATTGAGATTCTGCTTACAGACGAACTGCTGCAGCTGGACTGTATTTTGTCTTACACGGTCTTCCGGGACTATCCGGTTATTGCCAGAAACGTAAGGTTCCTAAACAGAGGAGAAGAACCGGTGGTCCTTGAGCGGGTCTTAAGCGCCAGCGTCGATCTGCCGGATGCCAATTATGAAATGGTGAGTCTTGCAGGGGCTTGGGCGAGGGAGCGCCATGTAAAAGTGCGGAAGATCGGGCAGGGAGTTCAGGGCACCGGAAGCAGGAGGGGCTGCAGCAGTGCCGAGTATAACCCGTTTCTTGCGCTGAAACGCCCAAATACAACGGAAAATGCAGGAGAAGCCTTAGGATTCAGCCTCGTCTACAGCGGAAATCATCTGGAACTGGCAGATGTTGATACCTGCGATATGACCAGGGTTCAGATTGGAATCCACCCGGAAGGTTTCGAATGGACTTTGGATAGCAATGAGTCGTTCCAGAGTCCGGAAGCAATATTAGTTTATTCTGATCAAGGACTGAATGGGATGAGCCAGGCTTACCATAAGCTGTACCAGACGAGGCTAGTCAGAGGCTATTGGCGCGATATCCCAAGACCTATTCTGATCAATAACTGGGAGGTGACAGGCGCTGATTTTACGGAAGAAAGTGTGCTGGGAATAGCAAAAGCTGGCAAGGAGCTTGGCATCGAACTTTTTGTACTGGATGACGGCTGGTTCGGGAGTCGTGATGATGATGTTTCGGGACTGGGGGACTGGTATGTAAAGAATTATAAAAAACTGCCCAATGGAATAGAAGGGCTTGCAGATAAGGTAAAGGCGTTGGGAATGAAGTTCGGGCTTTGGTTTGAGCCGGAGATGGTGAATAAAGATTCGGACCTTTACCGAAAGCATCCGGATTGGATTCTATGTGCGCCGGGGCGGTCTCCATCGCCCAGCCGGAATCAATACGTTCTGGATTTTTCCAGGCAAGAAGTAGTGGATTATATCTATAATATGATGGAAAAGGTACTGGGCAGCGCAGAGATAAGCTATGTAAAATGGGATATGAACCGTTATATTACGGAATGCTACTCGAACAGACAGACGCCGCAGGGACAGGGAAAAGTCATGCATCAGTATATCCTGGGAGTGTACCAGCTGTATGAAAGGCTGATAGCAAGGTTCCCATATATTTTGTTTGAATCCTGTGCAAGCGGCGGGGCAAGATTTGATCCGGGCATGCTGTACTATGCGCCCCAGACATGGACCAGTGACGATACGGATGCCATGGAAAGGGTAAAAATCCAGTATGGCACATCCTATGTATATCCGGTGTCTGCTATGGGGGCCCATGTCTCAGAAGTGCCGAACCAGCAGGTGGGGCGTTCCACACCGCTTAGTACGAGGGCGAATGCCGCAATGTTCGGTATCTTTGGATATGAAATGGATCTTAATAAACTGACACCGGAAGAAAAGGAGTTAGTAAAACAGCAGATTACATTTGTTAAAGAACATAGGAAACTGGTTATGCAGGGAAGCTTTTATAGGTTGTCCAGCCCTTTTGAAGACAATGACGGTGCCTGGATGCTTGTGTCGGAGGATAAAAAGGAAGCGCTGGTTGGGTATTACCGTATGTCAGGTGTGCCAAATGGGCCGTGGAAAAGGCTCTGCCTTATCGGGCTTGACAAAGATAGGAAATATACAATTAATAAAAATAAGGAGGGATTATATGGAGGTGACGAGCTGATGAATGCAGGCATGGTAATCAAAAACAGCAGCCTTTGTGCTTGCGGCGGTGATTATAGTTCAGGTGTTTATTACATTGCAGACCATAAATCTAAAGACGAAGGAGGATTGCAGGGATGAAATGCAAAAAATTAATGACATTTAGTCTGGCTGTGATATTGGCAGTGGGTGCGCTTCCCTACGCAAATGTATCAGAAGTACATGCAGAGGAACAGGCGCAGCTGCCGGAAGCAGTTTACTTCTGGGATTTTGAGGATGCCGGAGAGACAGAGGAAGCACTTCAGGGAACTGCCAGGATATCGGAGGATTCGGAGAAAAATTCTAATGTGCTTGATTTGGCAGGAACAGGCGCAGGAACTTCGTATATGACACTTCCGGAAGATGTATTCTCTGATGTGACAGAGGGGCTGACAATCTCAATGTGGGTTAGGCCGGATGCTTCTTCAGGTGCCTATACCAAATTATTTGATGCCTCAAATTCCCCTCTGGGAGAGACGGAGAACGGCGGGAATAATTGGTCTTCACCGGATTTCGCATTAGCGGCAGGCGGTAATGTTTATGATGTTACGCTATATGTAGGGGAAGCGGGTCAGGCTACCAAAAGCAAATCAAAATTAAAGTATAAGCAGAGCCTGACTCGAAATAAATGGCAGTATTATACAGTTTCTTTAAGTAAAGATTCTTTTTCAGTTTATGTGGACGGGCAAAAGGCTGAATATCAGGATGCCGTAGACGGCACAAAGGCGATTAGCGAGGTGCTTCCTGAATTCTTTGCGGAAGGATATCCCCAGTCCCTGAAGTATGCAGCTCTGGGACGTTCCTTCTATACTTCAGATAAAGACTTTATAGGTAAAATGGATGATGTTGCAATCTATAATAGTGCATTGTCAGATGAACAGGCAGCGGCATTATACGAGAACATGAAATTTGAGTATCAGGAGAAGGAAGCTGCGGAAATCTATAAATGGGATTTTGAGAATGTAGATGGCAAAGATGCAGGGAATGGAGCTATGCTGGAGGGAACTGCAGAGATAACTGAAGACAGTGCAAAATTAAACGGCAGTAAGGTGCTTTCCCTGAAAGGCGGCAAAAATGGGAGCAGTTATATGAGTCTTCCGGAGGATATACTTTCTAAGACAGGGGATAAAGGATTTACACTGTCTATGTGGGTGAAAGCAAGCTATGATACGGGCTCTTATACAAGATTATTTACTGCGTCAAACTCTGAACTGGGGGCGACTCAAGACGGTGGCAATGGCTGGACATCACCAGACTTTGCACTGGTGACAGGGGGCAATGTATATGATACTACAATTTACGTTGGCGAGGCGGGAAAAAGTACTGCCAATGCCACAAAGATAAAATACAATACACACCTGGCGAAAAGTGCATGGCAGCAATTGACGGTCAGTGTCAGTCCAGAGTCATACAGAGTATACATTAACGGTGCAGAGGTGGCATACAGTGATGCGCAGCAAGGGACAAAAAGTGTCAGGGAGGTGCTGCCGAACCTGTTTGATGAAGGATATCTAGAAAGCCTGACCTACAATGCACTCGGCCGTTCTGTTTACGGTTCTGACGATGATTTTGAGGGGCTGATTGATGATGTGATCATCTATGAAGGCACAATGGGGGCAGAACAGGCAGCGGCATTATTTGCACAGTATGAGGGCATGGATACCACCGCTCCGGCCGGAGATCTGGTGGTAGATATGGCACAGAAAACCGGAGAGATTAAACACGGAGCTACGGGATTTTTGTATGGCCTTGGTGCGGATAATGTACCAAATGTGAATCTGCTTACCGGACTGAAGCCCAATATTAATGAGCAGAATGCGCCTCATGGACTGCAGCACCCAAGCGGTGACGTGCTGGAGGTTGCGGATACATTCCTTGAAGCAGGAGGAGACTCCATACAGATAGCATGTCCGGATATTCACGCGGAGTGGCCGTACGAGCCTGAAAGTCAGGACATGCAGGAATATTCTAAAAAAATAAGAAAGATGGTTCAGGATGTCAAAGATGCCGGACTTTCGGATAAAGTAGTCTATGTTCCGTTTAATGAGCCGGACGGGCAGAGGTATAACAATGATATTAATAAGAATGGCAGTAAGCAGTTTTTGCAGGACTGGCTGACAATCTATAACGTAATCAAAGAAGAAGATCCAAATGCAAAAGTTGCGGGAACTAATCTGACAGGCTATAAGGCTGGGCACACAGAGACATTTATGAAGTTCTGCAAGGAAAACAATTGTATTCCTGATCAGTTTACCTGGCATGTGCTCAACGATGGAGAACTGTCAAGATTTTCTAAAAATGTGGCACAGTTTAGGGAATGGGAAAAGAAATATTGGCTGGATACAGGATTAGCTGATGAGGAGTGTGAAATTGTCATCAATGAATATGGTAATTTTACAGATACCGGGGTACCTGGAAGGCTGACGGCCTACCTTGGGGCCTTCGAGGATGAGAAGGCAAGTGCATGCCTTGCATACTGGCATATATCCAATAACTTATGTGATATAGCGGCGGATAATAATGAACCAAATTCAACGTGGTGGCTGTACAAGTGGTACGGTGATATGTCTGGTGAGACTTTGAAGATGAATGTCCAGGGAGCCTCCAAGGCGGAATTATACGGTGTCGCAGCTCTGGATGATAATAAAAAAATAAGCACAGTCATCCTTGGAGGGCGGGACGGTGATGTGAATCTTACCTTGCAGAATGTGGCAGGGACAGAAGCATTTAAAGACGCCCAAAAGATAAAAGTTAAGTTAGAACAGACCAATTTTACAGGGATTAACGGTGTATGTGACGAGCCGGATTTGATTTCAGAACAAATCTGCGCAGTAGATGATTCAGGAAATGTAGAAGTTGTAATTCCAGACGCGCAGGAAGCTGCTGCATATCATGTCACCCTGTCCCAGGCGGCAGACGACGCAGAGCCTGGAATTCTGACTTCAGGCGCCTGGAAGCAGCTATTCGAAGCAGAGGACGCGCAGTTTGCCGGCAATGTAAGGGAAGTCGCAAAGGATAAAAAATATCCGTGTTCAGGAAGAGGACAGGCGCAGTATATAGACAATCCGGGAGACAGCGTAACATTTACAGCTGAAGTGCCGGAAAGTGGTTATTATAAATTTGATATGGTATATGGCGCTGCTACTGGAAATAAGCCGAACGACACTTCAAATAATAATCCGAAAAACGCGATCCAGACACTTCAGGTGAATGGGGACGAACCGGTTAAAATGACACTTGAAAATACATTATACTGGTTTATGTCCGGTATGCATACAGAGTATGTGTATCTGAACCAGGGCAGCAATACGCTTAAGGTAGAAGCCACAGACAGCGAGGGAAAGGCAACTTTGGATTGTATGTACCTTACTTATGTGGGAGCGGATGAGACAGCTGTTGCAGCCAGAAGAAATGTAAAGATATTTGAAGCTGAGCTAAGCGATTTTATTACATTGGGAGAGCAAAGCTCCACAACAGTAACAACACAGAACAGCATTTCGGGATACTCGGGGGCAGGCTATGTTACAGGTATGAACACACCGGTTTCAGAAGGCGGAGGCATACGGTTCAATGCATTTGTATTTGAAAACGGCATGTATGATGTAACAGCTCGCTGCTATACCGCAGGAGGAAGCACGATCGGATATTATCTGGATAATACCAATCTGACCTTAGGAAATAGGGCCACAGAAGCAGCGGTAGGTGGCAGTGACCAATGGCAGGATATCACAGTGAGGATGTATCTGCAAAAGGGCATGAACATTATAGATTTAGATGCTGCTGATTCGGAACTTGCGGTAGATACACTCACAGTGAGCAGGAATGATGATGGAACAAACACTACTATAATTGAGGCAGAGAGCTGTGCGTTGGCGGGAGATGCGGCTATAAAAGAAAACCCATTTGCAGCGGAAGGAAAATATGTTTCACAGATGCAGGGAAACAGTGCCGGCGAAAACAGTCTGACAGTAACCTATCACGCAGAAGAAGCCGGTACATATAAAATGGCAGTCTATCAGTCCAATAAGGAATTGTTTGGAAACCATTCTTATAATGCACAGATGGTTGACCGCTATGCCACGGTTTCTGTCAATGGCGGGGAACCATTTAACGTATTCTTCAGGAATACATATAGTGATGACAGCTTTAAGTCCCAGGTGGTAACACTTGACCTGCAGGCAGGAGACAACACGATTCAATTCTACAATGATGATACCAGAGTCCTGAAGAATGGGGTGGGCGGAACAAATACTTGTACCAATTATACTCCGAATTTTGATAAATTTGAAATAACACCAATCGTAGAAAATACAGAGGAAGAGAAGAAATTAACGGGAATTACGGTGACTCCCCCGGACAAAAAGGAATACTTGAAGGGAGAAAGCTTAGACCTGACAGGAGTTATAGTGACTGCATACTACGGCGATGGATCCAGCGAAATAATAACAGAAGGTTATGACATAAGCGGATATGATCCGAATAAGACAGGAAGCCAGTTGATTATGGTGACTTATAAAGGCAAGACTGCTGATTTTCAGGTCGATGTAAAGGAAAAGGTACAGAGCGGCTGGGTACAGGACACAATCGGATGGAAATATAAAAATGCTGACGGAAGCTATGTATCCCATAGTTGGAAACAGATTGATGGAAAATGGTATTACTTCAAGGAAACAGGGTATATGGCGACAGGCTGGCTGCAGGAAGGAAAGACGTGGTATTATCTGAAGGCAAGCGGAGCAATGGCGACAGGCTGGCTGCAGGAAGGAAAGACGTGGTACTATCTGAAGGCAAATGGAGCGATGGCGACAGGCTGGCTGCAGGAAGGAAAGACGTGGTACTATCTGAAGGCAAGCGGAGCAATGGCAACAGGCTGGCTGCAGGAAGGAAAGACGTGGTATTATCTGAAAGCAAATGGAGCGATGGCGACAGGCTGGCTGCAGGAAGGAAAGACGTGGTACTATCTGAAGGCAAGCGGAGCAATGGCAACAGGCTGGCTGCAGGAAGGAAAGACGTGGTACTATCTGAAAGCAAATGGAGCGATGGCGACAGGCTGGCTGCAGGAGGGAAAAACGTGGTATTATCTGAAATCCAGCGGGGCGATGGTGACAGGCTGGCTGTTGGACAGAAATACCTGGTATTATCTGAAAGCAAATGGGGCGATGGCCACCGGCTGGATAAAAGTGGGCAGTAAATGGTATTATTTGTACGGCAGCGGAGCAATGGCCTCCAGGACATGGATAGGAAGATATTATGTAAATTCCTCTGGAGTTTGGACCAAGACTAGATAGAATAGACATTAAGACCATTACCGGTGCTGCTTTAACAGCACCGGTAATGATTTTGTAGATTACTTCAGTAATCTTGCTGAAAGCCGAACAGCTAAAGTAATTATATATAGCAGTTATGGACGGGGAAGGGGTTTTCATAGGCTTCTCTGAAGCCAGGTGATTCTGTTGGTGCTGAATAAACGTCAGTTAGCAGAATTCAGTTCGCGATATTGGGTCGGTGATACCCCTATCTCCTTTTTGAATATCTTAGAAAACGCAAAGGGGTCATTATACCCAACTGAATATGCAATATTCTGAATCGGAATATTTGGATCCTTAAGCAGCTGTGTCGCTTTTCTCATACGGAAAAAAATCAGGTATTCCTGCGGGGTATAATTGGTGGCATGTTTAAAAAGCTTGCTGAGGTAGGAGCGGTCAAGACCACAGAAATCAGCAATATCCTGTACCTTAATCGGTTCAGAATATTTTTTGGTTATAAAATTGATCACATCCTTAATATAGGTTAGCGATTTATCTTTTTCTTCGACAGCCGGCCTGTTTGATGTGGTATTTATCATGTATTGGAATAGGCGGTATAAGTTACCGATACATATATATTCTTCATTATTATGACGCAGGATTTCAACCATACAATCCTCCAGTTCCGTGGAGGGAGACGTAGGAATAAAAACAGGGGATTCATTAGATATCCCTGCTTTATGGAGCAGTTCCAAGGCTTTTCTTCCATTAAAATGTATCCAAATATAATTCCAGGGGTTATCATGGTCTCCTTCATAATAGGCTAAGAGATTCGGGGGGAGGACAAAAATCTGTTTGCTGGATACAGCATATACTTTGTTATCCAGAAACAGAGTACCGGCTCCGTTTAATATATAGTGAAGCACAAAATTATTTCGTATGATAGGTCCAAAGCTATATCCTGGCGGACATTTTTGACATCCGACCTCATAAAAGCTTAAATCCTCATAGGAATCATAGTTTACAAAATAACATTCATCGTAGTGTTTTGTAGCCATAACTGTACCTCTTCCCAGAATTTATGTTCTAATGCAGTTAGTATACCATGATTAGCAAAAAAGGAAAAGAATATAAAAGCCAGTGCGTAGTGCAATTTAAAAAGTAGCCATAGTAAACTCAAAATGAATAAGGAGAATCCAATGATAAAAATAGATATTAATCTAAAAAATGAAAAGGAGGCAGTTGAGTTAGTCTCAAAACTGTCAACCTGCAGTGTAAATATTGATATGATTTACGGCCACTATATAGTGGATGCTAAATCAATACTAGGCGTACTTAGTGTTGCTGCCGGGAAAACGGTGACGCTGGCGATATATGCGGATGAAATCGGGGATGTAGAGGACAAAATTCGTGATTTCGTTAAAAAGTGATTGTCCAATATCATATTCTGGAACTGTATTCTGATTGTATTTTCTATGAATGGAATCATTTAGAAAAAGAAATGCGGATGTTTTATGGATTATGGAGGTAAGGATTGTGGTAGCCATCCGGACATACATTGGCTTCACTCCATTCCATCATAAGGTTCAGAATGGTAACAAAGCTGTTCCCCATTTCGCTGAGCGTGTACTCAACCCTGGGCGGTATTCCCCTATAAATCTCTCGATGCAGAAATCCATCGTTGGAGGCTGAGGGGCAAAGTGACTTGCTACGGTGGTAACTAAAATATATAATCCTCAAAAGATTGATGATAACAGATAAAAGAGGATAGCTTTTTATAAAACAGATTGAACTTTTTGTATAAATTCTATTTACCCACTTGTAAATACTCCGAAACCGTAGTAAAATAAAAACTACGATTTCGGAGTATTTCTATTTTGGGAGGAAAACACTATGAGCAAAATGATAAGTGAAAAACAGGAAGCGATTAATCAGGTCTGTGAATTTATTGATGATATTTACTATCAGTATGCAAGTTCTTTTGGGATTACTGATACGGAACTTTCCATTCTGTATGCGTTGAGCGAGCATGATGGAGAGTATTTACAGAGCGATATCTGCCGGGAGTGGTCTTACAGTTTGCAGACCATCCATACCACCATTAAGAACATGGAGAAGCGGGGACTGATTGAACTGATTTGCAAAGCGGGTAACAAGAAGAACAAATATATCCATTTGACGGCGGCGGGAAAGAAGCTGGTGGATAGTATTATGATTCCTTTGATTACTGCTGAAGAGGAAGCCCTTGGAATGCTCTCCGCTGAGGAACAGGATATCCTGCTCCCAATCCTGCAGAAGTACGCAAATGCACTTAAGGAGTCGATTGGGAAGATAGAAAGGAATCCCCTATGATAAAACTTTTGAGATTCTTATCACCCTATAAGGGGCGGGTCAGAATCATGCTGGTTTTGATGTTTCTGCAAATGCTTGGAACGTTGTATGTTCCAACATTGACAGCGGATATCGTGAACAAGGGAATTATAAACGGGAATCTGAAACTTGTCTGGGGTATTGGCGGATTTATGCTGCTGATTGCCGTTCTGATTGCAGGGGTTTCTATTTTGCAGACCTATCTGTCTACTTCGGTTTTTACCGGCATGGGGCGTGACATCCGGAGTGCGCTGTTCAAAAAGTCGCAGAGCCTTACCATTAACGAATTCAACCGCTTTGGTCCGGATTCTATGATTACCCGCTGTACCAACGACATCACGCAGATCCAGCAGGGGTATATGGCGGCAATAGAGATGCTTTTACCTGCGCCCATCATGGCAGTTGCCGGACTGCTTCTTGCATTTTCCAAAAGTCCTGCGCTGGCGCTGTTGATTGCGGCAGCTATGGTGGTTATATGTATTCTGACCGTGTGGATCGGTTCTAAGGCAATGAAACTTTTTGCGGGGCTGCAGGTTATGCTGGATAGAATCAACCGTGTCCTCCGTGAAAATCTGGCCGGAATCCGTGTCATCCGTGCCTTTAACCGCTCGGAATTTGAGCAGAAGCGGACAGACAAAACCTATGAGGAATATGCTTTCACAGCGATTCGTGTTAACAAGATTTTTGCTGTACTGCTGCCGGTTATTATGGTGATTATGAATGTATGCACGATCCTGATTATTGCACTGGGCGGGCAGAATGTGGCAAACGGGCAGATGGAAATTGGCGACATTATGGCGCTGATTGAGTATGCGTTTCTGATATTGATGTATTTGGTTATGGGAATCATGGTTATTATGATTTTTCCAAGAGCGCAGACTTGTGCCGGCCGTGTCAATGAAGTGCTGGATCTATGTTCTGATAGGTCCGGGGCAGACACCCCGGATGATTGTAGAGCTGTGGTAAAAGCGCCGAAGCTGGAATTTTGCAATGTGACTTTTCAGTATCAGGGGGCGGAGGAACCTGTATTGAACAATTTAAGCTTCACTGCGGATATTGGAAAGACTACGGCGATTATTGGCGGCACGGGTTCGGGTAAATCTACCATAGCAAGCCTGATTCCACGTTTTTATGATATTCAAAGCGGGGAAATCCGGATAGATGGAGAAAATATTGCCTCTATGTCGGAAGAAAACCTGCGGGAGCGTATAGGCTTCGTTCCGCAAAAAAGCTTTTTATTCAGCGGTACGATTCTTGATAATTTCCGTCATGGGAAAAAGGATGTAACTTTAACAGAAATCCGTCATGCTGCGGATATTGCACAAATCAGTGATTTTATAGACAGTCTGGATGAGGGGTACGAAACAAGGGTATCCCAGGGCGGCGGCAATTTCTCCGGTGGTCAGAAACAGCGCTTGTCTATTGCGAGAGCGCTGGTGAGAAAGCCGGAGATTTATGTTTTTGATGATAGTTTTTCTGCCCTGGACTTTAAGACCGATGCAAAGCTCCGCATGGCATTAAAAGGTGAAGTAAAGGATGCCGTGGCGATTCTTGTGGCACAACGGATCAGCACCATTATGGATGCGGAACAGATTATTGTGCTGGATGAAGGCCGTGTGGACGGAACCGGCACACATAAGGAGCTGCTGGCAAACTGTGCGGTATATCAGCAGATTGCCAAATCTCAGCTTAGTGAGGAGGAACTGTCGTGATTGATAAGGACGAAATGCATGAAGTGCAGCCGGATGATTTTGGCGGCGAATACAGCGTGGAAAAAGCAAAGGATTCGAAAAAGACCGCTTTCCGGTTAGTGAAACGGCTGGCACAGCAGAAATGGAAATTGTTGCTTGTGCTGGCCAGCATCGTTATTAGTTCTGTCCTTATGCTTATGTCGCCCAAGGTTATAGGGGCGGCAATCGACCAGCTTTGGGGCGGAATCCGGACTGCCGCGGAAACGGGCGGAACCTTTGCCGTTAATTTTGAGACGATGGGAGCCATTCTTTTCGTGCTGCTGGGGCTGTATCTGTTGGACTCATTGTTCAGCTATATTCAGCAGAACACGATGGCGGGCGTATCACAGACGCTTTCTCTGGACTTGCGCAAGGAAATCAGCGGGAAGATGAACAGGCTCCCCCTTCGTTACTTTGACCGCCACAAAAAGGGGGAGATTTTAAGCCGCGTGACGAGCGATATCGAAAAAATTGCCGATACCCTTCAGGACAGTCTGACCCAGCTTTTTGCCTCTGTGGTGGATGTTGTTGGCGCTTTTGGCATGATGCTGTGGATCAGTCCGGTTCTGACCCTAATTGCTGCCGGAACAATCGTTTTGAGTATGGTGATTGCGGTGCTGGTGGCTTCCAAAACGGAGCGCAGCTTTGCAGCGAATCAGGAGTGCCTGGGCAGGCTGAACGGCAGTATTGAGGAATCCTTTACGGGAAACACCGTGATCAAGGCGTTCAATTTGGAAAAACAGACCATAGAGAACACCGAAAAGCTGAATGAGGATTTATATCATGCAAGTTCAAAAGCAATGTTTTTGAACTATGCCATCAGCCCGATAATTCGTCTGGTGGGCAGGCTTGGTTACGTGGTTATTGCCATTCGCGGTGCAATTTCCGTGATGAATGGCCGTATCTCCATTGGGGATATTCAGGCATTTATTCAATATGTCAACCAGGTGACAGAGCCGGTCACGCAGGTTTCCTATACGCTGAACACGCTGCAGGGTGCGGTTGCGGCTGCGGAGCGGGTATTTGAACTGCTGGACGAGGAGGAGGAAATTCCTGACGCTGCGGCTCCCCGGCGGTTGGGACTGCCGAAAGGAGATGTGCGTTTTGAGCATGTCCGTTTCGGTTATAGCGACGGGCGTATTCTGATGCAGGATATTTCCATTGATGTCAAGGCTGGAAGTAAGGTTGCTATTGTCGGTCCAACCGGGGCGGGCAAAACAACACTTGTCAATCTTCTGATGCGTTTTTACGAGCTGCAGGGCGGCCACATTTTTATTGATGGTGTGGATATAGCGGATATGAAGCGGGATGAGCTGCGCTCTTTGATGGGGATAGTATTGCAGGACAGCTGGCTGTTTGGGGGCAGCATCCGGGAAAATATTGTATATAGCCGCGAAAATGCCACAGACGGGGAAGTTTATGCAGCGGCAAAAGCGGCAAGAGCAGACCATTTCATACGCACCATGCCGCAGGGGTATGATACGGTTTTAAGTGATGAGATCACAAGTCTTTCCCAGGGCCAGCGGCAGCTTCTTACCATTGCGAGGGCGATTCTGGCGGATCCGGCTATTTTGATTTTGGATGAAGCTACCTCCAGCGTCGATACCCGCACGGAACTGGAGATCCAAAAGGCGATGGACGCACTGATGAAAGGCCGTACCAGCTTTGTCATCGCCCACCGGCTGTCTACCATCCGTGATGCGGACTGTATCCTTGTGATGGACCAGGGCACAATTATCGAACAGGGAAGCCATAAGGAATTGATGGAGCTGGGCGGCTTCTATGCTGACCTTTATAACAGCCAGTTTGCGGCAAAGGCTGGCTAAAACGGAGATGATCGCATGACAGAAAAAAGATTAAAAAGAATGAGGCCAAGAGCTTTTGATACCGGCATATTCGGGGAAAAAGAAGTAAATACCGGACGACAGGTTGAATTGGATATTGCGAAAGGGTTTGCAATCCTTTTTATGGTGTGGGTGCATACTGCGGAGACTTTCGGAAACGAGCAGGGAATCGGCAATGCGATTGTTGAAATCCTCGGAGGTCCCTTTGCCGCACCGGTATTTATGGAGTGCATGGGCATTGGCATGCGCTATGCGAAAAAGACAGCAGCGAAGGATTTAGCAAAGCGTGGGGCGGGACTTCTGTTCACAGGACTTATATTGAATGTATTCCGCTATGTAATCCCATTGTTTATAGGATATGCGGCAACCGGTGAGACGTTGTTCCTATACACTTTCCCTTTCCTGTTCGGCGTAGACATTCTGGAATTTGCAGGGCTTGCGTTTCTCTTTTTCGCATTGGCAAAGAAATTTGGCTGGTCAGACAAAACGCTTGCTGTCATAGCGGTTCTCTCATCACTTTGCGGTATGCTTCTGAAAGGAATGTCAACGGGATTTCTTTATGCCGATCAGTTTCTTGGATATATATGGGGAAATGATGAGGCGGAAACCTATTTTCCGTTCCTGAACTGGATTATCTTCCCTGTTTTCGGATACTTTTTTGGGAAATTGCTGCGCCGCTGCTCGGATAAAAAGGCATTTTACAAAAGGGTATCTCCGATTTGCGGGGGATTAGGGCTTGGCTATGTAATATCCGCATATATTTTTCATTTTGGAATGTACGGAAAGAACGGCTACTACTACTTTTTAGGTTCATTAGACACAGCGGCAGTTCTCTTGTTGGTTATCGGTATATTCGGTTTTTGTTTCCTGCTCTCCCGATTGAAAGAGGGGGTGCCTATAAGAGCCTTGCGGAATATGAGCGCAAACATCAACACGGTTTATTGTATTCAATGGACATTGATAGGAAGCACGGGGATTCTGCTGTCCGTCCTTTTGCCGGAGGATGGTCTTGGTTTTGTTCCAATGACAATACTTGCAGCAGTTTTTACGGTTTTTTCGGCTTTCACGGCAAATTGGTATCAAAAGAAAAAAATCTTAAGCGCAAGGTCGGCGAAAGTTGTTCTTTCAGGCATACTTGCGGCAGTGCTTGTCTGTAGTCTGATTGGACAGACAAAGGTTGAATCCTGTCTGTATAATGAGGGATATGATTTCATTCAGGAGTTCTATGAGGATGATTCTGATATGAGTATTGATATAGAAAAATAAATGAAAAAGGGATAGCAATGGAGATAAGAACACTTGATAAAAAAGATTATAAAAAAGCCATTCAATTTGCGATTAAAGGAATGCACTTTGATTGGTATATGAAAAGCAAAACGCTGCTGAAGCTGTATGGAAGATACTTTCTGTACCTTGAAATAAACAGGGCAACCCAAATCATAGCGGCGTATGAGGGTGAGGAGTTTTTGGGATTATTATTGGCGGAGATGTATCATGAAAAGCCAGTTCGCACATCTGTGTTTCAAAAGATATATGTAAAGGTTTTTGATTGGTTACAGCATACCTTTGCTGGCAGCGAAGTCGGCTGCTATGATGAAGCAAATCAATCCATGCATCATGAACTGCTGAAAAAGGAAAAGCCGGACGGTGAATTGATTTTTCTGTCGGCTGATCCGAACGTAAACCGAAAAGGCATTGGTACTGTGCTGCTTAATGAATTGATAAAACGGGAAAAAGGTAAAGTCATTTATCTGTTTACAGATAATGCCTGTACTTATCAGTTCTATGAGCAGCGGGGGTTTGAACGGTTTGCAGAACGTAATATCGAATTAAGACTTGCCAAAACCATTCATTTGGAGTGCTATTTATACAGAAGGACATTGTAATATGGAGAAAGAAACGGTAAAACAAAAGAAAAACTACCTTAAAGAAAAAGGCTCTTTAATAATCTACAGCAAATTGTTCTGGCTGTTTCTGGCAGGAAGCGTTGTTGGGGTTATAATGGAAGGCACTTTTTGTCTGTTTACAAAAGGACAGTGGGAAAGTCATGTTATTTCTGTTTGCCTGCCTTTTAACGCTTTATACGGAGCCGGAGCCGTCCTATTTTATGTGGGAGCAGTCAAATTAAGAAAAAAGAATATCTGGATTCGTGTGCTATATATGACAGTTGCCGCAACCGTGTTGGAATTGCTTTGCGGATTACTGCTCAAATACGGTTTGGGAATGCGTGCATGGAACTATGAAAACAGCTTTTTGAACTATAAGGGGATAATTTGCCTTGGATTTTCTATTGCGTGGGGGATTGCCGCTTTTGGCTTTTGCAAATTATATTCTCATATCAACTCTTTGCTAAATAAACTTAGAGGAGGATATTGGAACTGTGCCTGTGCAGTTTTAAGTATAGTTATGGCTATAGATATTTCTCTTGCCGGCATTTCTATCGTGCGATGGAGTGAGCGGCATTACGGTATTAGTGCATCAACACAATTTGAGCAGGAAGTTGATATGGAAGCTCCGGATGAATGGATGGAGTCACGCTTTGCCGAATGGAGATTTCTTGGATGATTTTAACTTAAATCAGAAGTGCAACAATATAGGAGAATGGTGAAATGGCATTAAGGATAATTCCTGTATCTCGCAGGAACGGTAATTATAAAAAGGTATGTGGCACTATGACCGAAGCGTTTCCAGAAACGGAGCGAATGCCGATGTGGATATTAGGCTTATTGGCGAAGCGGAAATTTATTAAATTTAGTGCGGTTCTTGATGATGAGGATTTCTGCGGCGTGCTTTATACCGTGGAAAATAAGGAATACGTTTTTATTCTTTACCTTGCCGTCAGCAAAGAAGCACGTTCCAGAGGCTATGGCAGTCAGATACTTAAATTGATAAAGAAAACTGCAAACGAAAAAGAAATTGTTCTGCATGTAGAATATCCTGACGCAACCGCAGCAAATGCCAGCCAGAGGTTAAGACGAATGCGTTTTTATGAGGCGAACGGCATTGTAGATACGGGATACTTCTTTAGTGAGGGTAATGAAAAATATGCCGTACTGTCAAACGATGGCAGTGACATAGATATAGAATCGTATAAAAACTTATTACGGTATGTCTCTTTTGGACTATACACTCCGAAAATAGGGAGGTAAGGCAGGGTATGGAATACTAGATCCCATAGTTTTAACGGTGATTCAGGCGGCGCAGGTTGCATTGCCTGTCCTTCCGGGTTTTTTGGGGATGTTGTTGGTGCGGTTATGTTTGGCTGGGCGGGCGGATTCTGGTGCAATTACATAGGAATTTCAGCGGGATCGATCATAGCGTTTTTGTTTGATTTCTTTTGCTATTTTACCGGACTTACAAAAATGACCACACGCAAATTTACGACAATTATTGCATTAGGAAAACCGTGGTGCATTCTGGCGTATAGCCTGGTGTTTGCGGCGGCGGTTTCCTGATGGATAGGGGTGATGATGTGAAGAAGATTATGAACAGTTCATACTTAAAATGGGGGGTTACCGCTTTTGCAGTCATAGCGGGCAGCATTTGTTTTTTCTATCTGATTTTCCATGCTTCCACATTAGGTGCAGCTATGGGAAAGTTCCTCCGTTTGTTGATGCCGATTTTGTTTGGCTTTGGTATTGCGTATCTGCTGACCCCTGTATTGAATTTTACAGAACAGCGCATCCTATCACCTTTAGCAGACAAAATAAAAATAAGGGAATCATCGAAAAGAAATAGGATTGTTCGGGGCATTGGTATTATTTTGACCTGCTGTTTTGTAGTGGCTGTTGTATATCTGATTTTTGCAATGCTGATTTCCCAAATTGTTCCCAGTATCCGAAATATTGCGTCTAATGCAGATGCCTATATCGAGAATCTGGTGGAATGGGTGCAGAGCTTAATAAAAGAGAATCCATCATTCAGCGGCTATGCAAACGAGCTTTTTCAGGAGTGTTCGTCTGAATTGGAAAACTGGTTCAATGATACTGCGTTGGATAAAATCGGTGCGTTGATTAAAATGCTTTCCTTTGGCATTTTTAATACGATGAATGTGCTTTGGAAATTCATTGTCGGTTTTGTGATATCTATCTATGTCCTTGCCAGTAAAGAGCGCTTTGCAGGACAGGCAAAGAAAATTACATATGCGGTTTTTGAGAGAGATACAGCCAGTGCAGTCATTCGTAATTTCCGTTTTACGCATAAAACCTTTATTGGATTTATGAGCGGAAAAATATTGGATTCCTTTATCATAGGCGTTCTGTGCTTTGCAGGGACTTCAATCATAGGAACACCGTATGCGGCCCTGGTCAGCGTAGTAATCGGCGTTACTAACGTGATTCCTTTTTTTGGACCTTTTATCGGAGCGATACCCTGCGGCATTTTGGTTTTTGTGGTAGATCCGATGCACCCGTTGAATTGCCTGTATTTTGTGCTATTTATTTTTGTGCTACAGCAGTTTGACGGAAATATTTTAGGACCTAAGATATTGGGGGATTCTACGGGGCTTAGCGGATTTTGGGTAATTTTTGCCATTACTTTGTTTGGCGGATTACTTGGAGTGCCGGGTATGATTATAGGTGTACCGGTTTTTGCGGTTATTTATGCCGCTGTCAGAACGCTTGTGAATTCTGCTTTGGGAAATAAGAAGATGGCGCAGGAAACAGAAAAATATGTGCAGTTAGACTATGTGGGCAGTGATGGAGTTTACCATCAAAATATGGGCAGGAGGTAAGTATGGTGAAAATAAGAGAAAAGCTAAATGGATATTACAATTATACTGTCATTTTGACTTATTTGGGAATGTTGTTCGGCTTTACAGGAATTGTGTATGTAACAGAAGGGCAGTATAGCTTAGCATTTATTTGTCTGATGATTGCCGGAGTCTGCGATATGTTTGATGGTGCTGTTGCCGCGACAAGGCAAAGGGATATCAATGAAAAGTGGTATGGAATCCAGATTGATTCATTGAGTGATTTGGTCTGCTTCGGTATTCTCCCGGCTTTTATTACATAGGCAGAAGTGATTTTGCTTTTCTGTCAAGCTGCTTATATGTACTTTGCGACCTGATTCGCCTGGCGTATTTTAATGTTATGGAGGAAGAACGCCAGTCAAAAGAAAGTGGATGCCGTTCTGTCTATCAGGGGCTTCCTGTTACAGCGTCAGCATTATTGCTGCCAGTTTTCTATATAGTGAGCGAATTATTTTCATATGCGAAAACATTTATTATGCAGGCTGCGCTTACCATTATGGCGGTTGCCTTTGTTTCGATTGCTACAAAAACTGCTATCAATGAGCTCCCGGAGCGCTGTCTGTTCAGCTCATATGCCCCTTAGGGAGAACCCTATTTATACCGTCAGCTTGTAGAGTTCGTGAGTCCTGATCCAGAGGTTGCTGCACTTGTCCTGGGGAAAATGGGGCGGAAATCCTGTTGCTTTTTTGATCGGAGAGCAGGACACTGGAAAACTTCACGGATGCAAAGGGGATGATAAGAATGAACGCACCTGAAAAATATGGAAAAGGGTCTTTTATAGAAAGAGTAGCAGAAGGCATCTGTACTGGAAGTGTGGCAGCTTTGTGTATTAACTGGGGACTGGTTCTATTCGTGCTCTACATACTGTTTCTCATAGTGCTAAACTGTGTCCGTCTCTTTGACTGTAAGGAATAGACTGCTTCATCAAATAGGTGAAATTAGCCATTCCCTATAGAGTAATCTCAAAGAGGAATTGACAGTTTTATTACAAATGGTTATACTTAGTATAGTGCAAAGGGGCACAGCTTTTAGTATTAGGGAAGCTGTGCCCCTTTTTTGATCTACAGCAGAGGTGAATGGGAATGATTAAACTCAACGGTTACTTATATTCTGGCGATACGGTCATTAAAATACTCTATAAATACATGGAGGATCTGAAAAAATCTGCAAGGCAGTCGCATAATCCGGTTGACCTGATGCATTCTAACTTTCTGCTCCAGATGGCAAACCTTCTTGAGCACAATGATTTTCTGACCTCCCAATCGCAGCGCCTCAGGGAATTTTATAAGTTTATGGCGAATGAGTATCCCCATCTGGCTTTTGCGTTCAAAGGAAGGATAAAGTCTTTGATTCGGGCGGAGGCCAAGTTTAATGGCTATGTAGTGGAGTATATCTCAGACTACTATAATGAATATGGCACCTATCCTCCCCTTCCGGAGCTGAAGGATAAGCTTGGCTGTTTTCGGGACCTGATTGCTTACAGGATTGTGATCTCTATGCCGAAATGCCATCTGAAAGACGGCGCTGATATAGATAAGGAGGAAATCCGGTATTTGTATGAGGTTGCTAATGTGCTCCCTGAGTTTCTGGAAGAACGCGGCTTTACGGCAATCGTCTCCGGAAACCCGGCGGGCAGTGCGTTCTCATATCTGAAGGAATCCGTAAGCCCTTATTATAAAGACTATATTGCCAATCCAAGCATCTATGGATATCAGTCTCTGCATATCACGTTTTATGACAATTGCGCACGCTGCTATATTGAAGTCCAGCTGCGTACAAAGGGGATGGATGACTTTGCAGAAATAGGGCCGGCCAACCATCTGGGATATGAAAAACGCCAGCAGGATGAACGGGCAAGAAGGGATAAGATCCCTGTAGGGGAATGCCCCTACTTTGATGAGGCATACGAACGTGTTGTACAGCTGCAGCACCTGGAACTGTCCAGGATAGATGTCAATATGTTCTCGGCAGCGGATAACAGCTTGATCAATGACAGCTGCGGGCTGTACCGGGGCAGGCTGATCCTGCCCTATGAGCACCTGTCGAGATTCCAGAATGATCTGATTGACTAAAACAAGCAGGATGGTTTTCGTAAGTCAAAGGGCGGGCAAGACTCTGGGATCCTTTGTCTGCAGACCGGAAAAGCAGGATACTCCTGTTTTGCACAGGAACCTATTGTTATTAAGCTTACTTACATTTCACAATTCAAGGAGGCGTTGGATATGACTACATTACAAGCAGAAAAAAGAAATCCGGAGGTTAAAGCAAAACGGCTGAGGCGTGAAGGATACACCACAGGTATCTTGTCAGGCAGAGAGCTGAAGGAAACGGTTATGCTGCAGTATCCCCAAAAAGATGCCCTGCAGTTTATTAAGCAGAACAAAGAAGGCGCCCAGGTTACGTTAGCCTTAGAGGACGAGAAGATCAATGCCATTGTGAAAAACATTGACTATGACCCCACGAAAAAACAGATCATGGCCCTTGATCTTCAGGCACTGGTAGCAGGCGAGAAGGTTTCCACCGCAGTACAGATCAGACTTATAAATGAAGAAGCAGTACCGGGTTTTGTGAGCCAGGAACTGAATGAAGTGCACTATAAGGCAGACCCGGAACATCTGCTGGAGCCAGTTGAGATCGATCTTTCAAAACTTTCCCCGGAAACTAAAAATTATTATGTGAAAGACTTGGAACTGGAAGAGAAAGGGGTTGAACTGCTCACACCGGAATCTGCACAGATCTTCCATATAGGGGAGGTGATACCAGAAGAAGGGGAAGAGGAGAGCGCAGAAGAGGCAGATAAGTAATCATTTATCCAGGCAGAAATGGAAAAACTGTCTGGATATTTTTTGAAGTTGAAAAGCACAGCGGACTGAGGGAATGGCCATACAAAGGATGAGAGGAGCGATTGATATGATCACACTACATGTAGCACTCAAAGATCAAGACGAAGTGAGAGAGTTTGTGGGGAAGGCATCCATGCTCCCCTTTGATATGAACCTGGGACACGGGAATACACTGGTAGATGCCAAATCTATCATGGGGGTTTTGTATTTGGGGATGAACAGAATGTTAAAACTAGAGGCAAATACAGATGATGAGGACTATTTAAAAAATACGATGAAAAAGTTTATTGTCTCCTGTGAACGCCATGACATACAGAGAGTGTATTAATTCAGATTTTCATCTATAAAACTTGCCATATATCACTTTAATTGCATTCATATATCAACAAGCGAATAATAAACGGAAAATATTGACACCTAAAGACACAGCACGATGAAAGTGAGGAGCAATTATGGGATAAAGAACGGAAAACAACAATTTCCATGCACAGTGGGCTGCATGCCTGTTAGAGGGGATACAGGAAAACTGTTCTGAGGAGACGAGACAGGCCTGCTTGAAGAGCTGCGCCCAACTCCACTATAAAGTCAATCACATGGACCAACAGTTGGAACCGTACATAGGGAATATCGAAGGCTTTATAAGATTCCTTACGTAAACGCTGGGATGGGTGGTCGAAATGGACGATAAGAGGATACGGATTGATGAAAATAAAGAGTATTGTGTCTGTCCAATCGCAGAGGCCACAGAGGGCAACGTTCCTTCCGGGTTATGCGATTGCTCCGCCCATTATGCCAGCAAAGTATAAACACCATCTCATAGCTATCAGAAAGAGGATTATATGGATAAATTTCTATCATTTGATTTTATAGTGCTTTTACTCCTTGCATTTATTTTATTAGGGGTACATGAATTTGGGCACTGGTTAGCATACCGTGTGTGTGGATATGATGCAGTGCTCAGGAAATCAGTTTTTGTTCCTGGAATTGATCCGAAGAAAGATATCAAAGTCAGTAAAATACAGGGTTTATTTATTGCTTTGAACGGTTTTCTGTTTTCAGCATTTGTTGAGATAGCGCCTCTGATGTTTTTGGGATATAAACTATGGAAAGTGCTTTTGCTGGGTGGTATCGCTGGTGCAATTGTAGATTTTATTTGGGCAATAAGCATGTTGTTTCAGAAGGAAATTTATATTTACGCAGGAAAAAGTAAGGAAAGAGATTAACTTTGAAATAAGAATGGAGGCAGTCGGATGAGAAGCATCCTAAAACCAATCATGACAGGTCTGCTGGCAGCGGCCTGTATGCTGGCTTTTACAAACTGCCAGAGAGAAGAGGCAAAGAAGCAGCCCCAGCGGGAACAGCTTGTGCTTTGGCATTACTGGGATATACCTGAGAACCAGCGGCATCTGGAAGAACTGGTGCATGACTTCAATGTATCCCAGAAAGAGGCAGAGATAAAAGTCCGCTACATTCCCGATGAAGACTTTAAGAAGCAGCTGGCGCTGGCTATGGCCGAGGGGAATATGCCGGATATTGCTTTGGTGGACTCCTCAGATTTTCAGTTTCTCCATCATATGCAGCCTTTTGCGGAACTGACTGGGCAGATACCGGAGCTTGAGAATTACCTGCCCCAGGCTCTTTCGGCCTGCACCGTGGATGGGAAAATATACGGTCAGCCCTTTGGCGTAAACTGCACCGGGATGTTTTATAATAAGGAGCTTCTTGAAAAAACAGGCTGCCAGGTTCCCACGGACTGGGAGGAATTCCGCGAAACAGCCAAAAAGACCAGCAGCGAAGGGGTGAGCGGATTTGCCATCACGGCATTGCCCACGGAGGAAAGTATGTATGAGTTCCTACCCCTTCTGTGGTCTATGGGAGGCGATGTGCACAGCATCAACAGTGAGGCAAGTGCGGGCGCATTTTCTTTTTTAGATGGCATGGAACAGGAAGGAAGCCTGAGCAAGCAGAGCATCTCCCTGACTATGGGGGATCTGACGAACCAGTTTATCCAGGGAAAGATTGCCATGATGTTCAACTCATCCATGGCTATTGACAGTATTGAGGAGGAAGCGCCGGGGATGGAGTTCGGGGTTGCGCCAATACCCTGCGGGGAGACTTCGGTGACAGTTGCCGGAGGGGAGATCCTTGCCGTGGCAGACAACACCCACAAAGAAGCTGCCACAGCGTTCCTTCAATATCTATCAGAACCCAAGCGGATGCAGTCTTATATCGATGATTTCGGTTTTTTGGCGCCCAGGCAGGATATCATGGAACAGCAGTTTCCAGAGGAACCGCTTAAGCAGGCTTTTATCGGCATGTACCAGGATGCCAGGCTCAGGGAGACCAGTACCGTATGGCCCCGGATATCCCTGACCCTGGCAGATACCCTGGGGCAGGTGCTCCTTGAGGATGGCAGGACACAGGAGATACTGGAGAAAACAGCCGGAAAGCTGGCAGAGATCCGGGAGGAGGCCCCATGAAGGAGAAGAGGAAGAATCTGAGGCAGAAGCTGATTCCCGCCTTTATCGCCGCCGCCTGCATCCCCATTGCAATCTTTGCCCTGATTTCCCAGACAAGGCTTAGACATAGCACCATGGAGAACCTGGATATGCGGGCAAAGGCAGATTTGCAGAAGGCAGACCAGAGCCTGAATATGACACTGGATAAGTATGAAACCTTACTGTATGACATCACGACAGATGAGGACTTCTTAAATCTTGCACTGACAGCGGAATCCGAACATGATGTGATGGAGGCGGATGCCTATGCGCTGCGGAGGGAATTTTCCCATATCTGTAACAGAAATGAAGGGGCAGAGGGTATCCAGCTTGTGCTGAAGGATGGAAGAAGGATTTTTTATGACAGGCTGTCTTCTTCTTCTGTGAACAGTACATGGATCACTGATATTCAGGCACCGGATGCAGAAGGGCTTTTGTCCTATTTTGCTGACAGGGAACAGCCGCGTAATACTGGGCAGAAACAGATGTTTCACATCGCCCGCAGGATTGTGGACTATTGGGACATCCATAAAGAACTGGGATATGTTATCCTCTCCATCAGTATGGACACCCTTGCTTCGGCTATGGAGACCGGAAGTGAATCGGAGATTTATATTGCAGAAGACGGAATCATTATAGAAGGCGGGGCGGAAGATGCCCGGGGGCAGAAGACCGCGTTTTTAGAGAAGAAAGGCAGCAGTATCCAGACCATAGAGAATAAGAGGAGCGGGTGGACCATTCTGCTTTGCCAGCCCATGAAGCCATACCAGAGGGCAATCGGGGAACAGTTTATCTTCTGGGTCCTTGTGGCGGCCGCCATGCTCCTGGTTCTTGTCATCCTGCTGTACCGGGTGACACGCCCTGTGATGGCATCTGTAAATGGAATCGTAGATGCTATGGACAATCTGGAAAAGGAAAAGTTCTGCTTAAGCCTTCCGGTGAATGAAAACGACAGCAGTGAGCTCCAGCGGATCTCGGAGGGCTTCAATGAGATGGCGGAGCGCACCAGACTGTCTGTGGAGAAGGTAAAGGCTTCCGCCATTGAGCAGAAAAATGCAGAGATATCTGCCCTGGAGGCACAGATAGACCCCCATTTTCTCTATAATATACTGGATACCATCAATTGGAAGGCCATAGAGAATGAACAGTATGAGATCAGCAGTATGCTTGTAGCCCTGGCGGGAATCCTGCGATATGCCATCAATGACGCCGGGGAGCTTACAACGGTTGGCGCCGAATGTGCCTGGCTTGAAAAATATATCCTTCTGCATCAGGCAAAACTGGGGGAAGAGATAGAGCTGGAATTCCAGGCGGAGGAAGCGCTTATGCCCTGCCAGATCCACAAAATGCTGATGCAGCCCTTTGTAGAGAATGCAGTAAAATATGGCTTCCGCGGGAGTAAGGAGCCCCACAAACTGGAAATCCGGATGGAACGGGCAGGGGAACAGCTCCATATCCGGATCCGAAACAATGGGAATCCCATACAGCCGGAGATACTGGAGGAATTAAACGCGGGGACAGAGAGAAAGAATCATCTCGGTATCTCTAATGTGAGAAAGCGCCTGAAACTCTACTATGGGCAAGCGGCGGCTGTCTATTTTGAGAGTGCACAGAATACAGGAACAGCGGTACATCTGTTTGTGCCGCTGCAGGGAGGAAACGAAGATGCGGATCGCAGTAATTGAAGATGAAAAACCAATCCGTGAAGGACTTGTACGCGTCCTGCATAAGATAAACCCGGACTATCATGTAGTGGACAGCGCGGAAAACGGGATGGACGGGCTGAAACTGCTGGAGCGGGAGCGCCCGGACCTGATTTTTTTGGATATCCGGATGCCGGACATGGACGGCCTTTCGATGCTGAAGGAAGCCAGGGAGCAAGGCATTGAAGTGAAAGTGGTGATCCTGACAGCCTATTCGGATTTTAAATATGCAAAGGAAGCAATCTCCCTGGGGATTGAGAACTATCTGCTGAAGCCGGTAGACCTTCAGGAGCTGCGCAAGACCATGGAGAAAATCGAGAGTGAGCTGATGGTGGAGGCGCGGGGACGTCAGGCGCTTTCCCTGGAACAGCTGCTTACCGAGACCCTTGAGGGGCGGCTTACCCTGGATGCCGGCCTTGAGGCTGCTCTCTCACAGAATTATGGGATCACGATGACGGACCACATGTACTGCCTCTATATATTGTTAGGGAAACATTATGAGACAGATAAAGGCGGGGTGGAAGAATTCTTCCGGGAATTCTCTTCCCACAGGCAGGAAACAGAGCTGTGTATGACAGCGCGGGACAGCCGGAAAGCCTTTTTTATCTGTTTTTATCATATATCTGACAGCAAAAAGTTTATAAGGTATATAAAGCGCTCCGTGATACCCGCCCTTTCCGCCAGGATAAGGAACCATGGTGTTTTTACGTGGAAGGTGTGCGGCAGCTTCTCTGGCCTTGCCGGGGCAGAAGAGGAACTGGTGGATGCAGGCGGATGGAACCTGATTCTGGGCGACGGGGTTTTGATCGAGTGTGATAAGATAAGCGCTGTGAGGGTCTGCCCGTCTGCCTATCCAACGGAACTGGAGAATAGAGCCAGGCATGCGGTCATGCGCCTGGATTCCCAAGAGTTTATCCGCTGCTTTCAGCAGTTCATGGAATCCTGCCTGTTAGAAGTCCACCGTCCCCAGGATATCCGGGAGGTCTGCCTCAGATTTGCTTATGCAGTCATCAATACTGCAAAGGAATGCGGTACCCTGAAGGATGAGGAGCTGATGGTGCAGAATGTAATGCGGACCATACTGGAATCAGTGCGCTGGGATGATATCATGGATGTGCTGCTGGAACTGTTCTCCATGATCCGGCCGGAGCAAAAAGAACAGTCTTCCTCAGAACTGCTGGTACAGCGGGCGCTTTCCCTGATCCGGGAATCTTACAGCCAGGGGATTAATTTAGAGGAGACAGCCAGGAGGCTCCGTGTCTCAGAGGAGTATCTGGGAAAACTGCTGAAAAAGGAAACCGGGCAGTCCTTTACGGAGATCATCCGGAAGCTGAGAATAGACAGAGCCAAACGCCTTCTGCTGGACACGGACCTGAAATTGAACCAGATAGCGGCCCTGACCGGTTTTTCGGACCCTAAATATATGAGCAAGGTTTTCCGGGCGGAAGTGGGCATGCTTCCCAATGAATACAGGAGGATGAATACATAACAGTTCGGATTTTTCCTCCTTTAGCGGAATATTTCTCCTCCTTTTCCGCATGGGTTCTGCTATAGTAATCGCAGAAATGAAAGAACGAGGAGGATGTAGGAATGGAAGCTGTTGAAAATATTTCCGTAGGCCTGAATACCGGAGCATCGGAAAGGATATCAGCGAAAAAGGAAAGGACAGGCAGCCGGGTGTCCGTGAGAGAAAAAGTCTGCTATGGCGTAGGTGATATCGGGGCGAACCTTGTGTGGACCACAGTAGCATCCTTTTTGACGATTTACTGCACGGATGTGGCAGGCATCGCAGCAGGGGTAGTGGGGACACTGATGCTGATCGCCCGGCTGTTTGACGGGGTATCAGACCTTTTCATGGGGATCATCATTGATAAGACGAATACCAGATGGGGAAAAGCCCGCCCCTGGGTGCTGTGGAGCGCGCCGCCGCTGGTCATCAGCCTGGTGATGATTTTCACGGTCCCAAAGCTGAGTGCAGACGGCAAGGCGCTGTATCTCTTGCTGGTATATATCTTTTTGGCGGCAGTCTGCTTCACTGCGTCCAACCTGTCTTATAATACCATGCTGTCACTGGTGACCACGGAGCAGCATGACAGAAATGTCATGAACACGTTCCGTTTTGAGTTTACGATGATTGCACAGCTTGTCATCAACGTCATCACAATCCCGCTGGTACACAAGCTGGGAAACGGACAAAAAGGCTGGACGTATATGAGTGTGATCTATGCAGTTGTGGCAATGGCTATGTTCGCTGTCACATTTCTGGGTACAAAGGAGCGGTACAAACCGGTGAAACCAGCCGCTTCCCAAAAAGAAAAGAAACATCCCGTGAAAACGGTGAAGACACTCTGCAAAAACAAATATTTTATTCTGATCACCTTGGCGTTTGCGGTGATCTATACCTCACTGGGGCTGACTGGCGGAGCAAGGATTTATTATGCAAAATATGTTCTGGGCGATGAGATGCTCAACAGTACCATGACTTTATTCAACTATATACCGACAATCCTGACCATTATGCTGATCCCTCTGTTTACGAAGAGGTTTGGTAAGATCAAAGCCTTGTTTATTGGGTTTAGTTTCTACGCAGTTGGACTTATTCTGGAAATCGCCGGCCCGGTGAACCTGCCTATGATCTACAGCGGGCTTGTCCTTCAGGGGATTGGACATGCGGCACTTTATTCCTGTTTGTTCGCTATTGTAGGGGATGTGGTAGACTACAGTGAGTGGAAAGACGGAATCCGTGAGGAAGGGCTTACCTACAGCGTCACCAGCTTTGGACAGAAAATCGGCACAGGGCTTGGTACCGCGGCTTTAGGATGGATACTGGCAGCGGGAAATTATGACGGGATGGCGGCAGTCCAGCCGGATTCTGCAATCTTTGCCATCAAAGCGCTGTTTTTGTATCTGCCGCTGGTGATTACAGGGATTGTCCTGGTCATCTGGTATCTTTTCATGGGAATTGATAAGATCTATCCCACAATTCGGAAGGAGCTGGACGAACGCAGGATGCAGGCGGCTGAATGAACTGTCATGTAAAGGATGAGGGGAGCGATTGCCAGATTACATTGAATGCATCCGTAGTCCCCCTGTAAAAACTCTCAGAGACATGAACTTTCTGGGAGTTTTTTTGCGGATGTATGTAAATTTTATATAGGCAACTATATAATTATGGGCATAGAAGGTGAATTATATAAAACCTTTTTGATATTATGGCAGTTATATAGTTAAAGGGAATAAGGAGGAATGTTTTATGGATGACGGCCAGATGATTGAGCAGATCCGGCAGGGCAGAAAGGAATACCTGAATACCATTGCTGAAAAGTACTACGATGACATATACCGCTTCTGCTGCTATCAGACCGGCAGCCCGGATCAGTCTTATGATCTTGCCCAGGAGACCTTCCTCCGATTCATACGGTATGTGGATCATTACCGCCACAAGAATCTGAAGGGGTATCTTCTTGCCATTGCCATGAATGTATGCCGGGACTATTTTCACTGTGAGAAAAAGAGGAGGACAGTGCCTTGGGATTCGCCTCTGAATCCGGAGGGAGAGTCTGTAGGCGGAGACGCTGCCAGTGAGAAGGTCTTGGAGGCTGAGCGGATAGAGAAGGTGCGGGAGGCGTTGCTTTGCCTGCCTCCTATGCAGCGGGAGGTAATTGTTCTGCACTGCTGCAGCGGTCTTACCTACAGGGAAATCGGAGCGGTCACAGGGGCAGGGATCTCCACCGTAAAATCCCGGATGAAACAGGGAACAGAGAAACTGAAAAGAATGCTGAGAAAGGAGGACTTTTATGGGGAATGACAAAATCAAGCTTCCGGAACTTTCGGTGGATCCCATAAAGAAAAAGGAGTCCCTTTACAAAATACAGGAGGCTGCCGCCCAAAAGAGACTGGTATACTGTCCCTCCTGGCTGGAGATATTGAAAAGCCAGCTGGCCTACATTTCCAGGGGGTATTGGATTGGCCAGGGGGCCTTTGCTGGAGTAGGGATACTCGTATTTCTGCTGTTGGGAAACCTTTCCCGGGAGGATGTCCCCTACCTGTTCTACGCTTCCGTTCTGGCAGCAAGCATCGGAATAGTGACTGTGATGGAACTTGGCAGAAGCCAGTCCTGTCAGATGGGAGAGCTGGAGGAGAGCTGCTATTTTAATCTGGGACAGCTCTGGGGAATTAAAATGGTACTCTCGGGGAGTATAAACGTTGCTATTCTTACAGGGGTGATAGGCGGGCTTTCCAGAAAAACAGATTTTGGAATTTTGGCCCTTTGTCTGTATATTCTTGTTCCCTTTGTGCTTTCCCACGGGTGCTACCTGCTTCTGTTGTTCTGGGGCAGAAACATGGGGAAGAAGTGGCCTCAGATCACGGCTGCAGTCTTTATGGGCCTGGCAGCCATGATACCCGGGGCATTTCCAGGTGTGTACCGGCAAATCTATCTGCCGGTATGGGGGGGAGTGTTCCTGATAGGAGTGGTTCTTCTGGCACTGGAGCTGCATTCTCTGTTTAAGAAACTGTCTGTGGGAGGAGAGAAAATATGCTGGAGTTAAAGTTGGATCGGATCACGAAACAGTATAAGGAGAAAATAGCGGTAGATCACATTAGTGTCTCGTTTGTAAACGGGGTATATGGTCTGCTGGGGGAAAACGGTGCGGGAAAAACCACCCTGCTGCGAATGATATGCAATCTTCTCCCTCCAGGGGAGGGAGAGATTGTCTGCAGCGGGATTCCTATACGGAATATGGGGAGGGAATACAGACGTCTTTTGGGATATCTGCCGCAGGAATTCGGGTATTACCCGGAGTTTACCGCCTGGCGGTATCTGATGTACCTTGCGTCACTGAAAGCTCTGCCCAAGGAGCTGGCCCGGGAGAGGTGCCGGGAACTCTTAAAGCTGGTAGGGCTGGAAGGTGAGGAAAGGCAGAAGATAAAAACCTTTTCCGGGGGAATGGTGAGAAGGCTGGGGATTGCCCAGGCGCTGCTCAACGATCCCGAGATTCTGATCCTGGATGAGCCTACCTCCGGTCTGGATCCCAGAGAGCGCATCCGTTTCCGAAATATTATCAGCTCCCTGGGTAAAAACCGGATTGTAATTCTGTCTACCCACATTGTGGCAGATGTGGCCTATATCGCAGACGAAATTCTCCTTATGAAAAAAGGTAAGATCATAGGGAGCGGCACTCCGGAAGAGCTGGTAAAGAGGATGAATGGCTGTGTATGGGAATGTCTGATACCCGGGGACAAAGTGGGGGATTATACAGAAAAGTATCCGGTAAGTAATCTTAAAAATGTGGATAACCAGGTAAGACTCCGCATGCTTTCGGTGGATAAGCCCTGTGCAAATGCAGTGCCGGCGGAACCGGGCCTGGAAGATGTCTATCTGTATTTTACAGAGGAGGAAAGGGGGAGCGTATGAAGATACTGCAGACAGAAATTTATAAGATTTGTACCAGGAAAATATTGTATCTGGGACTCTTTGCAGGGCTTCTGTTTTTGGGGTTTTATTTTTGGACGGGTGTTCTGGGGGGAGAGTATGTATATGAGGACGGCATCTGTTACCGGAGGATGGAGGCCATTGAAAAGAATCTGGAGACAGCCAAAAACTATGAAGGTCCCCTAACCCGCCAAAAGGCTGAGAACATTATTGCCGCATTTGGGTGGACAGAATATGCAGACAGCCTGCAGACAGATCCGAAGACAGGAGATACCAAAAAGGGATATTACGAGAATGCCTGCAACCGGTTTGTGACAGAGTACCTTTCTACCCGAAGATGGGGAGCAGAATTCCCTGCGCTGGTGAGGGCACAGGATGTTCCGGAAATCAGTGCGCTGATGGATGGGGGATTGGAGTATGCATACGGGGATGTGTGGGGAAGTGACTTTCTGGAAATGCATATGATGGCCAGACTGATTCTGGCTGTGCTGACGGTGATTGCGGCAGCACCCGTATTTTCAGAGGAGTATGCCCTTGGGACGGTAAATGTGCTGATGACAACTGCGTATGGGAGAGGGAAAAATGCCGTCTGTAAGGCGGGGGCGGTGCTGGGACTTACGGGTATTCTTTATCTGGCGGTGTCCGGGGCGCTTTTCGCCGTTTTCGCAGGGGTTTACGGCACAGAGGGATTAAGGGCAAGCGGAGAGCTGGTTTTCCCTGATTTATATTATATGGGAGCCTCCAGGGGAGCGGCGGGGGGACTGCTTTTGAGATACTTTCTGGCAGGGTTTCTGGCCAACATGGGGACCGGAGGGATTACACTTTTTATCTCGTCCCGGTGCCGGCAGACTTTTCAATCCCTCCTGTGGTCCCTGTTCTTTTATGTGCTTCCCCTGATAATGTACAGTATAATATTTACTATGCTGGGTCCCTCCAGAATCGTAATCCTCTTCCGGGGAATCATTGGCTCCCTAACCCTTTTTATGCCCATGGCAGAACTGTCCAGCGCATCAGCTGTGTTCCGGTGGAGTGAATACGGAATTGTAGCTATTGTAACCATATTCTGTGTGGTGAAAGGGTGCAGGCGCTACAGCAGATATCAGATCACTTGAATTGCCGGTAGAATTCTGATAACTCTGCTTTTGTGTCCGGCGGAAGCTGGCTTTTCTTAATCCCCAGGACTGCACCTTCCAGTGCGTAAAGTCTGTGGATACAGGCAGAAGCGTCGATGGCCTTAATCTTCAGCCATGCCTGCCGGCTGCCGGTTTCTCTCAGCTGCTCCGGTGTGGTAATGCCCACTTCTTCCAGCTGTGCCTCGACGGCCGGGCCGATGTTGGGAAGTTTAGATAGTTCACCCATAATAATTCTCCTTTCTTAACGGGCTGTTAAATTTATATCGCAGAAGCTCTGCAGGATCCTTGAGAAGAAATTTTCCCTGCCCTTAGCCAGAAAGCGCCAGAGGCTGAAGGCAACGGCAAGGGAGCCGAGCAGGCAGGCGATGATATCCTGCATGGTATCATTTACCCCGGTGGTAAATACATTCTGGGGGTCATTGTGCAGAATAAAGTTAATAACGTATTCAAAAATTTCCCAGAAGCAGGCTACAGCCAGAGAGAAACAGAGGGAAAAGAGACTGGTGAGGGGGGCATCCTCTCTCTCCAGCTTTTTTCTTGGCTTAAAGATGTAGAAAATACAGCACCCGATAAGAGTAAAAACAATACCCGATAAAAAATGTACAAACTTGTCATAGCCGGGTACCAGGTGGTAGCCGTTTAAAATCATGCCGATGCCAAATGCAAGTGTAGAGAAGGCGTAGATGGCAAAGTGTATAATATAGGCCGGGCGAAGGCGAAATACCTTGTTAAATATAAAAGGTATGAAGGCAAAGGCGCAGAAGGAAAAGGCCAGCATTACGTAATAGGACGTAGAATTTATTATATTATAGATTCCTGTCAGGATACCGGCCAGGATAATGGCGGCACCATAATAGCTGCAGATTTTTTTATAGCGTTCATTTAGATCAATGGTATTCATTTATAACCTCCAATTTATGCAGATGCTGTGAGACGTCCGGCCGGAATGTCGGCCAGGACCTCGTGTTCCCCGTAACTGGTCACCAGATCCTGAAGGTGCCGGATGGAAGGGGTCAGGAATTTGTCTTTGTGGTATACAAAGCTGAAAGACCGGTTCCAGTCCTGGCGGGCATTGACAAATATGTATACCTTATTTTCCCGAAGCTCCGACTCCAGCAGACGGGGTGAGATTACGGTAAGACAATTGTTAATTAAAACCGCTTTTCGGATGGAATCCGGAGAGTGCTCCTCAAAGACAGTATGGATCTTTATCTTATGTTTTTCAAGATATTTTTCGAAAAGCTCTCTGGTTCCGCTTCCCGGCTCCCGCATAACGAATTCTTGTCCCTCCAGCTCGTGAATCGACACGGAGGCCCTGCCAGCAAAGGGATGCTCATTGCTGCATGCCAGGACCAGACGGTCTTTGATAAGAGGAACAGACACCAGATCATGGTGCTTTACCTGCCCTTCCACAATGGCTACATCCAGCTCCATATTCAGTAATTTCTGTTCAATGTCCTGCGTATTATCTACACAGGCAAAAATATTTATTTCCGGATGATCTTCCCGAAAGTCTTTTACAAGAGGGGACAGGATACTGCCCCCAACGGTGAGGGTGGCTCCGATCCTGAGTTTTTCTTTCAGATTATTCGGCACCATATTATCTTCCATCAGGTCAAACTGAGAGACGACTTGTTTGGCATATCCGTAGAGAAGTTTTCCTGCCTCTGTAATATACAGCCGTTTCGACAGCCGCTCAAACAGTAGGGTGGTGTAGTGCTCTTCCAGTTCGCGGATAGCCTGGCTGACAGAGGGCTGGGTGATATAAAGCGCCTCTGCCGCTGCGCTCATCTTTCCTTTTTCTGCCACTTCTATAAATACTTTCAGATGTCTGATTGTCATAAATGGCCTCCTTATCCAATACAATAACATATAGGTAATTCCTATGTTTTATATAGTATTATATTAGTTTACCTATGATAAATCAAGTGTTATCATAGGAATAGATAAAAAAGCCGGAATGCAGACGGCAGAAACACTGGAACTGCAAAATAAAAGAAAAGAGGCGTATTTTTGTGAAAGTATTAATTATTGGCGGGGTAGCAGCCGGTACAAAGGTTGCAGCAAAATTAAAACGATTGGACAGAAGTGCTGAGGTTACGATTTTAACAATGAGCAAAGAGATCTCTTATGCAGGCTGCGGTCTTCCTTATTATGTGGGAAATGTGATCCAGGACAGGGATTTGCTGATTGCGAATACACCGGAGAGCTTTGCAAAACTTACAGGAACAGAGGTCCTGACAGGGATTGAAGTGACTGGCTTAGACAGAGATAAAAAGTGCGTGACTGGGGTAAATGTGGAAACCGGTGAAGTAAAAGTGTATACATATGATAAACTGGTGATTTCTACAGGAGCGTCCCCCGTAAAACCTCCCATCGAGGGGATTGACCTGGAGAATGTATTTTTTATGCGTACGCCGGAGGATGCGGATGCTTTAAAAGCTGCAGTGGACGGTGGAAGCATTAAGCGTGCAGTAGTAGCCGGAGGCGGCTTTATCGGGCTCGAGGTGGCAGAGAATCTGAAGGAAAAAGGGGTAAAGGTGTCTGTCATTGATATGGCGGAGCATATTATGCCGGGATTTGATCCGGAGATTACAGAGTACGTGGAGGACCATCTGGCGGATGAGGGAATCATGGCATTTACCAGTACAAAGCTGGAGGCCATTTTGGGTACAGATAAGGTGGAAAAGGTACAGACCAGCCGCAAGGCCATGAAGGCAGACGCTATTGTTATGTCTCTGGGAATCCGTGCAAACACAGGCTTTCTGGCGGATACAGGAATTGAGATGATGCCAAACCGAACCATTAAGGTGAATGAGTATCTGCAGACGAACGATGAGAATATCTACGCGCTGGGGGACTGTGCCATGGTCTGCAACCGTCTGACAAAGGCAGCTGCCTGGTCTCCTATGGGATCCTCTGCAAATATCGAAGGAAGAATCGCCGCTAAAAATATTGCCGGTGAAAAGGTTGCCTACCCGGGGGTTCTTGGAACTGGAATTGTAAAACTTCCGGGACTGAATGCAGGGCGGACAGGACTTTCCGAGACAGATGCGGCAAAAGCGGGATTCCAACCAGTCAGCGTTATGGCAGTAGTGGATGACAAAGCCCACTATTACCCGGGGGCTTCCAGCTTCATTGTCAAATTAGTGGCAGATGCGAAGTCCAGAAAGTTCTTGGGTATCCAGTGCCTGGGAATCGGCGCCGTGGATAAGATGGTGGATATTGCTGTGATGGCATTAAGTATGAATGCGACAGTAGATGATTTGGAGCATCTTGACTTTGCCTACGCACCGCCGTTTTCCACTGCCATTCATCCCTTTGAACATACCGTAAATGTTCTTCTCAATAAGATGGAAGGTGAATTTGATACCTTTACACCTGTACAGTACAGAGAGGGTGCGGCCGACGGATATCAGGTGATCGATGTTTCCATTCAGCCGTCGCTGGAGAACGCAGTCTATGTAGACCTCTCCAGTGTAAACGGGGAACTTCCTCAGTTTGGAAAAGACGATAAACTGCTTCTGGTCTGCTCTAAAGGAAAGAGAGCATATATGCTTCAGAACCGTCTGAAATACTATGGATATACCAACACCAAGGCACTTGAGGGAGGAACTATTTTTAACGGATCAGATTTTTAAGAGAAATTCTTTTAAAAAGGGTATCTATTTAGAGGTCGCTGTATTAAAATTAATATAGAATAAATGTAAAAATAGGAGGAAATACAGAATGGCAACATTAACAATTAGCCCGGAAGAGGAAAAAAGAGTAAAAGGTCTGGGATTTTTAAGCAACAAAGGCACAGATAACTTTTCAGGCAGAATTATCACAAAAAATGGAAAGATCACAGCAGAGCAGCAGATCTGTCTGGGAGAGGCTGCAAAATTATTTGGGAATGGAAATGTGGTATATACTACCCGTCTGACGGTAGAAATACAGGGGATTCCATTTGATAAGATTGAAGAGTTTCGGGCCTACATTGCAAAAGCCGGACTGGAAACCGGAGGAACCGGGTCCAAAGTACGTCCGGTAGTATCCTGTAAGGGTACTACCTGCCAATACGGGTTAATTGATACATACGCAATTTCAGAAGAGATCCATGAGAAATTCTATAAAGGCTATGAAAAAGTAAAACTTCCGCACAAGTTCAAAATAGCTGTAGGCGGATGTCCCAACAACTGCGTAAAGCCGGATCTGAACGATCTTGGAATTGTGGGACAGCTGATTCCAAACTATGACGAAGATAGCTGCAACGGCTGTAAAAAATGTCCGGTGGAGAAAGTCTGTCCGCCACAGGCAGCCAAGCTTGTTGACGGGGTACTGGAGATCGACAAAGAGAAATGTACAAACTGCGGCCTCTGTGTAGGAAAGTGCAACTTTGATGCCATTGAAGACGGCAAAGTCGGATACAAAATCTACCTGGGGGGGAGATGGGGCAAACGGATCGCTCTGGGACAGCCGCTGTCAAAAGTATTTACCTCCAAAGAAGAGTTAATGGAAATAATAGAAAAAGTAATTCTCCTGTACCGGGAGCAGGGAAAAACAGGGGAACGGTTTGCTTCCACCATTGAAAGACTAGGCTTTGAGAACGTGGAAGAACAACTTATGGGGAATGGACTTATGGAAAGAAAGCAGGAAATCCTGGATGCAAAACTGCATCTGGTGGGAGGAGCAACCTGTTAAAAATCAAAAAAGGGACAGGGCAGTCTTAAAAAGGGACACCCTGAGTCCCAAAAGGGGACGTGTACTTTCTAGAAAGTACACGTCCCCTTTTTGCCCCTTTTGTACTTTTTCCCGGGTCCTCTGGGTCCTTTAGGCAATTCTATCCTTGCCACTTCGTTGGTAAATTCTACAAATGGCTTCCTGGAAAATACCCACACCAGGCAGACACAGAATCCGAACAGAGCCAGAGTTTCCCACCAGGTATAGATATGTTCCAACAGATCGGTGGCCTGCTTAAAGCTGGAGTAGGCCAAACCATGGAACAAATAGATGGACATGGTACGGTTGCCCAGACTGGAACAGAAGATTTTCCTGTCCGGTATCAGGAACATGAGGAGATAGGTCAGGGCAAAGGAGATCCCATAGCAGAGCAGGCGGATGCACATCCCGTCCATATCTGACAATTCCAGATATTCGTAGTTGTATCTTCCGTAGAATATCTTGGGAGAGAGACTTCGGTGTATGGGATCGGCATACAGGAAGACGCCTCCAAGGCACAAAAGCAGACCCGCCAGGACTTTTGTTATGTTATTTCTGTATTTTGTAAGCCACTCTCTGTTAAAATGAATGCCTGCCAGGAAAAAGGGGTAGAATACCACAATCCGGGGTATGGACAGGAAGTTGTCGTCCATGCTGCTGCATCCCATGAGAATGCCTGCCAGGATGGCAAAGGGCATATGGATGGCAGCCGGGATCCTGCGGATATAAGGCGTTAAAAGCCGCCAGACAAACAGTGCCATGAGATACCACAGTGAAAATTTTGGATATAACAGATATAGCTTTGTCTCTTTATGTAGGATTAGAGTATATAACAGGTAATACATGAGTTCATATACCAGGTAGGGAATGATAAGCTTTTGCATCAGTTTTCCCGGAGATGTCTGTTTCTTGGAAAAGTATCCTGATACGAAGATAAATGCCGGCATATGAAAGGATACGATAAACCATTTCAGCTCATATAAAAAGGGGTTGGAATCGTATCCCTCTTCTATAAAGTGTCCCACTACTACAAGAAATATAAGCAGGGCTTTATAGTTGTCTAAGAGAAAATCTCTTGTTTTGGGGGTGTTCATTACTTGCTCCTTGTTATACTTTGATGTTTCTCGCTGCGTTAAAAATAATCTTACTACGGGCTTCCTACTTTTGCAAGCGCAGTTATGTAAAAATATGGATGGCAGACCTGACAGAAATTTGCGGCAAATAAGTTGCATAATCCCCCGGGATGTGGAAAAATAAGGGTAAACACACAGACAGAGAAGGATCGTATGCCGGACAATATTCCGGAAAAATGAGGAGGGACAAAATGAAGATACGCTTTTATAATGTAAGAATTCTGACTATGGCTGATGATTTCCGGGTTACCCGCGGAGAAGTTCAGATAAAGGGAAACCGAATTGCTTACGTGGGGGAAGAAAAACATACCCGGGAGGAATGGGACAGGGAGATAGACGGAGACGGAAATCTGATTATGCCCGGCTTTAAAGATGCCCACACCCATTCTGCCATGACGTTTCTGCGTTCCTATGCAGATGACATGCCGCTTCTGGACTGGCTGAATAAGCAGGTATTCCCCAGGGAGGCCAAATTAACACCGGAGGATATCTGCCATTTGTCAAAGCTGGCTATTATGGAATATCTGACCAGCGGAATCACGGCGAATTTTGATATGTATCTGACGCCGGACACCATTGCAGAAGCTTCGGTTGCCTGCGGCTTCCGTACAGTCATAACAGGAGGAATGAACGATTTCACCCAGTCTTTGGAGGAGATGGAAGAGTGGTACTGCGAGTATAACCATTATCATCCGCTTATCTCCTTCCAGCTGGGATTTCATGCAGAATATACCACATCAGAAAAGCTTTTGGCTGGTCTGGCCGAACTTGCCCATAAATATAAGGCGCCTGTATATACCCACAATTCCGAAAGCCTGACGGAGGTACAGCAGTGTCTTGACAGAAATCATATGACCCCCACCCAATACCTGGACAGCCTGGGGCTCTTTGACTATGGCGGAGGGGGATACCATTGCGTTCATATGACAGAAGAAGATTTAAGGATATTCAAAAAGCGGGGATTGTATGCCATAACCAATCCGGGCTCCAACGTAAAACTGGCCAGCGGAATTCCTCCGGTAAAGAAAATGCTGGATATGGGGATTCCCATGGCCATAGGAACAGATGGCCCGGCCAGCAACAACTGCCTGGATATGTTCCGGGAGATGTTTCTCACCACAGGTCTGGCAAAGATTCGGGAGAGGGATGCGTCAGTGGTGGATGCCAACCAGGTATTGTATATGGCTACCGTTGGGGGTGCAAGAGCCATGGGGCTTCTGGAGTGTGACACTCTGGAGGAAGGGAAGCTGGCAGATTTGATCCTTGTGGATCTTCACCAGCCCAATATGCAGCCTCTCAACTGTATCACCAAGAATCTGGTATACAGCGGAAGCAAACAGAATATTAAGCTGACTATGGTAAACGGACGAATTTTATATGAGGACGGATGTTTTACTATCGGTACAGAGGCGGAAGCAGTTTATAAAAAAGCAAATGAAATTGTTGCAAGAATACAGTAAATTTGCTATAATACATTCCTGAGATTAAATGAAAAGATTATGCTGCCCGTATCTATCGCCGGATAGATGCAGGTATAGGAGCATCAGGCACGGATTCCAGCAGGCCAGAGGGAATCCGGGACTGATGCTTTTTCTGTTCGTGGGGCGGCAGCATATAATTCGGAAGTAGAAAAGGAGAAAGAACGATGAAGCAAAAAGCAGAATTGGGACCGGGAGCCTTTTGGAAATACGTGTCCTTTAATATTTTAAGCATGATAGGTCTGTCATGCTTTGTCTTTGTGGATACTCTTTGCATCGCAAACGGAGTGGGAAGCGACGGCCTGGCAGCCCTTAACCTTGTAATACCTGTGTATTCACTGGTAAACGGTGTGGGTCTGATGCTGGGGATGGGAGGCGCCACCTTGTATTCCATGGAGCAGGGGATGGGGCAGGGACAAAAAGCCGACATTGCTTTTACCAGAGCCTGCAGGACGGCGCTTATCCTGGGGGTTCTTTTTACGGTATCTGGTGTAGCCTTCACGAGGCCGCTGGGGGAACTTTTGGGGGCAGAAGGGAAGGTTATGGAATGTCTGATCCCTTATATGAGGACGCTTCTGGCTTTCTCTGTCCCCTTCCTGTTTAACAATGTTCTGGTTTGTTTTGTGAGAAATGACAGGAATCCCAGGCTGGCCATGGCTGCCATGCTGACAGGCAGTTTCAGCAATATACTATTGGATACACTTTTTATCTTTGGGTTTGGATGGGGGATGTTCGGCGCTGCGTTTGCAACAGGGCTGGCTCCTCTGTTCAGCATGCTGGTGGCATCTGCCCATATCTGGAAGGGAAAGAACCAATTCCGCCCGGTGAAGTG
Source organism: Lactonifactor longoviformis (assembly GCF_042848515.1). GTDB lineage: Bacteria > Bacillota > Clostridia > Lachnospirales > Lachnospiraceae > Lactonifactor > Lactonifactor longoviformis. Next base: position 4,148,513 of record NZ_AP031453.1, on the reverse strand, counting down.
CCGGTTCCAGGGAAAAGCGCTGGTGAAGCTGATGTCCCTGGGAGGCGCCTCCTTTGTCACAGAGATTTCCTCCGGGATTGTAATCCTTCTGTTTAATTATGTGATTCTGAATCTGACAGGAAGTGTAGGGGTTGCCGCCTATGGGGTGATAGCGAATCTGGCAATTATAGTAATGTCTATCTTTAATGGAATTGCCCAGGGGATTCAGCCTTTGGTCAGCCGCGGCTACGGGAGCGGGGATAGCAAAGCAGTATTTTCCTACGTTAAGCGTGCACTGATTCTGGCAGGAATTCTGGGCGTTCTCTGCTGTCTGCCGGGGATCCTTTTCACCCATGAGCTGATAGGCATTTTTAATGGGGGAGGGGATACAGCTTTTGAAGAGATTGCGGCGAAAGGAATGCCGGTTTATTTTACCGCCTTTCTGACCATGGGTCTTAATATTGTGGCCGCAGCAGTCCTGGCTTCCATTGATCGGGCGAGGGACTCACTCTTCATTGCTCTGCTGCGGGGAATTGTGCTCAACGCAGTACTTGTATTTCTTCTGCCGGGCTTTTGGGGGATGCGGGGGATCTGGCTGGTAGTGCCTATTGCAGAGAGCGTGACTGTTTTATTGAGTTTTTATTACATTTTTAAATATTGGAAATACAGCTGTCTTGTCAGCTGTAAAAACATGTGATATACTAACGCCAATATGATAATTTATGGGAGGATAAGTATGAATGAGAAGATGGCCGCTGTTGAGCGGCTGAAAAAAGAGAAAGATGCTGTTATATTGGCGCACTATTACGTGAGAGACGAGGTACAGGAGATCGCTGACTATATTGGAGACTCCTACTATCTAAGTGAGATTGCAACGAAAGTAAAGGAAAAAACAATCGTACTGTGCGGCGTATCCTTTATGGGGGAGAGCGCAAAGATCCTGAATCCTGATAAGGTTGTACTGCTTCCGGATGCCCATGCGGACTGTCCCATGGCTCATATGGCGGCAGTAGAAAAGATCGGGGAAATGCGTGAGAAATACGGGGATCTGGCGGTGGTATGCTACGTGAATTCCACAGCGGAACTGAAAACGCACGCAGACGTCTGTGTGACGTCTTCCAATGCCCTTAAAATCGTAAGAGCCCTGCCAAATAAAAATATCTATTTTATTCCCGATGAGAATCTGGGCCGGTATATTGCAGGTCAGCTGCCGGAAAAAAACTTTATATTTAACGACGGCTATTGCCATGTACATACCGCCATCCGGAGAGAAGACCTGGAAAAGATTAAGGAGTCAAGGCCTAAGGCAGAGATCCTGGTGCATCCGGAGTGCAGGGAAGAGATCACAGAACTGGCAGATTATGTGGGAAGCACTTCAGGGATCATACAGTACGCCACTGAGAGTGATGCAAAGGAATTTATCATAGGGACAGAAATGGGCGTGATGTATGAGCTTCAGAAACGGAATCCGGACAAGAGATTCTACGCTGCCGGCAACACGCAGATATGTCCGAATATGAAGAAGATAACACTTGAAAAGATTATCGGAGCACTGGAAAGCGGACAGCCCCGGATAGAACTTGAGGAGGAATTTGGGAGGAAAGCACACGCGCCATTGATCCGTATGCTGGAACTGGCCAAATAGTTAGGAGACCGTATGGAAGAGAAGTATGATGTCATCATAGTGGGGACAGGGGTGGCAGGCTGCTTTGCGGCACTGCACCTGCCGGATGACAAAAGTATATTGATGATAACCAAAGGGGAATTAGAAGAGAGCGATTCCTTTCTGGCGCAGGGAGGGATCTGTGTTCAAAAAGAGGAGGAGGACTACGAAAGCTTTATGGAGGATACCCTCCGGGCAGGACATTATGAGAACCGGCGGGAATCTGTGGATGTTATGATTCGTTCCTCCAGGGATGTGATCCGAGAACTGATAGAATATGGCGTTGAATTTGCGCAGAAGGACGGAAGTCTTCTCTACACAAGGGAAGGTGCCCATTCTACGAACCGTATCCTTTATCACGATGATATAACCGGGAAAGAGATTACCTCCCATCTTTTAAACCAGGTAAGAAAAAGGAAAAATATCACCGTACTTACCAGGACTACTATGATGGATATTCTTGCCAGAGAGAACCGCTGTGAGGGGATTCTGATGAAAACCAGCAAGGGAGACCTTCGTCCTGTCATTGCCCGGGATGTGCTGTGGGCTACAGGAGGGATCGGGGGAATCTATGACAATTCTACAAACTATCCCCACCTCACCGGTGATGCCCTGGGGATCGCGCTTCGCAGGGGAGTAGCTCTGGAGCATGTGAATTATGTGCAGATACACCCAACAACCTTATATTCCCAAAAGAAGGGACGCCGGTTCCTGATCTCCGAATCTGTGAGGGGGGAAGGCGCGGTCCTGTACAACAAAAAGGGAGAGCGGTTTGTCAATGAACTGCTGCCCCGGGATCTTCTGACCAAAGAGATTTTGAAACAGATGAAAAAGGACGGAACACAGTATGTGTGGCTGTCTATGATGACAATAACCAGGCACGATGTGTGGAAGAGGTTCCCCAATATCTGCCAGAAGTGCAGGGAGGAAGGCTATGAGGTAACAAAAGAATGGATTCCGGTTGTGCCTTCTCAGCATTATTTTATGGGAGGCGTGGATGTGGATCTGTCCAGCCGTACTTCTATGAAGCATCTCTATGCAGCGGGCGAGACCAGCTGCAATGGAGTCCATGGCGCCAACCGGCTGGCCAGCAATTCCCTGCTGGAGAGCCTTGTTTTTGCAAAACGCGCAGCCTGCGCAATTTTGTCGGGAACCGGAGAAAGCCCTCAGGGACAGGGATGCCGGGACTGGAGGGAGCTGGAGCGTACGTACGGGATACGGCAAAAGGATTATGAGAATGAGGAACATTATTTCGGAGGCCTGAAAAAGGCAATTCTGGAAGAAATAGAAAAGAAGAACAGAGAGGTAGAAGAGAATGAATCCAATCACAACCAAGCTAAATGTGGATAACCTGCTGCTCCAGGCACTGGCAGAGGATATATCCAGTGAAGACGTAACCACCAATGCAGTTATGAGGGAGGCAAAGCAGGGGACTGCGCAGCTTATATGCAAACAGGACGGTGTGATTGCGGGGATGGATGTATTTAAGCGGGTGTTCCAGCTTTTGGACGAGTCTGTCAAAGTGACTATGTACTGCAAAGACGGAGACGAGGTAAAGGATAAAGACCTCCTGGCTGTTGTGGAGGGGGACATCCGTGCCATTTTGTCCGGGGAGAGGACTGCCCTTAATTTTCTGCAGCGGATGAGCGGGATCGCCACCTATACAAGGAGTGTGGCTGAACTTTTGAAGGGGACCGGGACGAAGCTGCTGGATACCAGAAAGACAACACCCAATATGCGTATCTTTGAAAAATACGCAGTAAAAATAGGAGGAGGATATAACCACCGATATAATCTCTCCGACGGCGTCCTCATCAAAGACAACCACATCGGAGCTGCGGGAGGCGTTGCCAGGGCTGTACAGATGGCAAAGGAATATGCGCCGTTTGTCCGCAAGATAGAGATAGAGGTTGAGAACCTGGAAATGATGCAGGAGGCGCTGGATGCGGGGGCTGATATTATCATGCTGGATAATATGTCCCCAGAGATGATGAAAAAGGCTGTGGAGATGGCAGCAGGGAGAGCAGAGACAGAATGCTCCGGCAATGTTACCAGGGAAAACATTAAAAGGATAACAGATATAGGGGTAGACTATGTGTCCAGCGGGGCCCTGACCCACTCTGCCCCCATCCTGGACGTTTCTCTCAAAAATCTTCATGCATTATAAAGAGCAGGCAGCAAAGCCAATGTATAGAAACATAAAAAAGAAAGGAAGTTTCTATGACTGGGGAAGAAAGACGCAGTGAAATATTGCAGGCAATACAGGAAGCGGATGTGCCGATCTCCGGTACCGCTCTGGCGAAAAGGTTCCATGTGAGCCGGCAGGTGGTAGTACAGGACATTGCCCTCCTTCGGGCTGCCAATTATGATATCTTCTCGACTACGAAGGGATATCTGATTCATATGCCTGTGTCCGTAACCAGGGTGGTGGAGGTCTGCCATGCGGATGAAGAGATTGAAGATGAACTGAATACCATTGTAGATCTGGGAGGAAAGGTGATTGACGTCTTTATCAGGCACGAGGTATACGGTTCCCTGAGGGCGCCTATTGGGGTAAGCTCCCGGAGAAATGTACAGGAGTTTGTATCCGGCATCTCCGGCGGGAAGTCAAGCCCGCTGAAAAACCTTACTTCCGGCAAACACTGGCATACTATTGAGGCAGACAGCAGGGAGACACTGGATATGATAGAAGAAGAGCTGAGAAAAAAGAAGTATCTCATAGAGGAAAGCAGCAGATAAAAAGAAATTGCATTCTGACAGCATTGTGCCTATAATGTAAAAAACAGCAAAGATCATTCAGAATTTGGAGGGATACCTATGGGCATGAATCAAACCCCTGCTTCCGAACGGATCCATATCGGTTTCTTCGGGAGGAGAAATGCAGGAAAATCTAGTGTAATCAATGCAGTGACAGGTCAGAATCTGGCAATCGTCTCACAGGTAAGGGGAACTACTACAGATCCTGTATATAAGACCATGGAACTCCTTCCCATGGGACCGGTTATGGTGATAGACACCCCGGGGATCGATGACGAAGGAGAACTGGGAGCGCTCCGTGTAAAGCGGAGCTATCAGGTGCTGAATAAAACGGACGTGGCAGTCCTGGTAGTGGACGGAAGCCTTGGCAAGTCCAGGGAAGATGAGGCCCTGATTGAGAGATTTAGGAAAAAGGAAATTCCTTTTATTGTGGCTTATAATAAGGCGGATCAGTGCAAAGAACCTGCTGCAGTCAAAGAAAATGAGATCTGGGTCAGCGCCAAAGATGGAAGCAATATCCGTGAACTTAAAGAGATGATTGCCAGACAGGGAAGCAAGGAGGACAAAGAGAGAAGGATTGTGGGGGATCTCATAAAACCCTCGGACTTTATTGTCCTTGTTGTTCCTATAGACAAGGCAGCTCCCAAAGGGCGGCTGATCCTGCCACAGCAGCAGACGATCCGTGATATTCTGGAATCTGATGCAGTTTCCATAGTAGTAAAGGAAAATGAATTGAAAAATACCTTGAACCAGCTGGGAAAGAAGCCTGCACTGGTCATCACGGACAGTCAGGTGTTTGACCGGGTATCTGAGGATACCCCTGAGGATATTCTGTTAACCTCATTCTCCATTCTGTTCGCCAGGTATAAGGGCAGCCTTAAGGACAACGTGGAGGGGGCAAAATGCCTGGAGACGCTAAGGGACGGGGATAAGATACTGATCAGTGAGGGGTGTACCCACCACAGGCAGTGCAACGATATCGGCACTGTTAAAATCCCGGGCTGGATCCGGAAGTATACAGGGAAAAATCTGGAATTTGAGTTTACGTCAGGGACAGAGTTTCCGGATGAGCTGGGAGAGTACAGACTGATAGTCCACTGCGGAGGATGTATGCTGAATGAGAGAGAGATGAAGTACCGTATGTCCTGCGCCAGGGATCAGAAGATCCCCATGACAAATTATGGGATTCTGATTGCGTACATAAAGGGTATTCTGGAGCGAAGCCTAAAGCCTTTTCCGGAAATATGAAAAAACGACAATATTTGACATTCAGGTGTAATTCTGTGAGGCAGTATTCCGTATTATTTTATGAGGACCTCTTCAGCGGCTGTATACGCGGAAGAAAAGAGACAAAAGAGGGGGAATACTATGGAAGAGAAGCAGACAGAGATTTGGAGCAGGATAGGGGCCAATCTGAGAAACTGCAGGCAGGTACAGGGACTTACCCAGGAAGAGCTTGGAAACCGGCTCGGGGTTACCAGAAACTATATCTGCAGCCTGGAGAAGGGAAAGTGTAATCCAACGGTTGAGAGGATATGGAAGATTTCTAAGATCCTGGATGTAAGTATGGAGACCATACTCCGGGGGACAGAAGACGCAGTTGAGGATTGACAAAGCACAGATCGACTGCTATTATGAAACAGGACAAGGGCGTTCTTTCTGGGGAAAGAGCGCCCTTTTTCTGCAGAAAAAGAGATAGATCCTGTGCCGATGAAACAGAGAGGAGTGTATAAGATGGCAAAATATACAAAAAAGCAAATCATAGAACTGGTGGAAGAAGAGGATGTGGAGTTTATCCGTCTTCAGTTTACAGATATGTTCGGAATGTTCAAAAATGTAGCAATTACCTCCAGTCAGCTGAAAAAAGCCCTGGACAATCAATGCATGTTTGACGGTTCTTCCATTGATGGATTTGTGCGCATTGAGGAATCAGATATGTATCTGTACCCGGATCTGGATACCCTGGAGATTTTTCCCTGGAGGCCTCAGCAGGGAAAGGTAGCACGACTGATCTGTGATATTTACCGTCCTGACGGAACTCCATTTGAGGGTGATCCCCGGTTTATTCTCAAGCGGGCTTTAAAGGAGGCTGCGTCAATGGGGTATACCTTTAATGCCGGACCTGAGTGCGAATTCTTCCTGTATCACTCAGACGACGACGGACTGCCCACCACGCTCAGCCACGAAAAGGCCGGCTATTTTGATATGGCGCCCCTGGATCTGGGTGAGAATGCCAGGAGGGATATGGTTTTGACTCTGGAAGAAATGGGATTCGAGGTGGAGGCATCGCACCATGAAGTGGCCCCGGCTCAGCACGAGATAGATTTCCGGTATGACGAAGCCCTCTCCACCGCAGATAATATTATGACTTTTAAGCTGGCTGTGAAAACAATTGCCAAACGCCACGGACTCCATGCCACATTTATGCCAAAGCCCAAGTATGGGATAAATGGGTCCGGAATGCATATTAATATGTCCCTGTCTAAAGATGGAAAGAACGTATTCGCGGATCCGGCTGACGCATTGGGATTGAGTGAGGAGGCTTATTATTTTATCGGGGGAATTATCCGTCATATGAAAGGGATGACAGCTATCACCAATCCCCTGGTCAACTCCTACAAAAGGCTGGTGCCGGGCTTTGAAGCTCCGGTTTATATCGCCTGGTCGGCTACGAACAGAAGCCCGCTTATCCGCATTCCCGCGGCGAGGGGGGAGGAGACAAGAATAGAACTGAGAAGCCCGGATCCCACGGCAAACCCGTATCTTGCCCTGGCAGTCTGTCTGGCAGCAGGGCTGGACGGTATTAAAAATAAGATAAAACCGCCCAGAAGCGTGGATAAGAATATATTCCATATGTCTGTGGACGAGAAAGAAGAGGAGGGGATCGATTCTCTCCCCTCCAATTTAAGAGAGGCCGTCAGGGAGCTGGAAAAGGATGAATTCATCAGGGGGGTCCTCGGAGAACATCTGGCGGAACGCTACATACAGGCAAAAAAAGCTGAGTGGCAGGATTATACCACACAGGTAACTGACTGGGAGGTAGATCATTATCTCAGCAAATTCTGATGCTTCCTATCGCAATTGATACTATTTAATGGTAGAATAGACAGGAGGCGTAAGAATGAGCAATATGATTGTACTTTTTCCAAAACAGGAAGATGGAAAAAATATAAGGAATCTGCTCGTACGCCATGGATATGAGGTGACGGCGGTGTGCACAACGGGTGCACAGGCCCTGCATCATGCCAATACCCTGAATGATGGAATTGTGGTATGCGGATACCGTTATGCGGATATGCTTTATACAGAGCTGGCGGAATGCCTGCCCAGGCATTTTGAGATGCTGCTGGTGGCGTCCGCCCGGGTTTTAAGTCAATGCGAGCCCAATGGGATTGTCTCTGTGGAGATGCCTCTGAAGGTACATGAGCTTCTGGAGACAGTGGATATGATGGAGAGGAACATCAGCAGGCGGAGGAAGAGGCGCCGCTGCATGCCTAAGGAGAGGCGTCCGGAGGAAAAGGCGGCAATAGACGAAGCCAAGAAGCTCTTGATCGAGCGGAACCATATGACAGAGGAGGAGGCGCACCGTTATATCCAGAAGTGCAGCATGGACAGCGGCACAAATATGGCAGAGACGGCACAGATGGTGCTGCGTATGATGAAGTAATTAATGGAGGAAATCGATATGAGATTTACAAAGATGCATGGCATCGGGAATGACTATGTGTATGTAAATTGCCTGGAGGAAAAGGTAGAGGATCCGGGAAGGGTGGCAAAGCTTGTCAGTGACAGGCACTTTGGTATTGGATCTGACGGGCTGATTTTAATAAAACCTTCAAAGAACGCAGATTTTGAGATGGATATGTATAATGCGGACGGGTCCCGGGGGGCTATGTGCGGCAACGGAATTCGCTGTGTGGCCAAGTATGTCTATGACTATGGTCTTACCCAAAAGACAAATATCAGCATTGATACAAAGAGCGGAGTGAAATATTTGGAGCTGACCATAGACAATGGAAAAGTAAGCCTGGTGAAGGTAAATATGGGAAAGCCTATATTGAAGGCGTCTCAGATTCCCATACACAGTGACCGGGAACAGGTGATCCGGCAACCCATTGACGTGGAGGGTAGGGAGTATTATATTACCGGTGTTTCTATGGGAAATCCTCATGCTGTAGTCTACATGGACGACATTAAGAATCTGGAGATTGAAAGAATCGGCCCTGCATTTGAACATCACCCTGCATTTCCGGATCGGATCAATACAGAGTTTGTGCATGTCCTGGATAGAAGCACCGTGGAGATGCGTGTCTGGGAGAGGGGCTCAGGGGAGACACTGGCCTGCGGAACCGGAGCCTGCGCAGTGGCTGTTGCCTCCATAGTAAACAGCTATACGGACGGGGAGGTTACTGTAAAGCTGCTGGGAGGAGATCTCAGAGTATTCTGGGACAGAAAAGAAGACCTTGTGTATATGACAGGGCCTGCGGCAATAGTATTTGAAGGAGAAATTTTACTGTAGCTGCCCTATTGCCAGAAGAAGGAGTTTATATTAGAATAGGAACAGAATCAGTTACCTAGGAGGAAATATATGTTTAAGATTAATGATAATTATTTGAAACTGCCGGGCAGTTATTTGTTTTCTACCATTGCCAAAAAAGTAAATGCTTTCACAGAAGCCAATCCGGATAAAAAGATTATCCGTCTGGGAATTGGAGATGTTACCCAGCCTCTGGCTCCGGCTATTATCGGCAAACTGCATGACGCAGTGGAAGATATGGCGCATGCAGAGACCTTTCACGGATATGCACCGGACCTGGGATATGAGTTCCTGAGAAGTGCAATTGCCAGGAATGACTATGCAGACAGAGGCTGTGACATCGGCGCGGATGAAATATTCGTTTCTGACGGGGCGAAGTGCGACTCCAGCAATATACAGGAAATTTTTGCATTGGATAATAAAATCGCAGTCTGCGATCCCGTATATCCGGTTTATGTTGACTCCAACGTAATGGCGGGGAGAACCGGAACCTATGATCCGAAGGCGGAGACGTGGAGCGATGTGATCTACATGCCATGTACGGCTGAGAACGATTTTGCCCCCCAACTGCCGGAAGAGACGCCGGATCTTATCTATCTCTGCTATCCCAATAATCCCACGGGATCTACCATAACAAAAGCACAGCTTCAGGAATGGGTAGATTATGCCAATAAAGTCGGGGCTGTGATTATTTATGATGCCGCTTATGAGGCTTACATCTCAGAGCCGGATGTTCCCCACTCTATCTATGAATGTGAAGGGGCAAGAACCTGCGCCATTGAGCTCAGAAGCTTCTCTAAGAATGCCGGATTTACAGGAGTCCGCCTGGGCTTCACCGTAATCCCTAAAGATCTCAAGTGCGGCGATGTGGCACTTCACTCCCTGTGGGCAAGACGTCACGGCACCAAATACAACGGGGCTCCCTATATTGTACAGCGCGCGGGAGAAGCAGTATACTCACCAGAGGGCAAAGCTCAGTTAAAGGAACAGGTTGCCTATTATATGAATAATGCCAAAGTGATTTATGAGGGCCTGAAATCCGCAGGCTACACCGTGTCCGGCGGCGTTAACGCTCCCTATATCTGGCTGAAGACTCCGGATGGAATGACATCCTGGGAATTCTTTGATCATCTTCTGGAAAAGGCTAACGTAGTAGGCACGCCGGGATCCGGTTTTGGCCCCAGCGGAGAGGGATACTTCCGCCTTACTGCATTTGGAAACTATGAGAACACAGTGGAAGCAGTTGAGAGAATAAAAGCATTATAGAAAACTAGATAACGGGGTCGGACTGCATACTTTTAGCCTGCGGTCCGGCCCGTTATGTTTATGGTAATGGAAAAGGGGGATAACGATGTATTGTCAGCATTGCGGAAAAGAGCTGCCGGAGGATTCTGCTTTCTGCCGTTACTGCGGAGCTTCCCAGGGGTTGGGAGACGGAAAGAAGCCGGGGAAAAAGAAGGCGGCAGTTGCCGGGATTGTTGCAGGGGCGGCAGTTTTTCTGGTTATACTGCTGTGTGTAATCCTGGGCGGAAAAAAAGAAAAGGCCGCGGGACCGTCGGAAGGGACAGAAACTGTCCGGAAGGTACAGAAGGAAAGCCAGACAGCAGAGGAGCAGGAAACCGTGGATGCAGAGGAGACTGCCCAAGAGGAAGAACTTCCTGCTGTCCTGGGGAATTTTGTAGTACAAAGGGGGACCCGCACGGCTGCTCTGGGGGATAGGGAGCTGATTCTCTACGAGGAGGAGCAGGAGGTCTGGAGCACACAGGGAACCGTTGGGAACAGGCTGATGATGACGGAGGATGGTCTGTATTATGCCAGGGAGCAGACCGGCAGCTCTCTTGAATACTATGATTTTGAGGAGAAAACGCAGACAGTAATTCTTGGGAATTATATGGGGATGGAGCCGGTCGGACTGATAGGCAGCAAATTATATGTCAAGGCAGCAGGGAAAAATGATATGGATGACCATATAATCGTTGAGAAGGATTTGAGTGAAGGCACCGTCAGGGAGGTGCCGTTTCCTGACATGTGGGGGGACTTCAGCATACTCACGTGCGGGGACAGGCTGTACTATCTGGGGGGCAGGACGGATGTGAGCGCATCTCCTCTCTACGAGGGAGATCCCGCTACAGGGAATGCGGTTGTCCTGGATCAGCAGGCAGCCTGCGGCCCCTTTGTCCGGGAAGGCAAGCTTTATTATGTACACTGCAATGAGCCGGGATACGACACCGAGAGTATTTTTGAACTCACAGAGCTAGAACCGGGAAGGGGTGAAGGCAGGGTACTTTTAACGGATACCTACGGAGAGATGGGATGGCTGAAAAGTGTGGAGAACGGTTATGCTGTCTTTGACTGCTATAAAGAAACAGAGAGCTTCCAGAAAGTACTGGATCTGGCCGCGGGAACGGTCAAAAGGACAGATAATCAGGGGGAAAAGAGTACCGAACTTATTGGACATGACAAGGAGGGGTTCTATTATTCTGCGTATTCAGGAGAATATACTAACGGAACCTGGTATCCCCCTAAAGTGTATCATGTGTACTACTATAATTATGCCGGCGGACAGATAAAGGATATGGGGTCAGTCACCGGCAGAGCCGTGGGTGTGGACAGGGATTATATTTATTATGCTTCTTCGGAGGATACAGCGGATGCAGCTTACGGCAGGGTGCCCTTTGGCAGTACGGTACCGGAACCGGTAAAGACAGAGACCCCTTCAGACAGCAGCGACAGGGAGTATATCCTGCCGGGAAGTGACAGCCGATACTACCGGAAGCTGGATCTGGAAGGGCTTTCGGCAGAGGAAATACGGATAGCCAGAAATGAGATCTATGCCCGTCACGGCTATATGTTCAGTACGCAGGATCTGCAGGAGTATTTCAGCGGGAAATCCTGGTATACTCCGTCCGTGCCGGCGGAAGAATTCAGCGAGGGGATGCTCAACCAGACAGAGCGGGCCAATCTGGATATGATTAAAGAATATGAACGGAACACAGGGATTAACCAGTAATCAAAAAGCGGGTTCACAGAGAACCCGCTTTCTTTGTATATAAATATGGTTATTTTCTGGCGAGAGCATGTGGGAATCGAACCCACCCAGGACGCTGTTAACGCCCAACACTGGTTTTGAAGACCAGGAGGCACACCAGTTACCTTTCTACTCCCATAGTCAAAGCAAATGCTTTTATAAGCTATATCATTATAGCAGACAGACGTAAAAGTGGCAAGCTGAAAATCGAATACAGTACCATTACAGGGTATTCTTCTTCTTTGCATAGTAGATTAGTCCGGTAAGATCCGCCAGCAGCCAGCCGATAGGAATGGCGCTCCAGATTCCGGTCAGTCCGATTGCCGGCACAGGGGCCAAAAGATATGCCAGGAGTACCCTGGTGCCCAGCGAGATGACGGTCAGGATCACCGACATACCCGGGTGTCCCAGTCCCCTGTAAAGCCCATAGAGAAGAAACAGAAGTCCTATGCCCAGGTAAAAGACTCCCTCAATTCTGAGATAACTGGTTCCAATCCTTAGAATCTCTGTCTGATCCGGGGCAATGAAGATCGTGAGCAGGGGTGTGGCAAAGAAAAATATAATAAAAGAAATCAGGAGACTGAAAATAGTGGATAACTGGATGGCGGAGCGGATTCCCCTGTGGATTCGTTCTGTTTTTCCGGCTCCCTTATTCTGTGCTATGTAAGTGGAAAATGCGTTCCCGAAGTCCTGCAGCGGCATATAGGCAAAGGCGTCTATCTTGACTCCTGCGGCAAAGGCGGCCATGACAGATACTCCGAAGCTGTTTACCAGACCCTGCACCATAAGGATTCCCAGATTCATAATGGACTGCTGGACGCTGGTAAGAGCGGAGCAGCCTGCAATCTCTTTGGCAAGGGCGCGGTCGAAATGCATATTGTTCCTTGAGAGTCTGGCCAGAGGCACCTTTGTCAGTGTATAAACCATAATTAAAAGGGCGGATACCCCCTGAGCGGTGATCGTCGCCCAGGCGGCTCCCGCAATGCCCCAATGGAAGCCTACTACAAACAAAAGATCCAGGCCAATGTTCAAAACTGCGGACACTCCGATGCAGATAACAGGAACCGTGGAATTCCCCATGCTCCTTAAAATGGCTGCGAAAAAATTATATAGAAAGATAAAGCAGATTCCGCCGAAGATGACGACCAGATATTCTTTTGTCATGGAACGTATGGAACTGTCAATCCGGAGAACGTGTATGATTCCGTCTGTAAAAACATAAGTGAGGAGGTTAATTACCACGGTAAAAAGGGCAATCAGGAGAAAAGCCACAAAAAAGCTGTCCCCCATTCTCTTTTCGTCTTTGGCTCCGTAAAACATAGAAAAGACAACGCTGCTACCCATGCAGAGACCTATAATTGCCGAGGTCAGGAATGTCATGAGCGCAAAAGAGGTGCCCACGGCTGCCAGTGCTTCCGGACCAATAAAACGTCCTACAATAAAAGAATCCGCAATATTATAGAATTGCTGCAGAAGGTTGCCCACAATCATAGGGAGTGCGAACTGCAGCATAACCTTTTTTTCATTTCCTACCGTTAAATCACGTTCCATAGCTACCTCTCTGAGTTTATAAATCATATAGTTTTAACTATTGTACCCTATAAACAGTACAATGACAATATTAACGGCACCTTAACGCCATAGGAAATGCAAATGAGATATAATACAGAAAAAGGCCTTTTGTTATAAAATTATCATGCATTGCAGTGTTAACTTGTTGTTATGAAAATAGGAGAATGCAGAGATGGGAAAAAATAAGAATAAAAATAAAATTGTTGTGGTTGGTGCAGGGAATGTAGGGGAAGCGATTGCATATACCCTTATGCTGCGGAAACAGGCCAGTGACATCGTCCTGGTGGATCTTAATGAGGACAGGGCAAAGGGAAGCGCTCTGGATATCGCCCATGCCACAGCCTTCTTCCGTCAGATCAAGGTCAGAAAAGGCGGATATGAGGAATGTGAGGACGCGGCAATTATTGTAATCACAGCTGGTATGGCCAGAAAACCGGGGCAGACCAGGCTGGACTTGGCAAAATCTAACGTGGCAATTGTCCGGAGCATTACCCGGAATATCATGAAATATGCTGAGAATCCTATTTTGATCGTAGTTTCGAATCCGGTAGATATTTCTACCTATGTTGCATGCCAGGAATCCGGCCTCCCTTCAGAACGGGTGATCGGCACGGGAACAACGCTGGATACCGCACGTTTCCGTTATCTGATCAGCGAAGAGCTGGGTGCGGATGTCTGTGATGTAAACGCATATATCCTGGGAGAACACGGAGACAGCCAGGTACCGGTATGGAGCAGCGCTACCATTGCCGGGGAACCTGTAGACCAGTTTAGAAAAGCCATGGGCTGTAAGGGAGAACTGGACCACGAAGCCCTTGGAGAGCGGGCCCGGGATTCGGGTGCGGAGGTAATTCAGCTTAAAGGTGCAACCTTTTACGGAATCGCCATGATGACGTCCAGAATCGCTGAGGCAATCCTGTCAGACGGGAATACCGTGCTGCCGGTATCTCATGTATTGGGAGAGGAGTTCCCCTCCTACCGGGGAATTGCATTCAGTCTTCCCTGTGTAATTAATGGAAAAGGGATTCAGAGGGTACTGGATATCCCTATGGACGAGGCAGAAAAGAAGAAGATGGAAGATTCAGCGGAAACGATGCGGGAATTTCTTACAAAAGCATTAGAGGCCCCCGAGAAGGCGGCCAGCTAAAAGGAGCAAAACATGGACAAAAAAGAATTTGCATTACAGGAACATGAAAAATGGCAGGGAAAAATAGAAGTTATCAGCAGAGCAAAGGTAGACTCCGCAGAGGCTCTCTCCGTGGCTTATACGCCCGGTGTGGCAGAGCCCTGTCTGAAGATTGCTGAGGATACCGAGCTTTCTTATAAATATACCCGGCGTCACAATATGGTAGCTGTTGTGACAGATGGAAGTGCCGTACTGGGGCTGGGAGATATAGGGCCTGAGGCAGGAATGCCGGTTATGGAGGGGAAATGTGTATTATTTAAGAGCTTTGGCAATGTAGATGCCTTTCCTTTGTGTATCCGCAGTAAAGAGGTAGACGATATTGTAAATACTGTGCGCCTTCTGGCGGGAAGCTTCGGGGGCGTGAATCTGGAGGATATCTCTGCCCCCAGATGCTTTGAAATTGAAAGACGGCTGAAAGAGTGCTGTGATATTCCGATCTTCCATGACGATCAGCATGGCACCGCGGTTGTGACCGTTGCAGCCTTGTTAAATGCTTTAAAATTCACCGGCCGCAGACTGGAAGATATAAAGGTGGTTACTTCAGGGGCCGGTGCTGCGGGGATCGCCATCATTAAGCTGTTGGTAAGCCTTGGGCTGAAACATGTTGTAATGTGTGACCGAAACGGGGCAATTTATGAAGGCCGGGAAGGGCTGAATCCGGTTAAGGAAGAGATGGCCCTGATTACTAATAAAGAGAAGAGAAAGGGCAGCCTTCAGGATATGCTTAAGGGAGCGGATGTATTTATCGGGGTATCCGCACCGGGTACAGTGACAAAAGAAATGGTGATGTCCATGGCAAAAGATCCCATACTTTTCCCAATGGCCAATCCTACACCGGAGATTATGCCGGACCTTGCGCTGGAAGCAGGAGCAGCTGTTGTGGGAACCGGACGGAGCGATTTTCCCAATCAGATTAACAACGTGCTTGCTTTCCCAGGCATCTTCCGGGGAGCCTTGGATGTCAGAGCGAAGGATATCAACGACGAGATGAAGCTTGCTGCGGCTTATGCCATAGCCGGTCTGGTATCTGAGGAGGAACTGAAGGCGGATTATATTATACCGAATGCCTTTGACCCAAGGGTAGCGCCTGCAGTGGCCAGGGCCGTAGGGGAGGCATGGGAGCGAAGCAGCAGGTAATGTAACGGAAGCACTGGATCTGTACGCCATTCTATGCTACTATAAACCTTAACATGACAGCGGCTGCAGCCAATCCAAAGTTATTTTTGGCCGGATGGCGAGTCGCCTCCCCGGAATCATGCAAACAGTATCAGGTG
This sequence comes from Lactonifactor longoviformis, assembly GCF_042848515.1. Taxonomy (GTDB): domain Bacteria; phylum Bacillota; class Clostridia; order Lachnospirales; family Lachnospiraceae; genus Lactonifactor; species Lactonifactor longoviformis. Next base: position 4,132,517 of record NZ_AP031453.1, on the reverse strand, counting down.
CAGTGCCCTGCACCCCGAAAGCTGCCTGCAAGGTACTTCGGCACACTTCGTGTGCTTTGGCCTTCGGCCTTGTACCTTTCCGCAGCTTTCGGTATCTCCTTATTTGTGCTGCCGCTGTCTTTGTTAAAAAGGAGAAAAGACAGAATATACAGCCGGAGGCAGGATATGGGGAATATAGATATCTGGAAATATTGTACAGGGGAACAGTGCAGGGATATGCTGCTGGATCTGAGACTTCTGGGGAACGTTGATTGGAGCAGGGAAAAACAGCTGGCCTGTCTTTATTCCCTGAGCAACCATGCGGAGAACCACTATCACCTGAAAGAAATTACAGGAAAAGGCGGCAGACAAAGGACCCTCCAGGTTCCGGATGCATTCTTAAAAAAAGTTCAGAAAAATCTGCTCAGAAATGTCCTGGATGGTTTGCCTGTATCTTCGTATGCGACGGCTTATCGGAAGGGAAAAAGTATTCTGTGCAACGCAGTTCCCCACACTGGAAAAGGGAAAATACTGAAGTTGGATATGAGAGACTTTTTCGGAAACATTACTTTTTTTCAGGTTCGGCAGAGCGTGTTCGGAGGTCTGCTGTTTCCGGGAAGCGTGGGAACCCTTCTCACTCACCTGTGCTGTTACAGAGACTACCTGCCCCAGGGTGCGCCCACATCAGGTGCAGTATCCAATCTGGTGCTGAAAAGCTTTGACGAATCTATGGGAAACTGGTGCCGGATACGGGAGATTACTTATACCAGATACTGTGACGATATGACATTTTCCGGATCCTTTGACAGCCGGGAAGTAAAGAATAAGGTGGAGAGCTACCTGAGAATTTTGGGATTTGAGCTCAACCCCAAAAAAACAAAAGTACTTGACTCCGGAACCAGACAGATGGTGACTGGAATTGTGGTAAATGAAAAGCCTCAGGCAGACAGAGACTACAGAAGAAGACTTCGGCAGGAGTGCCACTACTGTCTGAAATACGGCCCGGATCCCGGCCGGGTTTCAAGCAATAAATCCAAAGAAGCATATCTGGCAGGCCTTTTGGGAAAGGTGAACTATGTGCTTCAGATTAATCCGGAGGATATGTATTTTAAAGAAATAAAAAGACAGCTCACACAGCTGCAGAGAGAAGCAGGAGAGTTTCCCATGCAGTAAAAAGGCCGCCCCAATAATAAATGAGGCGGCTTTATAAATGGACTGTTTTATTTACACAAGATCAAAAAGAGCGCGAGACGGGACTCGAACCCGCGGCCTCGACCTTGGCAAGGTCGCGCTCCACCAACTGAGCCACTCGCGCATATACATCTTTCGATGAAGCGGGTGATGGGAATCGAACCCACGTATCTAGCTTGGAAGGCTAGTGTTCTACCATTGAACTACACCCGCACAATGAAGTTTTTTATCACTGTTTTGTTCAGCGACTCGTATATAATACTATGATTCGGGGAAAAAGTCAAGAGCATTTTGAAAAAATCTATTGGAATTTAGGACAGAAACCTTTATCCGCTCTCCCGCTGAACAATAGGGGATAGTTTTTTGAGCTTTATTATGGTAAAATATATCCAAATATAGGGCCAATTTCATCATATCAATTATGTACAAAACAGGAGGGGGAACAAGGAATGAAATTATTAACCTACAAACTGAATAAAGATGACAAGGAACGTCTGGGAGTAATGTGTAAGCTGGAACCGAGAAGGTTTTATCCTCTGGAACAGTTTGGGCTGCGGTTCCATGACATGAACGATTTGATTGACCATATTACCCGGCAGGAGCTTCTGATGCTGGAGCAGGAAGCGGGGACCGGGAATCATGAATACCTTAATTATGATGAGGTGGAACACTGCGCGCCCATCCCCCGTCCAAAGCAGGATATTATCTGTCTGGGAATGAATTATATGGAACACGCCATTGAGTCAACCAGATATAAGAATGAGGCATTCGGCGGCAAAGCGCCATATTCCGTGTATTTTTCTAAACGGGTAAATGAAGCAGTGCCAGACGGAGGCATCGTTCCTTCTTATCCCGGACTGGTGGACAGCCTGGACTATGAGGCCGAACTGGCCGTGATTATCGGAAAAAATGCCAGGAATGTTTCAAAAGAGGAGGCATTTGACTATGTGTTTGGATATACAATTATCAACGACATCAGTGCGCGGAATATCCAGACAAGACATCAGCAGTGGTATTTTGGAAAAAGCCTGGACGGCTTTACCCCTATGGGACCATTTATTAAGACTGCGAATGAGACGCCCAATCCTCCGATCTTCGGAATTAAAAGCCGGGTAAACGGAGAACTGCGGCAGAACAGCACTACAGATCTTCTTATCTTTGACATTCCTCATGTCATTGAGGAACTGTCATCCGGGATGATGCTGCAGGCAGGAACGATTATCTCTATGGGAACGCCTGCAGGCGTGGGGATGGGATTTGTACCCCCGAAGTTTCTGCGCAAAGGTGATGTGGTGGAATGCGGCATAGAGGGGATTGGCACAATTACGAATACGATCGGGTAAGAGAGGACTTCTATGAAAAAATATATTATGGCACTGGATCAGGGGACAACCAGTTCCAGGTGCATTTTGTTCAACCGGGAAGGCAAGATATGCAGCATGGCGCAAAAGGAGTTTACTCAGTATTTTCCTAAACCGGGCTGGGTAGAGCATGATCCCATGGAAATATGGTCTTCCCAGATTAGTGTTGCCACGGAGGCTATGAGCCGTATCGGCGTTGCCTCCCGGGAGATTGGAGCCATAGGCATTACAAATCAGAGGGAGACAACCATTGTCTGGGACAAGGCAACGGGAGAACCAGTATATCCTGCCATTGTGTGGCAGTGCAGGAGAACCGCGGATATTATAGAAGAATTAAAGGCGGATGGATTTGACCGCTTGATTCTGGAGAAAACAGGCTTGATTCCCGATGCTTATTTTTCAGGGAGTAAGGTAAAGTGGATCCTGGATCACGTGGAAGGGACGAGAGAACGTGCCCAAAAAGGTGAGCTTTTGTTCGGAACAGTAGATACCTGGCTGATATGGAAGCTTACCCAGGGAGCAGTACATGTGACCGACTATACCAATGCCTCAAGGACTATGCTCTTTGATATTCACAACCTGGCCTGGGACAAGGAGATCCTTGAACGCCTGGATATTCCGGAGTGTATGCTGCCCCAGGTAAAGCCCTCCAGCTGCATCTACGGATATACTGATGAGAGTGTACTGCAGGGGGGAATCCCCATCGCAGGAGCGGCCGGAGATCAGCAGGCCGCATTATTCGGCCAGTGCTGTCTGGAAAAAGGAGATGTGAAAAATACGTACGGCACTGGATGCTTCCTTTTGATGAATACAGGGGAACAGGCCGTGCGCTCCAGAAACGGACTCCTGACTACCATAGCCGCAAGCTTTTCAGATAAGGTGCAGTATGCTCTGGAGGGAAGTGTGTTCGTGGCTGGGGCGGCCATTCAGTGGCTGCGGGACGATCTTGAGATGCTGAGGAACGCCGGAGAATCAGAAAAGTACTGCCTGTCCGTGGAGAACAGCAACGATATCTATGTAGTGCCGGCATTTACCGGTCTGGGTGCGCCCTACTGGGATCAGTATGCCAGAGGTGTGGTAGTGGGAATTACCAGAGGAACCGGAAAAGCGCATTTGATAAGAGCGACTGTGGAGTCGTTGGCTTATCAGGTGCATGATGTGATAAAAGCAATGGAACAGGACGCTGGGGTGCCGCTGAATAGTCTAAAAGTAGATGGGGGAGCCTGTGCCAACAATTTCTTGATGCAGTTTCAGTCAGACATTCTGAATGCCCGGGTGGAACGTCCTCAGTGTATTGAGACAACTGCTCTGGGTGCAGCTTATCTGGCCGGGATTGCAGTGGGATTCTGGAAGGACAGAGAGGAGATTCGGAAGTACTGGGCCCTGGAACATGCGTTTGCCCCTGATATGGATGAAGAAAAAAGATCCGGCCTTTTAAAAGGGTGGAAAAAGGCAGTGAGATGCTCCTTTGACTGGGCCAGAGATTAGTTGAAATCTGTTCTTAATTATAAATAGCATGGAGAAACTCCGCCCGGATCCTGCGTTAAACGGCAGAATCCGGGCAGAGCTTCTCTTTTTTGTTTATAATGGAACTCAAATAGGATGTTCCAGGGCATACCGACGACCATAGGCAGCCAGTTCATCCATCACGATGCTGTTGTTCCATTCAAGGAAACAGATGCCGTTGGGGATGGAAGGATAGAATCTGCCGCCGGGACAATAGGTGTCAATGGCACGCCGAACCTCGGAACGGATGGCCTCTTCGGTTATGTTGGCGATATCCACCTTAGGGCCGTCGATACCGCCAACCATGGCCAGCTTCCCATCAGTGACACGCTGAATCTTAACAATATCATTCTGCGCGATGACGCCCTGCCAGATGTCCACACCAATTTCCACCATATCGGTTACAATAGGTTCGCAAATGCAGTCCGCATGATGCATATAGATCATGCCGCATTCGTGTATCGTATCAGCAATTTCTTTCTGCAGAGGCTTGATAATCTTTCGCCATACACTGGGCGGAAGGAATACATTTTGTTTAGAACCCCAGTCATCATGATAGAAAATGATATCAGGATGAAATTGTTCGGCGGCCAGGCGGATCAGTTTGATTTTATAATCCGCAATTACACGGAGAAGTGCCGCCATTTCTTCAGGGTATTCCATGTAGTTTACCAGTGCATTTTCCATTCCCATTAAGTGATGGGAGCGTTCGAACAGGCCGCCTGCACAAAAGAAGCCTACGAACTTTTCATTTCTGTCCACAGCGGCTGCCTGTGCCCTTGCCATGGACCAGTCGTATTGATCCAGTGAGGGAACCTTTAACTGAGATTCCCAGTTTTCAATATCCTTAATGACAGCATTTTCCGGAGTCACATGGGGATGAGGGCCAGGGGCTCCCGGCTTATAGACATAAACTGTGCCCCAGGAATCTGCGTGTTCCAGGCCGTCCTGGGGCGGCATATCCCCCATGAGAACCGGGTCCCCAATCAGTTCAACAGCGTTCATAAGATCACCGTAAAAATCCGGCTGCTGACCATTGTAAATTGCTAATGCATTTTCTTTTAGAGTCATTGACATTGTGAAATCCTCCTTTCAATTCAGAAACTTATTTTTTATTTTACGCCCTTAATGGTGCACACACCGACCAGGCCGCCCAAGGTAATAACTGCGAAAACAATGAATGTGGTGGTGTAGCCTGCACTTTGTGCCAGTACGCCGAAGAGGGTCGCCGCCACCAGACCGCCCAGACCAATAAACATATTGACAGCGGAAATACCTATACTAGCTATGCGGGGCTCAAACGTTTCACCGGCAACAGTATAGATCAGACCCATACATACAGCAGGAATGCCTTGTCCCCAGAGCGTCAGATTCAGGAGAATGCCGTCAGGAAGTGTTACGATCAGTACCCGGGAGACCGCCATCCAGAGAAGTGCGATTAGAAAAATCCACTTTCTGGTTTTCAATAGATCCGACAGGGTGCCGCCGAGTGCTGTGGAGATGGCACCTACGACAGCAGATCCGCTGACCAGGGTAGAAGCGGTGACCGGATCATAGCCGCGTCCCAGCGTCAGATAGGCGGGGGCAAAATTCATAACCGCCATAGTACTCATCATAAAAGCAAAGCCGCCGATGGAAAGCTGAAGAACTTTGGGATCTTTTAGTGCAGCAAGCAGAGAAGAACCCTTTCCTGCGGATCCTGTATCGGCAGGCTGGAGTTTGGACGCCGGGGGCGCAACCTCATCAGTAATGAAGAGTGCCCAGAGGATCAGTATAACAACGCCGTAGAGTGTGGTAAACCACCAGGCTGGGGTTACATTATCGGCTGTTGTGATACGCGGGACCAGGTTAAACATAACCAGCTGTGCAATGGTTCCGGCGGTTATGTACCAGCCGTTGGCGCGGCCGCGAAGTTCCGGCTTAAACAGGCAGGCGATGATATAGGGGCCAAGAATACCGGCGCCGCAGATACCAACGCCCACAATCAGCTGGGAGACGAAAAGTCCATAGAAGTTAGTTGTGAAAAATGTTCCGGCAAATGAGCCCAGAATGACCATTCCTGTAGCAATAAAACCGGTTTTTCTCGGCCCAATCCTGCCCATCAGGACGCCGAAAGGAACAGCCAGGAATACACTGAGAATACTGAGCGCCGAAATCAGCAGGCCTGCCTTTGTTTCTGTAATTGACATCCCTTCCATCAAGTAGGTCAGGACGGGCTGCAGCTTATACTGGCAAAAGCCGGCAGTCAAATATTGCAGAATAACGATTAGAAGATAGAAATAGGGCGGAAAACGATGCTTTGTTTTGGAAATAGGGTTTGACATATATATCCCTCCTCGCAATTTTTTTGATAGAGATAGTATACGTCTTTATCTAAAAACAAGAAATATTCATACTGGCTATAGATTTTTTTATAAAATGGGCAGGATTTTCAACTTTATCGACAATGTTATCCAGCGGATATGTGCGGCAGGGGGACATACTGCCTCTCGAATCAGACAAAAAATGTGCAGCCTGCACATTGCACATTTGCGCTATCATTTGAAATGCAATTGTGAAAAGAGTATAATTATTACTGAGATTAGAAAGCCTGGTTTTTCCGAATTTGGTTTAAGGAGGTGTTGCCGTTTTGAATCTTTGTCTGGAACTTATTGCGGACGAGTTGGCGCATTATCCATCTCATATACTCCGCAGAAACAAAATAAGTCAGCGCAGACTGCAAATGAAGGGAGTGGGAATTTATCGGAGAGGCATGAATTTTTCCTCTGATATTTGCTATATGGTGTCTGCAAAAAATGTGACGGATAGGTTTAATTGCCCCAACAATACTACATTGATTGTAATAGGATCAGTGAATGATGGGATTTTCGAACGTGCCAATTCAGATATTCTTATTTTGGAAGGGGAGATGCGCAAAGAGGACTTCTATGATATTTTCAATGAGATTTCAGATATTTTCGTTAAATATCAGGAAATCGATCATCGGCTGTACGAAGCTGTCTCCAAAAACGAAGGATTTGAAAAGGTAGTTACCATCGGGCAAGAGCTTTTTAATAACCCAGTCATTATCTTTGATCAGAATTATTGCGTCATGAATAATCTGGACTATGAGATACCCGGAGTTACGTGGGCGGTAGATCCCTGGTCAGGTACAAAAATTCTGCCGCTGGATGCGATCAACACCATTAAGACGTCTCCGGAATATATACATAAAAAATCGGATGACGGTACTTTTCTAATCTCTGAGGACTATTTTCCCTGCAACATGATCTTAGCATCTGTCAAAAAAAATAAGCTTCGTATTACGGTGGCTGTGCTGGAAACGCAGGCACCGCTCATGGAAAGTCACCGCATTCTGGCGAAATATTTTGCAGATTTCATTCACCTGACATTCAATAAAAACTATATTCATACAGGGCATCCGGTCAGATTTGAAAATTTTTTGAAAGAATTGCTGAATAATCATCAGATGGAACAAGCGTGTATTGACCGTTATCTCCTCTCTATGAATTGGAAGAATACGGATACATATATCTGCATGACCTATCAAACCAGCAGGTGGGACAAGGTTGGCGTAGTATACTACAATGTATGCACTAATTTAGAACTGCAGTTTCCCGGAAGTTTTGCCTTTTATTACGACGATAATATTATTTTTTTGGTGAACCTGACCCAACAGGGCTTGGAGCGCCAGCAGCTTATTTACTGGCTGTCCTCCTTTTTGACTGAGGGAGTGTTCCGTGTGGGGATTAGTTATGATTTCTTTGAATTTCACACCTTTCCAAGCTATTACCTGCAGACTCTCGGTGCATTGGAAATGGGAGAAAAGTATGCCCCTGATGAGTGGTGCTATGATTTCCGGGATTATGTATTTTATTACTTTCTCCACTATGGAACCAGCAGGATTGACGGCAGACATCTGTGCTTCCCTGGCATTGTACAGCTTTATCTATACGATACAAAGAATCAAACGGATTTACTGCATACCCTGAGAGTATATATTCAATGTGAGCGCAATGCAGCATTAACGGTTAAAAACCTGTATATTCACAGAAATACCCTGTATCAAAGACTGAGAAAGATCGAAACGATTTTAGATGCAGATCTGAATGACGAGAAAGTCCGCCTGTTTATTCATTTGTCGTATCAATTTGTGGAACATTTATCACTGGAACCAGTGTTATAAGATGCGGCTAAACAGCTCTCTGCCAACGCTTCTGCTACAATCTCCGGCACGGATATAAGAACAAATTGGGTATTGAAATTTAATGAAAATTATGTTATTATTCCAAATGTGTGATGCGAAGGCGTCCGCAAAATGCCCAGATAGCTCAGTTGGTAGAGCAGAGGACTGAAAATCCTCGTGTCGCTGGTTCGATTCCGGCTCTGGGCATTTATTTTTTTGCAAAAATTACATTTCTTAATTCAGAGACAGATGACAATAGAATGAACGGAGGAAGCAATTCCTCAGAAAGAGACTGTGAGATAAAATGAGAAAATCCAGATACAGATTTAAGGGAAAAGACTATAAAAGAAAAAAATTTTTGTTTGGCGCTGGCTGCGGTATCCTCCTTTTGATTGTAATAATAGCCATCTCTGCAGGGATTAAGAGCTGCGGATCGAAGCCAGAGGATAAGACAGCAAAAAAGAATAAGACGGTGTCCGCCGATACTCAGAATGTGGAGGAGAAAAAAGGACAGGAAGAAACGGATGATAAAGCATCAGCAGAGCCTGTTCAGATCACGGTGAGTACTGCGGGGGACTGCACCCTGGGGACAGACGAGGGGTTTGATCAGAGCACCAGTCTGAATGCCTATTACAATGAACAGGGAGGCGCTTATTTCTTTCAGAATGTAAAGAGTATATTCGAGGCCGATGATCTTACCATTGTTAATATGGAGGGAACCCTTACCACCTCAGACAGCCGGGCAGAAAAGCTTTATGCCTTTAAGGGAGATCCATCCTATGTGGATATTCTTACTAACGGTTCAGTAGAGGCCGCCAACATGGCTAATAACCACAGCAAAGACTATGGGGAGTCCAGTTATGAGGATACGGTAAAGTATCTGGAGGAAGCAAATATCACAACCTTTGGTTATGACAAGACCGCGGTGATGGAGATCAAAGGGCTGAAGGTCGGCCTGGTGGGAATCTATGTACTTGCCGATGGCATGGAGAGAGAAGAACAGCTGAAAACCAATATCGCGGCGGTAAAAGAACAGGGTGCCAATCTTGTAATAGTAAGTTTCCACTGGGGAGAAGAAAGGGCCACTGTGCCCAATGAAATACAAAAAGATCTTGCCCATATAGCAGTAGACAATGGTGCAGATCTTGTGGTAGGCCACCATCCTCATGTACTGCAGGGAATTGAAACCTATAATGGAAAGAAAATTGTATACAGCCTGGGAAATTTCTGCTTCGGCGGAAATAAAAATCCCAGCGATAAGGACACTATGATTTTCCAGCAGACATTTACCTTTCTGGACGGGAAACTCCAGGAGGACGAGACAGTGAATATTATTCCATGTTCCATATCTTCCTCCTCCAGCCGGAATAATTATCAGCCCACGCCGGCAGAAGGTGACGAAAAGACAAGAATAATGGAAAAGATAGAGATGCTGAGCGGTAAAATATAATTCGGCAGAATTCACTTATAGATCCATATATAATAGAAAAAGAGCCTTATGAAAGCAATACATTAGAGTTGTGAATGCTACAAATAGAAAAGAGAAAGTTTGGAAATAGTACAAAGCTTCTGTATTACAACTTGTGGTACAATTCATAAGTAATGGAGATTCAAATGAAGCAGCAATTGCGCTGAATATCCGTTTTAGTAATACGAAAAGAGGTAAAACTATGAGCTTAGAATTATATGGCGTTGCGGATATTTTCGGGGAAGATGTGTTTAATGATACCGTAATGCAGGAACGTCTGCCGAAAAAGATCTACAAGAATCTGAAGGAAACGATTGAAGAGAGAAAAGAATTAGATCCGGAGACAGCGGATGTTATTGCCCATGAGATGAAGGAATGGGCAATAGGAAAAGGCGCCACACACTATACTCACTGGTTCCAGCCGCTGAATGGAGTGACGGCTGAGAAGCACGATTCTTTTATTTCAGCGCCATTGCCTAACGGCAAGGTGCTGATGAGTTTTTCAGGTAAGGAGCTGATCAAAGGAGAACCGGATGCGTCTGCCTTTCCATCCGGAGGTTTGCGGACTACCTTTGAGGCGAGAGGCTACACCGCCTGGGATTGTACCTCTCCGGCGTTTGTAAGGCATGACGCGGGGGGTTCTACTCTCTGTATTCCTACGGCATTCTGCTCCTATACGGGGGAAGCATTGGATCAGAAAACTCCTCTTTTGCGCTCCATGGAAGCTATCAGCACCCAAGCCCTCCGTCTGCTGCGCTTGTTTGGCAATACTGCGTCCAAAAGGGTGACTCCTTCCGTGGGGATTGAGCAGGAATACTTTCTTATTGATGCGGAGAAGTTCAAACAGAGAAAAGACTTGATTTATACGGGGCGTACTCTGTTTGGTGCAATGCCTCCGAAAGGACAGGAATTGGATGACCACTATTTCGGGACGATCCCTCAGAGGGCTGCGTCATTTATGAAGGAAGTTAACGGAGAACTCTGGAGGATGGGCGTACCGGCAAAAACCCAGCATAACGAGGTGGCACCGGCGCAGCATGAGCTGGTACCGATTTATGCGGAAGCGAATATAGCTGTGGATCACAATCATCTTATTATGCAGACGCTTGAGAGAATCGCATACCGACATGGAATGAAGTGCCTGTTCCATGAGAAGCCTTTCGCAGGAGTGAACGGTTCTGGCAAGCATAACAATTGGTCGCTGATGACAGATGACGGAATCAACATTCTGGAACCGGGAAAGACGCCACATGAGAATACACAGTTCCTTCTTATCTTAACCTGTATTATCAAAGCGGTCAACCGTCATGCAGATCTGCTGCGTGAATCTGCAGCCGTCACCGGGAATGATCACCGACTCGGGGCCAATGAGGCACCTCCGGCGATCATTTCGATTTTCCTCGGGGATCAGCTTGAGGATGTGCTGGAGCAGTTGATCCGTACTGGGGAAGCAACCCGAAGCTTAAAAGGCGGCAGACTTTTGACCGGTGTGAGAACGCTTCCGACTCTAGCAAAAGATGCGACAGACAGAAACCGCACCTCCCCGTTTGCATTTACCGGAAATAAATTTGAGTTCCGCATGGTCGGTTCCAGTGATTCTGCTGCAGGAGCGAATATTGTACTTAATACCATCGTTGCAGAAGCTTTCTGCGAGGCATGCGACGTGTTGGAGAGGGCAGATGACGTGAGTCAGGCAGTCAATGGTCTGCTCAGGGAATATGCGGCGGAGAACCGCAGGATTATTTTCAACGGAGACGGTTATTCTGAAGAATGGACACGCGAGGCAGAAAGGCGCGCCCTGCCGAATGTCCGCTCTATGGTAGAGGCGATACCTGCCATTATTTCTGATGCGGCAGTTGTTCTATTTGAAAAATTCCATGTATTTACAAGGAACGAGCTGGAATCCCGGGCGGAGGTTCAGTATGATGCATATGCAAAAGCAATCAATATTGAGGCTCGTACGATGATCAATATGGCATGCAAGCAGATTATTCCGGCTGTTATACATTATACAAAGACGCTGGCAGATTCAGTGCTGGTTGTGAAAACCACGGGGGCAGACTGTTCCGTACAGGCAGCACTGCTGAATGAGGTTTCAGCACTGCTGGCAGAAGCTAAAACGGCGCTGGACGCTCTGAAAGCAGTAACGGAACAAGCGTTAATAGAAGCAGAAGGAGCCGTACGGGCGAAATATTATCATTCCCATGTATTTCCGGCAATGGCAGCGCTTCGCGCCCCGATCGATAAGCTGGAGATGCTTGTCGATAAGCAGATATGGCCGATGCCATCCTACGAAGACCTGATTTTTGAAGTATAATTCTACTGTAAATGTTGCGGAAGAAAAGGAGGAAACAGAATGTTCAGTTTTCGGGATATCATGGATCTGGATGTTATGAACGGAATGAAGCTGATTGCGGGAGAGAAGGGGTTAGACAATGAAATAGAGAAGGTTTCTATCTTAGACTATGAGTTTACAAGGAAAGGCTCTTCTTACGCAAGCTGGTCGGATGGGGAATTTGTCCTGACAACATTCCTGTATGCAGCTGGGGATGCCAGCCTGATATTTCCCGCAGTAAAGCGGCTATGCAGGGTTAAGGCTGCCGGGCTTGCCATCCGTAATGTTTTCCAGCTTGAAATCTCGAGAGACGTCATCTGGTTTGCAAACCAACATAATTTCCCGATTTTCATTATTGATGATCATCAATGCTATTTTGAGAAAATTATAATAGGAATTAATGATCTGAAACAGAGGCTGAATGACAGCAACTTTCAGGAGAAAAATATTGTGGAGATTCTAAATAACCACTTCACCCAAGCGGAAGTGAAGGAGAGGGTGCTGAAGATGAATCCATCTATGGGAAACTCTTATGAAATCTGCTATATTAAGCCTGTGAATTTTCTTGCTGAAAACAACCTGAATAACTTAATTAAAGGAAAAAAGAAATGGGGCAGTGATAATCTTATCCGCTATAAGTCCGGGGCTTTTTATATCCGTACGATTGACCAGAGCAAAAACGAGCGCACAGAGAGAGCGGAGAGCTGGTATAAAAAGCTTTCTCTGGAGCCGGAACGGTTCATTGTAGGAGTCAGCGAAACTCATAGATTTAAGGGAGATTTCAGGGATGCGCTGCTGGAGAGTTATTTTGCCTGTTTTTATGCACAGACTTACGGTCAGAGGATTTGCTCTTATGATTGTTTGGGCTGGTATCAGATTTTGCTTCAGGCCCGGAGCGCAGTACAGATGGAACGGTATATGGACAAGACATATCAGCCTATTTTTGAATATGACAGGAAAATGAATGCTGACCTATGGCTGACCCTGATGGCTTATGAGGCGTCCAACGGGAACCTAAAAAAAACAGCAGAGAGGATGAATGCTCATATTAATACTGTGAGATACAGGCTTAAGAAAATCTGTGAGCTCTTCGGTAAGGACTTTAGCGACAGAAATTTTGAGGTGGAATTATTTTCTGCGGTGAAGATTTTTTATGCACTTCCTTTTATTAGGGAGAATATGGAATTATTTGATTAAGAAAATATACAAAAACAACTCAGATGAAACAGTAAAATATACAAAAAGCAAAATTGAAGATGCAAGGAAGAAAAAAGAAAACAAGCATATCCAGCAGGGTATCGTGTACTGAAAGACACGAAGTTCTGCGGGATATGCTTGTTTTGTATTGGAGGCCTTAAAATTACCTGTGTTTTTTAAGACAGGCAGAAAAAGGCAGAGAGGTCAGTTTTTATAAATTGTAATATATACAAAAAGGAGAAAGAATTTTTGCACTTTGTTTAAAATCAGGTCATTGAGATGCAATTTGCTAAAACATATAATAAAGCTAGAAAATTTGAAAAAGAGAAAAAATAAAGGAGGTATTATTTATGAATTTCAAATTTGATGTAAACGCTGTTCGTGAACAGTTCCCGGCATGCAAGCTGGAAATTGACGGTGTCCCGATTGCCTATTTAGATGGTCCCGGAGGAACCCAGATTCCGCAGCGGGTACTGGATGGCATGTTTGGCTATATGGTCAATGATAATGCTAACGAGGATGGAAATTTTAAAGCCGGCAGAATGGCGCGTGGTATCGAGTATGCTGCACGCGAAGCGGCAGCGGATTTACTGGGCTGTGACCCGGACGAAATTGGTTTTAATTGTTCCTCTACACAAAATAATTTTAACTTGGCGATGAATCTTTCTAAAAACTTTCAGCCAGGTGACGAACTTATCGTTACGGAGATTGACCACAGGTGTAACAGTGCGCCCTGGAGATCCCTGGAACGGTTTGGCTGTGTGGTAAAAACAGTCAGGCTGGATCCGGAAACCCAGCAGCTGGACTTTGAAGATTATAAGGCCAAGCTTTCCGATAAGACGAGGGTGGTAGCGGTAAACTGGGCTTCCAATGCACTGGGAACAGTGACGGATGTCAAAAAATTTATTAAGCTTGCACACGAATATGGCGCTTTTACTGTCGTAGATGCTGTCCACTATTCAGCTCATTTTCCGATAGACGTGAAGGATATCGACACGGATGTGCTGCTCTGCTCCCCTTATAAGTGGTTTGGTCCCCACATGGGAGTTATTTATATGAAGAAGGAGCATATAGCCAGTCTGGATTTTAATAATGCGAAGTGCGATGACATCAGTGAAGGCAGCAGAAAATTCCATATGGGCACCCCTCAGTATGAGTCTTTAAAGGGAATCACCGAGGCAGTCAATTTTATCGCTTCTATCGGCGAACAGTATACAGAATGTTTTGCCGAACAGCTTGGGACATTGACAGGGCGCAGAAAAGCTGTAGTAGCAGGTATGCTTGCAATTGATGAGTACGAAAGTGCACTGGCGAAGAAGCTGCGCATGGGTCTGCGGGCAATCCCCGGCGTGAAGGTATGGGGACCGGCGGAAGGACAGCCTAGGACACCGACTGTGGTCTTTACAGTGGAAGGACATGCGCCTGAAAAGGTGACGGAGGCTCTTGGTGCGAAGGGCATCAATTCATGGCACGGTGATTTCTATGCAGTGGAAGCCGTGGCAGCAATCGGATTGGCTGAGAGCGGCGGACTGATTCGGTTAGGTCTGGCGCCCTACTGCACGGAAGGTGATATTGACCGGACATTATATACCGTACGAGAAATTGTCTGTGGATGTTGAAAAATAGGAGGTACAAAAGTATGAATACAAAGGAAATGATTCAAAACTCCTCATTATGGGCCGGATTACAGAAACCTGGAATGAAGCTGGAAGACGCGGATGTTGTAATTTTCGGAATACCTTATGACGGTGCAGTTTCCTTCCGGGGTGGTGCAAGTACAGCGCCGGACGAACTGCGTAATATTACTTATACAATTGATCCGACTACAGAGGAACTGGAATATTTTGGTGATCTTAAAGTTGTAGACGTGGGGAATGTAGACTGCACAAGTCAGGAGAGTTTCTTTCAAGAGGCTGAGACTATTAGCCGGGAATGTGCAGAAAAAGGAAAATTTTTCATTATGATCGGCGGTGATCACTCTGTGACAATTCCGGTTCAAAAAGGGGTGGATCAGGGACTGGGGGAGGATTTCGGAATCATTCACCTGGACGCTCATTTTGATTTGAATGATGACCAGCATGGAAATAAATATTCACACGGCTCTACAGAACGAAGGGCGCTGGAACTTGAACATATAGCTGGGATTGATTCTCTATATTTTATTGGGATCCGAAGCATGGACACTGTAGAGGTGGAATTTTTAAAAGAAAATAAGGTAAATGTCATTTCTTCTAAAAAGATTCGGGAACTGGGTTGGAAGCAGAGCGCAGAAAAAATTGTGGAAAAGATGAAAAAACATAAAAATATTTACCTCACACTTGATATCGACTGTCTGGATCCAGCATATGCAGCCGGAACCGGAACACCTCAGTTCGGCGGAATGGATTCACGTGAGCTTTTGAATATCTTGGATTATCTGTTCAAAAATCTGAATATTATGGGGATGGATGTAGTGGAAGTCGCTCCTAACTTGGATTCATCTATGGTTTCTTTGTTTGCGGCGCGCAAGATTGTGACGGAATGTATGGGGCATTGGTACAGGAAAAACGTGGGATATGACCGTTAATAGGAAAATGCGGGAAAACTCAGTCAGATTAATTAGGAAAGTAAAGGCTTTGCTTTGATGGGGGTAAGCAGATTAGGCGTACACAGATGATACAAACTACCGAATGGAATGTGAGGGATGAAATATGAAAAAGATATTTGATTTTATGGGAACATTTAGTGATTTTATGTGGGGTATTCCTATAGCAGGATTGATCGCGGCAGTTGCGATTATTATCACCTTTTATACGAAGGGCTTTCAATTTCGTTATTTTGGCAAAATTATAAAGAACACCCTGGGAAATCTGAAAGATAAAGGATCCGGGGAAACCGGAACTTCTCCTTGGCGTGCCGCATGCACTTCCATAGCAAATACAATTGGAACCGGCAATATCGTCGGTGTTGCAGTAGCCATTGGAGTCGGCGGACCGGGCGCGGTGTTCTGGATGTGGATGGTTGCTCTTTTCGGTATGATCATCAAATACGCCGAGGTTGTTTTGGCTGTGCGTTACAGGAATCCCGATTCGGTGACAGGAAACTATGTAAGCGGCATGAATATCATCGCAAAAAACGGTCTGGGGAAAAAATGGCACTGGTTAGCCCACGCATTTGCCTTTTCCTGTATGATTTCGATGTGTGTAGGTCTGGGGATTCACACGAACGGATTTACAGATGCAATAACATCGGCTTTTGAGGTGTCGCCTGTAATTATTGGAATTGTTATCGTGATTATAACAGCTCTGCTGGCATTCGGCGGCTGGAAACGAATCAGTGGTTTTTGCGAACTCTGTGTTCCGGTAATGACAATTATTTATATTGCTGCAGGTATACTTGTTTTAGCTTTTCACATTACAGCAATTCCGGGAAGCCTGGGATTGATCTTTAAATCGGCATTTACCGGGCAGGCGGCCGTGGGCGGCTTCGCCGGAGCAACCTTATTTGCAGCATTTTCTAATGGTATGGCTAGAGGGGTATATTCCAGTGCTGCAGGGCAGGGGCTTTCTCCCTTTACTCATGCGAATGCGGATACGGAACATCCTGCAAAACAAGGGATATGGGCTATTACGGAAGTATTCATTGATACAATAATTGTATGTACTTTTACCGCTTTGGTAATCCTTTGCACGGGAGAATGGAAAACAGGTGATGCAGGTTCTGCACTTGTAACAGCGGCCTTCTCGAGCGGTTTGGGCATCAGTCATGAGCTCTCAGCTATCTTCGTAGCAGTGATATTGCTGCTGTTTGGTTTCTCTTCCATGATAACGGACGTTTATAACGGGGAAACTACTTTGGCGGCCTATTTCAACACAAAGACAAGCAGGGTAATCTTTAAGCTTATCGCTCTCGTATTTTGCTATTTTGGCTGTGTCGGGGGATTGGAAAATGCCTATGTACTGAATGATTTTTTCATGGCGTGGATGTGTCTGTTTACAGTGCTGATCATTTTACTCTGCCGGAAAGAGCTTATTAAGTTAACCAACGAATATGTGGATAAATATATTCAAAAAAGGAAATAAAAAGGTACTGTTGTCTGTTCGGGCAGCAGAAGAAAATCAAGGAAAGGAGAGAACCCATGCAGTATTTAATTGGTCTTGATATAGGGACAACGGCAGAAAAAATTGCTCTTTTTAATACAGAAGGCAGGATGCTGGCAGTGTCAACACAAGAGTATACCCTTGATACTCCACGAGTTAACTTTGTGGAGGTTCCTGCAGAAACCTATTGGAATGCTTTTAAGGAAGGGGTAAAGGAAATCAGAAAACAGTATGTGATTTCTGATACTGATAGCTGTGCATTGGCAATCAGTGCACAGGGAGAGACCTTGTTTTGCGTAGACGAAAGCGGTAATTGCCTTCGTAAGGCAATTGTCTGGATGGACAACCGTGCAGAAAAAGAGGCGGCCGCCCTCAAAGAAACATTTGGAGACGAACTTTGTTACAGAACGACCGGGCAGGTCAGCTTCGAACCCTGCTGGCCCGCATCCAAAATACTTTGGATAAAGAACAACGAAAAAGAAATCTTTGACAAGACGGCCAAATTTGCATTGATTGAGGATTATTTTATCTATCGGCTGACTGGAAGATGGGTAACAGAAGGATCCCTTGTATGTTCCACAACCTACTGGGATATTATCCATAAAAGATATTGGAAGGATGTGCTTGACTATATCGGAATCGGGGAATCCCAGCTTCCTGAAGTTCGGGAATCGGGTGAGGCTGTGGCAAATATTTTGCCGGAGGCAGCCGATGAATTGGGCCTCTGCAAAAATTTGACTGTATGTACGGGCTGCCTGGATCAGGCGGCAGGCGCAATCGGAGTTGGAAATGTAAAAGAGGGATTGTTTTCCGAAAATATTGGCGCGGCACTGGCCATATGTGTACCAGTCTCAAAGCCGGTGTTCGATCCGGACAGAAATATGCCGCTGCACTATTTCGCTGTGCCCGACACTTATATGATACATACATTTACAAACGGCGGCATGACGCTTCGTTGGTTCAGGGATAAATTCTGTCAGCAGGAGATGGATATAGAATCGATGACAGCTACGGATGCATATGATTTGCTGAGCAAAGAAGCGGATCTGGCGCCGCCTGGTTCCGACGGGCTTGTGATGCTGCCTCATCTGTCAGGCTCCATGGCACCAGACATGAACGCAAAAGCAAAAGGGGTCTGGTTTGGTTTCACCTTACAGCATGGAAAATCACATTTTGTCCGTGCGATCATGGAATCAATCGGATACATCATCCGCAGGAATATCGAAGCATTAGGTTCCATGGGGATAGAGGTACAGGAGATTAGAAGCCTTGGCGGCGGTTCAAAAAGCAAGGTGTGGAATCAGATTAAGTGTGACATTTTAGGGATTAAAATGACCACTATGAAGTCCGACCAAGCCTCTGCCGCTTTGGGTGCAGCGATTCTTGCCGGAAAAGCTGTTGGAGTATTTGACAGTATAGAGGACGCAGTAGAGAGTATGGCGCAGGTGAAGGACGAGTATTATCCCAATTCAGTCAACAGACAAGTTTATGACTATGGATTCACTCTTTATAATAAACTGTTTCATGATCTGAATGAGTGTTTTGATGCTACCGTTTAAAGAGAGGAGAAGTTTGTGCAAAAAATAACAAAATCAAATGCAAACGTAAGCCTTGATGGGCTGGAGGTCTGCCGGGAGTATGTGAGAACAGACAAAATGTGGTTCGGGACGTCGGAACTGCTTCCGGGTCAGACAGGTGGAGTTGATCATGGCCATCCGGTATCTCACGAAGTTTTTTTTGCAGCAAAAGGTCATGTGATAGTAAGGAATCCCGAATCAGGCAGTTTCTATGAACTGGAAGAGGCCGAGGCTTTACTGATTGAAGAAGGCGAGCCACATGAAATAACAAATATAGGAACGATCCCTGCCTTAGTTGTTTGGGCGGGAGGTCCAACGCAATAAATAGAAAAGTGAGGAAGTAAAATGAAGACAGCAAAAATAGGATTGGTGGGTCTTTGCAGCCCAATAGAAAGTGGGGGAGAACGCCATGACGAACTGATTGCTTCTGCAACGACGGTTCTCGGACAGGCAGGCATGGAGGTGGTGACAGCCTTTCGCTCTGTATGGAATGCAGGAGATGCGCTTCATGTATGTGATCAGATGAGAGAAGCAGACATTGATGCTATTGTAATCATGGATGTCACCTGGGTCATGGATTCCCTTAAATATATTTTTATACATGAATTGAAAGTACCGGTTGTTTTCTGGGCGGTTCCTTACCCGGAGACATTCTCAATAGGCTGTGTACAGAATTTTGCCTCAGTTCTCAAAACACAGGGTATAAAGTTTGAGTATGTGTATGGCCTGGCAGATGATGAATCGTTGATATCAAAAATTAAGAAGGTAGCAATTGCAGGCACAGCAATCCGGAGACTGAAAACGATGCGTGTAGCATTGGCAGGACCCAGGCAGACCTGGCGTGTTGCAGGCCCTCAGGATATGAGTCTGGAGGAATGGGATTTCTCTGAGAAGCTTGGACCTACGATTATCCATCTGGAGATGGAAGACATTATGGGAGAGGCTGAAAAAATCTCAGAGGCTGATGCAGCCAGAACACTTGAGGAACTGAAATCAAGGACAGGGCAGATTAAGTGTTCCGAAGAAGTTATGCTCCAGTCAGCGAAAATGTATATGGCCACAAAGTCTCTGGCAGAAGAGTATAACCTGGATGGGATTGCGGCGGAATGCTATCCACGTTACGGCGGACTTATGAATCAGGTTGCTTCCTGGCTTGCAGATGAAGGGTTCGTTGTTGATACGGAAGGAGATATCGCCCATACCGTTCTTCAGTTTATTCTGAATCTTTTGACAGATAATGCGCCCTGTGTTTTAGGGGAGACCGGTGAGGTCAACAATGAGCAGAATTATCTGGTGGTCTGCCATGAGGGAAGCAGTCCATCCTCTATGGCAGCATCCATGGATAAGGTAGTCGTAAATCCTTCCGGTGAGACCGGTTCTTTCGTCGGTGTCCCGGTAAAGCAGATGGACAAAGTAACTTTTGCAGACTTTCAGGGGGCTGAAGGTAAATATCAGTTGTTTGCTGCAACCGGCAGTACGCTTCCGGTAAGCCGAGAGGAGTGGGCAGATGCCGGCGAGAAAATGGTAATGAAACTTCGCTCCGACAGCATGAGTCCTGCGTGTGTGGTTGACAAAATGATCTCTGAAGGATTCCACCATCATATCGTTGTGAAGGAAGGAGATCTTGCGGAGCAGCTGAAAGTTATCTGCAAATTTGCCGATATCAAATTTGTATCTATTTAAATTAAACAGACTTAAAATTTTATTTTTTAATCAGTAATGTAATTGAAAAAATAATTGTTTATATGAAGGAGAATATTCATTATGAAACCAGAAATTATTATCATGCTGACGCACCATGATGTAACAGTAAAAAATGCTGCGGAGGTATTTGAGGAATGCAAGGATTTAAATGTAAAATACTGGGGCTTCAAAAATGTGGGTCTGCCCAAGGATCAGATGAAGGCGCTTGCAGATGCCATGAAAAAGGCGGGAAAGATCACATTCTTGGAGGTTGTCACTTACGATGAGGAAAGTTGTCTGGATGGCGCAAGGACAGCCATTGACTGTGGTTTTGATTATCTGTGTGGGACAGTTTATTACGACTCCGTTGCAAAGCTTTTGAAGGAAAACGGTATGACGTACCTTCCCTTTGTGGGCAAGGTTTCCGGAAGCCCCAGCATTCTGGAGGGCACCAATGAGGAGATCATTGAGGATGCAAAGGAAATGATTAAAAAGGGAATCACAGGTTTTGATATCCTTGCATACCGCCATGTAATTGACGGAGAAAAACTTGCCTATGAATTCTGTGCGGCAGTAGATGCACAGATTTGTATTGCCGGATCGATCAATAGTTTTGCCCGGATAGATACCATGTTCAAGATCAGTCCATGGACTTTTACAATGGGTTCTGCACTTTTTGAAAAGGCGTTTGTAAAGGAAGGCAGCTTCCGTGAGAATCTTCAGGCAGTTGTAAGCTATATGGAGAACAAATAGCAGAATACCCACGGCAGGAACAAGCTTCCCCTGCCGTGGGTTCTGTCCCGAATCCTAATATTGCAGCGATTGCTGCGCCATCATTATTAACATTGTATTATTTTAACACTCACATGAAAAAGACAGGATATATTGTTTCTGTCGGTGGAGGAGAATCGTTTATGAAAGAAATCACAATAAACCAGGCACAGAAAATGACTGCGCCGTCTCCCTTTGCGCTCCTGTCAGCTGCAGGGAAGGACGGAAAAACCAATATTATGGCAGTTTCATGGTGGACATATTTAAGCAACCATCCTCCCAAATTAGGCGTCTGCTTAAGCAACAGGGGATACAGCGGAAGGCTGATCCGCGAAAGTGAAGAATTTGCTCTCAATATTGTGGGAAAAGACTTAAAGGAAGCAGCATTGAACTGTGGCAGATGTTCCGGAGCAGTGGTAGACAAGGTTTCCAAGTTTGGGATAGAGATGTTCCGGGCATCTGAAATAAATACTGCACTTGTGGCTGACAGTAGGGTAAGCTTAGAATGCCGTTTAACAAATTGTTTTGATGTAGGGGATCATACCATATATGTAGGGGACATCATTTCGGCCCACGGAGATGAAAACCAAACACAGTTATATGCATTTGACGGTTACAGCAGGCTTGATACCCTCTGATTAAAGTATCGGGCAGGCTTGGAGGAGACTCTCGAAAAGTGCCGGACACATAGGATTTCATAAGGGGCAGTCCTGAAAATTTACGTTTTCAGGACTGCCCCATTTTCTTATTCCAATAAATTCTTAACATTTTGAGGAGATTTTGCAACATACTTTTTAATTTTGTAAAGAAATAGGAATCGTGTGTAAAGGCTGTGTAATCAATATATTATACAAACGTGGACAAAAAGTAAAAGATATAATACAGTATGTTAATTTAAAAATGGTATACTTTGGGAGTCAAAGCAAGAAACGCCGGAATTCCCTTTCGGACCGGTAAAAGGCAGGCGGGGTGACTTCAGATGAAAGAAGTGGTTAGAAAATCAAAATATAGTAATCCGAGAATCAGGCAGCAGCAGAGAAGGGCCTTTGCGGTTAAAATGATAAAGCTGTTCCTGGCCGCAGGGGCAGGAGCTCTGGTTTGCTTTTTCTTTCATTTTCTCAGGGTAAACAGTATGCCTGGAGAAACAGCTGATGGAGCGGTCGGAGCGGCAACGGAGTATACAGAAACCATTAAACTTCGCGCTATCGCAAGCTGCAGCCTGGAAGAAGAAGCTGCTGCAGAGCTGAAACATCTGAATCTTGCCTCCGAAAAGGGAGAAATTATTATCACGAATTTGGAAAGTGTTCTGACAGAAGAAGACCTGGAAAAGGAAAGTAAGAATGCCGTGAAGGCATCTCCAAAACAGGTAGAACTTCTACACAAGGGCGGTATCAATGCAGTGAATCTTGCGAACAGTCACAGCAAAGGCTACGGGGAGGAAGGATACCTGGATACGGTGCATCACCTTACAAAATCAGGTATCACCAGTTTTGGCTATGACAGAGTCACTGTAAAGGAGGTGAGGGGAATAAAAATTGCATTCACAGGGATCAATGCAGCAGATGGGACAACAGGAAGCCAGGAAGCAATAAAAAAGAACATACTGGCCGGAAGAAACATGGATGCCCAGCTGGTCATTCTCTGTATTAACTGGGGAGCGGAAAATACAGAGGAGCAGCAGCGAGAACTGGGACATGCAGCGATTGAAGAAGGGGCAGATCTGGTACTTGGGTATCACTCGGAAGATTTACAGGAAATAGAGAATTACAAGGGGAAGTATATTGCATATAGTCTAGACCATATCCGGGAGACTGAAACTCTGGAGCAGACCTTTACCTTCCAAAAAGGGGAATTGGAAAGCTGTTCTGAGGCTAAGATTATAAACCGGTCTGCCGTTCAATCGTAGGGGTATGTGAGGAAATGCGGAGACGTTGTAATGCAGGAGGGAAACTGGCTGCGGTACGGCGTTTCTTTTTTTGCGCATAGGGAAAACTTGGAGTTAACTTCCTAAGGTTGAGACTTTTTCAGTCGGAAGGTGTGAGTGGCAGGGGGACGGTGAGAGGAATCCCGCGGCGGCGGACTGACTGGTTCGGACGGGAGGGAGGCTTAAGTTCCGGGGACACCTCCGTCGCGAAGAGAGTCTAAGACAAAACCGGAATCCCCGCCGGAGCACCGTTCGTATGTGCAAAGAATGCTTTAGATGAATTCTCTGCCCATTCTCACTTTTTTTCGGCCTGGACTGCCGAAAAAATCTCCAGCGTGAATCCCGGTTTTGCCTAAGACTCTCTATTCACTCCTGCGGAATCGTCCGCGGACCTTAAGCCTCCCTCCCGGCCAACCCAGCCCGCCCGCCGCCGCAGGATTCCTCTCACCTGGGTATGGGAGAGTTCCAGGGGGTAGATTGCTCAGATGGGGAATGGTATCCTTCACATAGGAGATAGCTGTAAAATTGACAGATCGAATAAAATTGGGATTTAGGAGTGTAACTTGGACATCGGCTCAAGGCGATTCATGACGGCAGGTTTGGGTGGCGGGGGGACGGTGAGAGAAATCCCGCGGCAGCGGGCTGGCTGGTTCGGACGGGAGGGAGGCTTAAGTTCCGGGGACACCTCCGTCGCCAAGAGAGTCTAAGACAAAACCGGAATCCCCGCCGGAGCACCGTTCGTATGTGCAAAGAATGCTTTAGATGCATTCTCTGCCCATGCTCACTTTTTTTCGGCCTGGACTGCCGAAAAAATCTCCAGCGTGAATCCCGGTTTTGCCTAAGACTCTCTATTCACTCCTGCGGAATCGTCCGCGAAACTTAAGCCTTCCTCCCCCCAACCAAGCCCGCCCGCCGCCGCGGAATTCCTCTCACCTGGGTATAGGGAAGTTCCAGGGGGTAAATTTATCAGAAGGGGAATGATATTATTCACATAGGATATGACTGTAAAATTGTCAGATAGAATATAGCTGTAATGTAGCCAGAAAGTATGGAGGTGATAACGGTAACAGGTTTGGATGTTTATCCAAAACATCGAGCAATCATAAATGATGAATAATATGAAAAGTGTACAACATTCGACCTTCCCCACACGTTTTCCGTGAATGTGAAGTGAGTCTCTGCCAGGATATAGAAGGGAGTACCGGGGGGACAGGGCCAGTCCAGGGGCCGGGGGATAGGGACAAGTCAGGGAGGTTAAGCGGAGTGAGCCCAAGATCCAGTCCACCAGCTGATTAACGAGGAAGGCTTTCCTGACGAGATTAGCAGCTGGTAGGACTTAGCTTAGGGGAACGGAGCCTCGAGCTGACTTGTCCCTATCCCCCGGCCCCTGGACTGGCCCTGTCCCCCCGGTACTCCCTTCTATATCCGTCCGTCTGCAACGCTACGCTGGCCGACTATTTTATCTCGAACTTTACATACACAAAACAATTACACAAAACTATCATTTATCTTGCCATCTTATAAATTTTTACCATATCTTCCCGCTTCAGCACCTTCATCATCCCAATGGTTCTTTTATCCTGGAAACTGCATTTATATGCGAGTTCTTCAATCTGTTCATCGGTTACGTCAATCCCAAGTTCATGGATGGACGTGGGCATCTGAATGGAGCGGAAGAAGTCTTCCATGGCAGCAATTCCTGCAAGGGCAGTCTTCTCATAATCGTTTCCGTCACAGGAGATATTGAAGACATTCGTGGCAAACTGAGCAAAGCGTTCCGGGCATTCTTTGTAGACATAGCGGGCCCAGCTGCCCCATACAGCGGCCAGTCCTGCTCCGTGGGCTACGTCAAACATGCCTCCAAGCTCGTGCTCTAGCTGATGGCAGGACCAGTCGCCTCCCAGGGTAGCACATCCGGTCAGGCCGTTGTGAGAAAGGCTTCCCGCCCACATAACTTCTGCACGGGCGTTATAGTTGGCAGGATCCTGCATCAGGATTCTGGCATTGCAGATTACAGTCTGCATTAAGACTTCGCTGATGCCGTCTGTGAGCTCCATTGTGTCAAATGGAACAAAATAGCGTTCCATGGTGTGCATCAAAATATCTGTACATCCGCTGGCTGTCTGATAAGGAGGAAGGGTATAGGTAAGCTCGGGGTTCATAACAGCGAACTGGCAGCGGCTGATGTCATCGTTGTAGCCCCTTTTAATCCATCCGTCCTCCTTTGTGATGACACAGGAATTGCTCATCTCGCTTCCGGCCGCTGCAATGGTAAGCACACATCCCAGGGGCAGACAGGCCTTTGCCTGGGCCGTCTTGGCAAAATACTCCCATACATCGGTGTCGGGATTAGCGACTCCGTAGGCGATGGCCTTCGAGGAGTCTATGACACTTCCTCCCCCTACAGCCAGAATAAAATCAACATGCTCCTGTTTAGAAAGTTCAATACCTTCATATACTTTAGATAATCTGGGATTGGGAACTACGCCGCCCAGACTGACATAATCAACCCCTGCGTCCGCGAGAGAAGAGAAGATGCGATCCAGAAGTCCGGAGCGTTTGGCGCTCTCGCTGCCGTAATGCACCAGAACCTTTTGGCAGTTCTGCGCTTTCACCAGAGCTCCCACCTGGTTTTCTGTATCTTTCCCGAATATTACTTTTGTAGGGGCAAAATATTCAAAGTTTTTCATAGAACAACTCTCCTTTGTTATGTAAAATGTATTACTATCTCTATTAAAACAAATTATTATATAATAGTCAAACGAAACGATAGTGCAAAAATCATAATAAAACCTCGAAAAAAATCAAAAAAATGGTGAAAACAGAGAGAGTGTATTTGTGGGGCGGATATTTGTCTTTTTCTTATTGCAATGCAGTAGTAAAGTGTATATAATGTAATTTGATGCTGTTACTAAAAGGGAGAATTTAAGGAGGAACATCATGTATTCATTTGATGAGATTAAGGCCGTTGATACGGAGATTGCGGAGGCGATAAAAGAAGAAGTAGACAGGCAGAATTCCCATATCGAACTGATTGCATCCGAGAACTGGGTGAGCAAGGCTGTTATGGCGGCTATGGGAAGTCCTTTAACAAATAAATACGCCGAGGGATATCCGGGAAAAAGATACTACGGCGGATGCGACTATGTAGATGTTGTAGAGAGACTGGCAATAGAGCGTGCCAGAGAGCTGTTCGGATGTGAGTATGTTAATGTGCAGCCCCATTCCGGTGCCCAGGCCAACATGGCAGTATTTTTTGCGATCCTGAAGCCGGGGGATACGGTGATGGGGATGAATCTGGCTCATGGAGGACATCTGACCCATGGCAGCCCGGCAAATATGTCAGGGGCATATTTTAACATTGTTCCTTACGGCGTCAACGATGACGGTGTGATTGATTATGACAGCGTAAGAGAGATTGCACTTGAGGCAAAACCAAAGCTGATCGTTGCAGGGGCCAGCGCATATGCGCGGGTGATAGACTTTAAACGCTTCCGGGAGATCGCAGACGAGGTGGGAGCGTATCTGATGGTGGACATGGCACACATCGCCGGGCTGGTAGCTGCCGGTGTACATCCTAGCCCCATTCCATACGCCCATGTAACCACCACAACCACCCACAAAACCCTCAGAGGACCCAGAGGCGGTATGATTTTAAGCAGCAATGAAGTTGCAAAACAGTTTAATTTTAACAAAGCTGTGTTCCCGGGAATTCAGGGAGGGCCATTAATGCATGTGATCGCTGCAAAAGCGGTATGTTTTAAAGAAGCTCTGCAGCCGGAATATAAAGAATACCAGCAGAATATTGTGAAGAATGCCAAGGCACTCTGCGAAGGGCTGCTAAAGAGAGGCATTCATATTGTGTCAGGGGGAACTGACAACCATCTCATGCTGGTAGATCTGCGGGGAACCGGTATTACTGGAAAGGCAATGGAGAAATTACTGGACGAGGCAAATATCACCTGCAATAAAAATGCCATACCAAATGATCCGGAATCACCGTTTGTAACCAGCGGCGTCCGTCTGGGAACGGCAGCTGTGACAGCCAGAGGACTGCAGGAGGCAGATATGGACCAGATAGCTGAGGCAGTATCTCTGATGATTCAGTGTCCGGATAATAAAGAGAAAGCAAAAGCAATTGTGAAAGAGCTTACAGAGAGATATCCTCTGAATGTCTAAAAAAAGGAATGGAGACTTGTATAGGCCTCCATTCCTTTTTTATGCAAATAATTCATTCAGCAGCCGTGCAATATAGGTTCTGGGAAGTATCACAGGCAGCTGGCAGGAGGCATAGATATCCTCCTTCATCCCGCATCCGTATCCCATACAGTCCAGAAGAACAAAGGCCAGGTCTTTTCCTCTGAAAGCCAGTGCCCGCTGCCCCATAAGTTCAGCCTCTTTATATGGAGAGGCTACCACTGGTTCAAAAGCAATGCCGCTGGCAGAAAACCACTCATCCACCTGAGCAATCTGAGATGCATCCGGTACAAAGAGTCCAATGGGCTTATCCAGCGCCAGCTTTTGTACCAGAGCATGCAGGATGGGCTGAGGGGTGATTAAAAGCTTACTGTGGGTAAACTCCGGAAATTTTCCAGTGCACAGCAAAACAGTTGCCTCTGCCCCTTCTTTCTCCGCACGCAGTATACAGTCCTGGACCAGAGGGATCACTGCCCCTTCTGACATGGTTACCTGCCTGCCGTCCCGCATGCGGGAAACCAGAACAGATTCCCCTTCCCCCGGTGCAAACCGGGTGCTGGCCTCTTCAAAGCTGAAGGGATCCAGGGCTCCGTATTCAATTAATTCTATATGCGGGGCCAGCATGGGGCGGATATCCCCGGTAATATCCACACGGGGAGCCTGCCCTATAGTAACAGCCCCTACTCTAATTCTTTCTTTCATAGGATTACCGCTCTGTGTATTATTTGTCCATGTTGCCGAAGGTCTGGAATATTTTCAGATCTCCGTAGAGTTTCAGGAGATAGTTGTATTCCTCTTCATCATAGAAGGAACATTCTCCCTGGCCGTAGGCTTTGGCAACTTCTATGGCAAAGCGAGCGGCGCTCTCCACATCCATGGGATGGCTTGCGCCGGTTGCACAGCCTGCCACGGGCTGTTCCGTAGTGATGGCAACTCCTACCACGGGAGCATCGGTGGCAGTGGTGGGCTGCAGCACACTGTTCAGATGATAAACATTATTGCCGTAGGGGGTAATATCCTGCTGAGCCAGGGGAAAGACTGCGGGAAGCTTACCTGTCACACGGGTCATGATGTCCAGGAGATCTGCACTGGTTTTCAGAATGTAGCCCTCTTTTACCGTGGGTGAGATAGCAAAACCATTTACATTAATGACTTTATTTCCCTTGGTGGTATCGATAGAAACAATGGCATCCATCCGTGGATCCACATCCTTTGCATTGCAGGTAGCCATATCAATAGGGGAATTCATAAAGGGGACCGGTTTGTGGTCCTGGGTGGGTGCATCCGGACAGATATGTGTGGAGACAATAACATCTCCTTTTAAGATGTCCCCGTTGGTATGCATCTCTGCTAACTTCAGACCTGCAGCCACAGCGGCAAGAGCTCCGTCACCGTCGGAGACAAAGCCGGTCATCGTAGGGCGGGCGCCCAGACCGCCGAGACGGCCGATGATCCCCAGCGTGGGTGCCGTTCCGCCTGCAGTCTTTCCTTCGGATCCTGCGATGAGAATCTTAATGCTGTCAGTGGTGCCGCGTTCTCCCACGACTGTTTCCATAGAGACCTCTGTGGCCCCTCTTTCTTTCAGCAGTTCAATAATTTCTTTTCCGTTTGCCTGAGGCTTGTCCATTAATTCGAATACTTCTAATACTTGTTTTAATACCATCATTGTCCTCCTTGTACGTACCGTGCCCCGCAGATTTTCATACACTGAAAAACCGGAAACGGCGTTAATAGTACTAACCTAAGTTTACAGAAGTGACATAAAATGTCAATATGCTTTGTGAAAATCATGGTTTAAATGTTAATGGAAATAAAAAAAACAGGAAAAATTTCACAGGACAAAGTCTAAATTATTCATATTTAGGTGAAAATGCTTGATTTCTATGAAATCACAATGTATAATTTTAAGAACAATGAAAGTTGAAAATTCCTATCCTGCATATTTCCGCAGTTTATACCGAGCTTTTAACAGGTGGGAGGGAAGATTCAAAAATTATTGTGAGAATTTCTTAAGGAGGAAAGGTAAGTATGAAGAAGAAATGGATAGCACTCGTCCTTGCAGGTGCTATGGTGATGACCGCTTTCACTGGCTGTGGTAATAAAAAAAGCGATGATTCCGCCACCAAGGACGACAGTGCTGCTACCGAAGAAAGCAGCGGCGAGAGTACGGAGATTGTAAATAAAGAGGCCACAATCGAAGTACCTGAAGAAGTGACAAAGGGAGGAGAACTGAAGATTGCACTGACATCCTCTCCAAAAAATCTGGACCCTGTAAAGTATACGGGTACATACGAAGCACAGATTATTTACCAGGTGTGCGACACAGTTGTAACATACGACAAAGAATTAAAAGAGATTCTGCCCTCTCTGGCAACAGATTGGATCATCAGCGATGACGGTATGGAATATACATTTACCATCCGTGACGATGTATACTTCCAGCCGGGAGAATACCAGGACGGAAGACTGATGACTGCAGAGGACGTGGCATATAATATGAATCGTTCCGCCAAAGAGTCCGCTATGAACCGTCTGGACATGCTGGATCATGCAGAAGCCATTGACGAGACCCACGTAAAAGCAACATTGAAAGCTCCCAGTGCAGTATTCCTTACCGCTTTGACCAATGCAGGAAATGCAATTGTTCCGAAGGAAGAGGTCGAAGGCTGGGGCGAAGAGTTCGGCAACCACTTAGTTGGTACAGGCCCGTACGCTATGGAAAAGTTTGAACTGGATCAGCAGACAACGCTGAAAAAGAACGAAAAGTATTTCATTGGTGAGCCGAACCTGGACACCGTAATCTTTAAAGTGATCACAGATGCTAACCAGGAAGTAAATGCTCTGAGAACCGGCGATGTGGATATTGCCACACAGCTGACCGGAGAGACAGTAAAAATTGTTGCTGAAGACGAAACTGTGAATCTGGAAAAAATGGCAGGCATTCAGATTGGATATGCTTACTTTAACATGGTAAACGGACCGACAGCAGATGCAAAGGTAAGAGAAGCCTTAATAAAGGCAGTTGACTACAAAGAATTGGCTGCCGGTGTATACCAGTACGGCGAAGGTGAAGCGGCTTGTCTTCCTCTTCCGAGAGCGTCCTGGGGCTACGACGAATCTGTAGAGGCAGATGTTCCTTCCTACGATCCGGATGGAGCCAAGAAGCTTCTGGAAGAAGCAGGTTACGGCGATGGCATAACCTTAAATATGTATATTACAAATGAAACTTTCCGTCAGAAAGCTGCAACGATACTGCAGTCCTACTGGCAGGCAATCGGCGTTGAACTGAAGATTAACACAGTAGAGTGGGGTACCTTCAGTGAGACAGCAGCATCCGGAAAAGCAGATGTATTTGCTATGGCCTGGTCCTGGTATCCAGATCCATACTTCTTCTTTGACAAGATGTTTGCAACCTCCGCGATCGGAACTCTTGGAAATGGCCAGGGATACAGCAATCCGGAAGTAGATCAGTTATTATCTGATGCATTGATTGAGACAGATCAGGCGAAACGTGCTGAGATGTACAAGAAAGCTCTGAAAATCATTACAGATGATAATCCTGGTATCTTCTATGGCAACCCGGCAGAGTGCCTTGGAATCAATCCTAAGGTGCAGGACTTCAATCAGAGAGCTGATGGTACAATCAAACTTTGTACAGCTGAGGAGAATGTCTGGGTAGTACAATAATTTAGAGAGATTATCGACGATAAAGAGGGACGTAGTTTCACTACGTCCGTCTTTTTCGCATAATAAACAACAAAAGAAACGGTGGTGAAAATTAGTGTTAAAGACAATTGTAAAAAGAATTCTGCAAAGTATTCCCACCCTGCTGATTGTAGTAACCTTTACTTTTATCCTGACCCGTATGATTCCGGGAAATCCTGCTCTTACTATGTTAGGCCCTCAGGCGCCGAAAGAATCAGTGGAGCAGTTGGAGGAAGAACTGGGACTCAATAAGAGCAAGGGGGAGCAGTACGTTATTTATCTGAAACAGATTTTAAAAGGAGATTTCGGCAGATCCTACTCTTACAACCAGTCAGTAGTGGAGCTAATTAAAGAGAGGATTCCCAACACACTGGTGATCACACTCACCAGCTTATTAATTGCACTGGTGCTGGGGATGATTGTAGGGATCGTATCTGCGGTGAGGCAGTACTCCATTCTGGACTATATCTTTATGGTGCTGGCCCTCATAGGCGTCTCTATGCCCATTTTCTGGCTGGGCCTGATGCTGGTGCTGGTATTCAGTGTTAATCTGGGCTGGCTCCCGGCGATGGGTATGGGCAGTATGGCTAAGGGTGTCTGGGATGTTGTAAGTCATATGATCCTGCCCTGCTTCTGTCTGTCAACTATCCCTATGGCAACCTTTGCCAGAATTACCCGCTCCAGTATGCTGGAGGTAGTGAATAATGACGCGGTAAAAGCACTCAGAGCCAGAGGCCTGAGAGAAGGCGTGGTTATATGGAAGCATGCGCTGAAAAATGCGCTTCCCCCCATTGTTACCGTTCTTGGCCTTCAGCTGGCTTCTGCGTTTACAGGGGCCATTCTTACAGAAAGTATCTTCTCCTGGCCGGGAATGGGTACTTTAATTGTAAGTGCCATTGACAACAGAGACTACGCGCTGATACAGGGTGTTGTCCTGTTTACAGCAATCGTGTTTGTAGTGATCAACCTGATTGTGGATATTGTATATACAGTAATCAATCCAAGGGTAAGCTATGAAAGCGGGAAAGGAGGCAACTAAATGGCAAAGCAGAAAAATACGGCAACCGCAGAGGTTTTAGGCGCAGAAGCCCATTCTCAGCTTATAAAAAGAGAGAGAAGGGCCAATAATGTCTGGAACAAATTGAGAAGAAATAAGACAGCTATGATCGGGCTTGTAATCGTAGTATTTATGATGCTGATGGCCATTTTAGCTCCCCTGATTGCAACCCACGATCCCAATGCCATTAAGCCCTCTGAGACTTATCTGAGCTTTGGGGAAAAGGGACATATTTTCGGGACCGATGAGTTTGGACGTGATTTATTTTCCCGGATCGTATACGGCGCCAGAGTTTCACTGATTGCGGCTATCGGAGGCACTGTAGTGGGTGCGATTATCGGGATCCTCCTGGGTCTGCTTTCCGGCTATCTGGGAGGTGCTGTGGATGCAGTAATTATGCGTCTTATGGATGGTATGCTGGCATTTCCGTTTGTACTGCTGGCGATTATCCTCATGACGATTCTGGGATCAGGGCTGCCAAACGTAATTCTGGCCATAGGTATTGGAAATGTGCCCAGCTTCGCCCGAGTCGTCCGGGGACAGGTACATATTGTAAAAAACGAAGAGTACTGCAATGCCGGGCGGGTGCTGGGCGTATCTAACATAAGAATGCTGTTCCGCCACATTCTTCCGAACACCATTTCTCCTATTATCGTATATGCTACGCTCAACGTAGCAGGAGCTATTATATCAGAAGCAACCTTAAGTTTCCTGGGACTGGGGATTTCACAGCCAACCGCATCCTGGGGAAATATATTAAGAGCAGGAAAGGACTGTCTGAATACAGCTCCGCATATTGCAACTATATCAGGTATTTTCATCCTTATCACCGTACTGGGATTCAACCTTTTTGGTGACGGCGTCCGTGACGTGCTGGATCCTAAGATGAAGAAGTAACAGGAAAACAGAAAGCAAAGAACAGTGAGGACGAAAATATGAGTGAAAATTTACTAACAGTTAAAGATTTAAAGACATATTTCTTCACAGCCAGCGGTGTGTCCAAGGCGGTAGACGGTGTGAGCTTTACTCTGAAAAAAGGCGAGACCATGGGCATCGTAGGAGAATCCGGATCCGGCAAAAGTGTAACCGCTTCGTCGATCATCCGTCTTCTCCCTCCAAAAATCGGAAGGATAGTGGAGGGAACCATTGACTTTGAGGGAAAAGATATTATAAAGCTGAATAAAAAAGAACTGCTGAATTTCAGAGGTAAGGACATAGCGGTTATCTTTCAGGACCCTATGACTTCTCTGGATCCGGTATTTAAGATAGGCAATCAGATGGTAGAAATGATCTGTGCCCACCAGGATGTATCCAAAGAAGAAGCCAGAAAAATGGCAGTGGAGGCCCTTAAAAAAGTTGGGATCCCCCAGCCGGAAAAGCGGATGGAATCCTATCCCTATGAGCTGTCCGGAGGAATGTGCCAGCGTGTTATCATTGCCATGGCCGTATGCTGTAAGCCGAAGATGGTAATTGCAGATGAGCCCACCACGGCTCTTGACGTAACGGTACAGGCCCAGGTGCTTGAACTTCTGCAGGAACTCCAGGATGAGATGGATACCTCTATTCTTCTGATTACCCACAACCTGGGGGTTGTCTGGAAGATGTGCGATACGGTGATGGTTCTCTATGCCGGCAAGACGGTAGAATATGCAGATACGAAAACACTCTACGCACAGCCTCTGCATCCCTATACCTGGGGACTGCTGGACTCCATGCCGAAGCTGAGCGATACAGTAAAAGGAGAACTCAATACCATACCGGGTGTTCCGCCGGATCTGCGCCTGACAGGCAATTGCTGTAATTTTTATAACAGATGTCCCTACGCGCAGGAGCGGTGCGGCAAAGAGGTACCGGAGCTCGTGGAAGTGGAACCGGGCCATTTCGTGGCCTGCCACAGGCAGAACAAAGAGAATAAACTGGTGAGAGGAGAGGAAAACCGTAATGAGTGATAAGAAAGTGATACTAAAGGTCAGGAATCTCACCAAAGAATTTAAGATCAGAGCACAGAAGTTCGGGGAACAGCCTCAGATTCTTCACGCCCTGACAGATGTCTCTGTAGATATCTATGAGGGAGAGACCCTGGGGATCATCGGAGAGTCTGGCTGCGGCAAATCAACGTTTGGTAAGTGTCTGGTTCAGCTGCACAAAGCGACTGCGGGCAGCGTGGAGTACGACGGCCGGAATATCTTTGAACTAAAAAAAGAAGACTTGAAAAATCTAAAAAGAGATATTCAGATGGTATTCCAGGACCCTTTTTCTTCTCTGGACCCCCGTATGACGGCGGGAAAACTGGTAGAAGAGCCAATGATTGTCCATAAGGTAGTTACAGATAAAGCAGAGAGAAGCAGGAAAGCTCTGGAGCTTCTCCAGACCGTGGGACTGGATGTGCAGCACGTACACCGCTATCCTCACGAGTTCTCCGGAGGGCAGAGGCAGCGTATTAACGTGGCCAGAGCCCTGGCATTGAACCCAAAGCTGATTGTCTGTGATGAGCCTGTATCGGCTCTGGATGTATCCATTCAGGCGCAGGTTCTGAACTTATTTAACCAGCTGCAGAAAGAATATAACCTGACGTATGTGTTTATCTCTCATGATCTGAGTGTAATCAAACACATCAGCGACAGAATTGCCATCATGTATCTGGGAAGAATTGTAGAGCTCTGCGATGCAAACAGCATTTACGAGAATCCGCTGCATCCCTATACACAGGCATTGTTATCTGCGATTCCCCCGGAATCTCCCTTTGAAAAAAGAGAGCGTATTGTTCTTTCCGGTGAAATCCCAAGCCCTATCGGAGAGCAGAAGGGATGTCCTCTGGCAAAACGCTGTCCGAAATGTATGGAGCGATGCAAGACAGATGCCCCGCAGTTAAAAGATGTGGGTGACGGACACCATGTAGCCTGCTTTTTATTCGATGATAAATAAAGAAGCCAAATTATGAAAAGGAAGTGTGTGGAACATGAGCTGTAAATCAAGAGATGAAGTATTGGAACTTGCAAAAAGCAAACTGGACGAACTCATAAAGCTTACCTCGGATTTGATTAAAATTCCAAGTGAGAATCCTATAGGCAGCCAGAGAGACGTGATTGATTTTGTAAAAAATTATCTGAGTGAGGCGGGGATTCCCTGTGAGGAAGTGGGATGCAACCCTGACTTTCCCTGTGTAGTAGCTAAGATCGGAAAAGATGAGGGCTTCAGCGTTATTTTAAACGGACATGTTGACGTGGTTCCGGCAGGGGACAGGGCACAGTGGGAGTTTGAGCCTTTCTCCGGAGAGATCACAGATAAGTGTATTCTTGGAAGAGGAACCTCTGATATGAAAGCCGGCGTTGCCGGAGTTCTCTTTGCAATGAAAATCCTGGCAGAATCCGGGGCGGAATTGAACGGAAACATCCGTCTTCACATCGTGTCTGACGAGGAAAGCGGCGGCCAGTTCGGTACTAAGTGGCTGTGCGCCAACGGGTATGCAGATAATGCAGATGCCTGTCTGGTGGCGGAGCCTACAGGCCACAATACCATTGAGATAGGACAGAAGGGAAGAGTAGACCTGGTATTAAAATCCTACGGAAAATCTGCCCATGGAAGTCTGGCCGGCTTTAAGGGAGAGAATGCCATTCTGAAGCTTATAAAAGTGCTGGAGAATATAAACATGCTCAGGGAGATCGAGGGATGCTATAAAGAAAGCCAGGCCCAGGCCCTGCTCAACTCTAAGCTGATTGCAGACCAGAAAAATGGGGCCGGCACAGGGGACGTGATTGACCATGTATCTGCCAATGTGGGGATGATCAAAGGTGGAACGCGGCCCAATATGGTGCCGGATTACTGTGAGGTAACCGTGGATCTGCGCCTTCCTATCGGAGTAGGTGCCAAAGAGATAGAAGACTGTGTGAAAAAGGTTATTGAGAAGAGCGGCGTTACAGGCGTAGAGTACGAGCTGGATTTCCAGACCTTTGGAAACTATACAGAGATTGATGCACCCATTGTGGAAGCAATTAAGAAACATGCGGAGGCGCTTTGGAAGGATGAGGTGCTGCCCGCGTATCAGTGGGCATCCAGCGATGCAAGGGACTACCGGGTGAAAGATATTCCGACCATTCAGTACGGCCCGTCCAACACGGTAGGGATTCATTCCTATAATGAAACCGTGGATATTGAGGATGTGAAAAATGCAGGGCAGATTTATCTGCTGTCCCTCTGCGATCTGATGGGGATTGCAGAATAGAAAAAAGAGGAGTCAACTTCGGTGGCTCCTCTTTTTTCTATGATATGCAGACGGGAGCGTGCACCCTCCCAATCTGTCTATTTGGACAGGAACTGTTCTCCGTATCCGTAATGTTCTACTACATAATCAAGATCCTTGTCTCCCCTGCCGCTTAAGCAGACAAGGATAGAACCCTGTCCCATTTCCTGCGCTTTTTTGGTGGCATAGGCGACTGCATGAGAACTTTCTATTGCGGGGATAATACCCTCATAGCGGGAGAGCTCAAAGAATGCCTTCATGGCGTCATTGTCATCCACAGTTGTATATTGAACTCTTCCAAGATCATGGAGAAACGCGTGTTCAGGACCTACAGAGGGATAATCCAGCCCGCTGGCAATGGAATAAACCGGGGCGGGCTCTCCTTTTTCATCCTTCAGCATTATGCTCTCAAATCCATGCATGATACCCTTTTCTCCATATGTCATTGAGGCAGCGTGGTCTCCCAGATGGGAACCCCGTCCCAGAGGTTCGATTCCCACAATATCTACGGGATCCTCTAAAAAAGGCACAAACATTCCGATGGAATTGCTGCCCCCGCCAACACAGGCGCATACCACATCGGGAAGCAGACCGGTCATTTCCTTAAACTGATCTCTGGCTTCATCCCCTACAACCGCCTGGAAGTCCCGAACCATGAGTGGAAAGGGATGAGGCCCTAATGCAGATCCGATGCAGTAAATAGAGTCTTTATAATTCTTGGCATAAGATTCAAAGGCAGAATCCACAGCCTCTTTTAAGGTCTTTAAGCCATGTGTCACAGGAACTACATTGGCGCCCAGTATCTTCATTCGGGTAACATTGGGGGCTTGCTTGGCAATATCCACTTCACCCATATGAATCTCGCATTCTAAGCCGAAGAAAGCAGCGGCAGTGGCAAGGGCAACGCCATGCTGGCCGGCGCCGGTTTCTGCAATCAGACGCTTTTTCCCCATAAATTTAGCCAGAAGACCTTCTCCCATACAGTGGTTAAGCTTATGGGCACCTGTATGATTCAGATCTTCTCTTTTTAAATAAATCTGGCAGTTTCCGTACATTTTGGAAAGCCGCTCACAGTGATATACCGGGGTTGGACGCCCCTGGAATTCCCGTCGGATTCTTCTGAGTTCACTGATAAACTGGGAAGAATGGCAGATGGTCTGATAGGCATCTGAGATCTCTTCAAATGCGGGTTTTAACTCATCAGTCAAAAATGCCCCGCCATAGGAACCGAACCAGCCATCCTTGTCCGGGTAGTTTCTTAAATATGTTCTGTAATCCATAATTACCTCCCTGATTGGATGCCATAATAAGGCAGCACTCTTTGTTTATTATAGCACAGGAGAGAGGGATAAAAAACAGTTATCACAGATAAAACTGTTGGAAATGGGAGGATATTGCACTAATATGGTTGTTATTCTCCAGGATTTATAATACAATACAGAGGATGCTGAGCCAAAATCGTGAGAAAATGAGGCGCAGACAGCAAATTGATATAGGTATCAGGAGGAAAAAGAATGTTGGATGTAATAAATCAGTGGATTGCCCAGGCAAATGATTTTTTGTATGGCTATATCCTCATTGCTCTGCTGGTGATCAGCGGCGTATATTTTACGATTCGTACCAAATTTGTGCAGATACGGTTATTTCCGGAGGCAATCCGTGTTCTGACAGAGAAGAAGAAGGAAAAGACAGGAGTTTCTTCGTTTCAGGCATTAATGATCTCAACTGCCTCCAGAGTGGGGACGGGAAATATCGCAGGGGTAGCCACCGCGCTTTCCATGGGAGGTGCCGGAGCCATTTTCTGGATGTGGGTGATGGCCATAGTGGGAAGTGCCTCTGCCTTTGTAGAGAGTACACTGGCGCAGGTCTATAAAGAGAGGGACGGGGAGGTGTTCCGGGGCGGTCCTGCCTATTATATTCAGTATGCACTGGGGCAGCGCTGGCTGGGAATCATTTTTTCAATCTTACTTATCGCGTGCTTTGCTTTTGGCTTTAATGCCCTTCAGTCCTTTAATGTGAGCTCCGCCTTTGCGTATTATGTGGAGGATTACGCTAACAGCAGCGTGCCCATGATCATAGGGCTGATCCTGGCAGCGGCTACCGCTCTGGTTATTTTTGGAGGCGTTCAGCGAATAGGTATTATTACCTCAGGAATAGTACCTGTGATGGCGCTTCTTTATATTGTTTTAGGGCTTTATATTACCTGTACCAATCTGGGGAAGCTTCCGGACATATTTGGAGAGATCTTCGCCGGCGCTTTCGATTTTAAATCCATTGCAGGAGGGTTTGCAGGCTCCTGTGTCATGTACGGGATCAAAAGAGGGCTTTTCTCCAACGAGGCGGGTATGGGTTCTGCCCCCAACGCAGGGGCAACAGCAGATGTTTCCCATCCTGCGAAACAGGGAATGGTTCAGATGCTCTCCGTATTTATAGATACTATTTTAATCTGTACCACCACGGCAATGATGCTGCTGAACTTTGGGACAGGCAACAAAGAGCTTACCGGGATGCCTTATGTCCAGCAGGCTGTGAATGCTGAGGTAGGGGTGTGGGGAATACACTTTATCACAGTATCTATTTTCCTGTTTGCGTTCAGTTCTCTCATCGGAAACTACTGCTACGCAGAGTCAAATCTGAAATTTATAAAAGACAGTAAGGGTCTGCTTTTCGTCTTTCGTATCATTGTAGTGGGTGTGGTGTTTGTAGGTGCACAGGCTAATTTCGATACCGTCTGGAATCTGGCCGATGTGCTCATGGGACTGATGGCTATAGTGAACATCGTAAGTATTATTCTTCTGAGCAAGATATCTATGAAAGTAATGAACGATTATACCAGACAGAAAAAAGAAGGAAAGGATCCGCAGTTTCATCCAGACAAGCTGGGAATTAAAAACACCCAGTGCTGGAAATAGATTATAGATTGGTAAGAATCATAAATTATTAATAAAATCTTTCTGTAAATGCGGAAATCGTCTGATAATATGTTATACTATAGAAGTATCATACGAAGAAACTTTCGGAATTGCAGAAAAAGAAAGGAAGGTCCTTATGGAGATAGGTGAAGGATTAAAGAAAATATTTTTGGCAGGAGTAGGCGCAGTGGCCACTACAGCGGAGTCCGCCAAGGAAATTGTGGACACCCTGGTAAAAAAAGGTGAGATTACAGTTGAACAGGGAAAAGTTCTCAACGAAGAACTGAAGCGCAGCGCCAAAGAAAAAGTAAATGATCATGTCACAGTTAACATCGTAAAGGAATACCGAGATGCCATGAAAGCTGTGGATCATATGACAAAAGAAGAGTTAGACGAATTAAAAGAAAAGATTGCCAACCTGGAAAGACAGGCGGCAGAGGAAGCAAAAGACGATGACTGCGGTTGCGAAGAGACAGAAGAAGAGGCAGACGCAGAGGACGAAAAACAGGAAGAGGAATAAACATGGAGACTTCGGGCAGCCGGCTGAGCGAGATACTCTGTGTGCTGAAGAAGCATCATATAACCAAAGGGCTGACTCCTGTAAAACTGAGGGAGATTCTTGAGGATCTGGGACCTACGTATGTAAAGCTGGGACAAATTATGTCCATGCGGTCAGACATGCTCCCGGAGGCTTACTGTAAAGAATTGACCAGACTGCGGACACAGGTAAAGCCCCTTCCATATGAGACAATTAAAGATGTCATTGAAAAAGAGCTGGGAAGGCCTGCGGAGGAATTGTTTTCTGAAATTTCTCCAGAGCCTCTCGGCTCTGCTTCTATTGCCCAGGTACATCCAGCACGTCTGAAAAACGGGGACAGAGTGGTGCTGAAGGTGCAGCGTCCGGCCATAAAGGAAATTATGGCAAATGATATTGAACTGATGATGCGGGCGGTGAGGATCCTGAAAATCACTATGGGAACCGGAGAGCTGATTGATTTCAAAATGATTATCCAGGAGCTCTGGAAAACATCCCAGGAAGAGATGGATTTTACGCGCGAGGCGGGCAACTGTGACTTATTTTATGAAAATCAGAAGGACATTGCCTACGTTACATCTCCCCGGGTATATCATGAATATACAACGTCTAAGCTTCTGACTATGAATGATATCGAGGGCGTACAGATAGATCAGACAGATCGTCTGACGGCGCTGGGGTATGACATGGAGGAGATCGGCAGAAAAGCAGCGGAAAATTACTGCAAGCAGATCCTTGAGGACGGCTTTTTTCATGCGGATCCTCATCCGGGGAACCTTTGGATCTCCGGCGGACAGGTGGCATGGCTGGATCTGGGAATGGCAGGGCATCTGTCGGAGCACAATAAGATGCTTCTGAAACGGGCGATTATGGCACTGCTGAAGAATGATATGTATGAGCTGAAGAATGTGCTCCTGGCGCTTGGTGAGGCAAAGGAACGGGTGAATCATGCAAGGCTGTACACAGATATTGATGATATTGTGAGCAAATACATGACTATGGATTTCGGCAATATGAGACTGGGTGAACTGATTGAAAAGCTTCTGGATCTTGTAAAAGAGCATCACATAGCCATCAATACGGATATCACCCTGCTGGGAAGGAGCATGATTACCATGGAGGGAACCTTAAGTGCCTGTGCACCGGAGGTAAATATACTCCAGATTCTCTCTAACTATATGTCCTCTCTGCTGTTCCGGGAAATGGACCTGAAAAAGGAACTCAGGCATAAAGGGCGTCTTTTGTATACTTCCCTGGATAAGTATATGGAGATCCCTGCACAGCTCTCCGATCTTCTGAATATAACGAAGAATGGCCAGACAAAGCTGAATCTGGATCTTGTGGACAGCAAAAAGATGCAGGAAATATTTCAGAGAACAGCAGACCGCCTGGTGTGTGGGATTCTGGCCGCTGCGCTGTTTATCGGTGCCGGGTTATTCTGTCTCACAGACATCAGTCCTCAGATACTGGGAATGCCATGGATTAGTTTCTTGGGATTTGTACTGTTCTGTCTGCTGCTGATTGGGCTGTTCCTGGGCACAATCAGCAGAAAAAAGTAAGAGGCGGGCCTCGAAGAGAAGCCCCCTCTTACTTTTTCTTTTAACGGATAGTCATCAACAGCTCTCCGGCTTTGATTTCTTTGCCTTCTTTGACGTATACCTGATCCACAACTCCGTCCATCAGGGCGGCTACATTGGTCTCCATCTTCATGGCTTCTACCACAGCCAGAACCTGATTTTTGGTAACCTTGTCTCCTGGTTTTACATGTACCTGGCTGACAAGGCCCGGAATGGAGGCGCCTACGTGGCTGAGATCAGAGGGATCAGCCATTGGGATAGACTCAACGGTAACCTTTGCGCTCCGGTCGGTGACCGCAACCTCTCTGCGTATCCCGTTCAGCTCAAACATCACATTCCGGGTTCCGTCCGGATTTGCATCGCCTTTGCCCAGATATTTGATTACGAGAGTTTTTCCGTCTTCAATGTTTACTTTGTTGGTTTCGCCTTCTGCCAGGCCATGGAAGAATACATGGCTGCCCAGCCGGGTGATATAGCCGTACTCCTTGCGGTTCTTCAGAAAGTCTTCCACAACCTTGGGATAGAAGCACCAGCTGATTACCATTCTCCAGTTGGGAGACGGGATAAATTCCTCCAGGCGCTTTCTGGCGGCGTCGAAGTCCATGGGAGGAAGCAGTTCCCCCGGGCGGCAGGAGATTGGCTCTTCTCCTTTCAGGACCACCCGCTGGAGATCTTCCGGGAATCCCCATTCAGGCTGCCCCATCATACCCTTGAAGTAGCTGACAACAGAGTCCGGGAAGTTCATGGTTTCCCCTCTCTCCACAATGGTTTCCGGGGTCAGGTCATTTTGAACCATAAAGATTGCCAGGTCACCTACCATTTTAGAGGACGGCGTTACCTTTACCAGGCCTCCCAGCATAGTATCTACCGTCTTATACATCTTTTTGACCTCATCAAAACGATGTCCCAGACCCAGACTTTCTACCTGAGGCTTCAGATTCGTATATTGGCCTCCTGGAATCTCGTACTCATAGATATCGGTGGCGGGATATTTGATGCCGCCTTCGAAGGCTCCATACCGATCTCTTACATCACACCAGTAGTCAGACAATCCCTGCAGCCGCTCAAGGCTCAGGCCGGTATCACGGTCCTGTCCCTCCAGGGCAGCTACCAGAGAATTCATAGAGGGCTGGCTGGTGAGGGAGGACATGCTGGAAATAGCAACATCTGCGATATCTACACCAGCTTCTGCAGCCATAAGAAGGGTAGCGATTTGGTTTCCGCTGGTATCATGGGTGTGCAGGTGTATGGGAAGCCCAATTTCCTCTTTCAGGGCTTTTACCAGCTTGTATCCTGAATAAGGCTTCAGCAGGCCGGCCATATCTTTGATGCAAAGTGTGTGAGCCCCTGTTTTTTCAAGCCGCTTCGCAAGGTTTACATAATAATTCAAGGTGTATTTATCATCTTTTGGATTTCCCACATCTCCTGTATAACAGATCGTGGCTTCGGCGATTTTATTCTGGTTTAAGACCTCATCCAGGGCAACCTCCATTCCGGGCACCCAGTTCAGAGAGTCAAACACGCGGAAAACATCTATGCCGCTGCGTGCCGATTCTTTGATAAATTCCCGAATCAGATTATCCGGATAATTGGTATAGCCTACGGCATTGGCTCCCCGCAGAAGCATCTGGAAGGGGATGTTTGGTATCTTTTCCCGGAGCATATCCAGGCGTTCCCAGGGGGACTCTTTCAGAAAGCGGTATGCCACGTCAAAAGTAGCGCCTCCCCACATTTCCAGGGAAAATGCATCTGCCAGAGCTTCTGCGGTGGCATCCGCGCCCTTTACCATATCCCTTGTCCGAACTCTTGTTGCCAGAAGGGACTGATGGGCATCTCTCATAGTGGTGTCAGTGATCAGGAGCTTTTTCTGGTCCAGAACCCACTGCTTTACAGCTTCAGGACCCTTAGTATCCAGGAGCTGCTTCAAGCCCGGCTTCTTCTCCCCGGTCAGTTTCGGGAAGCGGGGAGTGTCGTACATACGCTGTCCTGCCGTGGGATCATTGACTACAATATTTCCTATGTATTTCAGCATCTTGGTCGCCCGGTCTTTGGAGTCCCTGATGATAAATAATTCAGGCGTTTCATCGATAAATTTTGTATGGCATTTTCCAGCGCGGAACATTGGGTGTATAAGGATATTGTCAATGAAGCCGATATTGGTTTTTACTCCGCGGATACGGGTTTCATTCAATGCGCGCAGGGCTTTGTTGCAGGCTCCCTCAAAGGTACTGTCATGGGTAGTTATCTTTACCAGAAGACTGTCGTAGTAAGGTGTTATCTCAGCCCCTGCGTAAGTATTGCCCCCATCTAAACGGACACCAAAACCGCCGCCTGTACGGTAAGCCGTAATTTTGCCCGTATCGGGCGCAAAATTGTTCTGGGGATCTTCGGTTGTAATCCGGCACTGGATTGCATATCCATGACCCTTCACATCCTCCTGACTGGTAATGCCAATCTCCGGCTCAGCCAGTGTCTTTCCCTCAGCGATCAGGATCTGCGCCCGAACGATGTCAATGTCTGTAATCATCTCGGTAACTGTGTGCTCTACCTGTATCCGCGGATTCATCTCGATAAAATAATGATTTCCCTGCTTATCCACCAGGAATTCCACGGTACCGGCGTTCACATATCCAACCTCTTTTGCTATTTTGACTGCATCGCCGCAGATCTCTTCTCTCTTTTCACTGCTCAGTGTAAGTGCCGGAGTGAACTCTACCACCTTTT
Source organism: Lactonifactor longoviformis (assembly GCF_042848515.1). Classification (GTDB taxonomy): domain Bacteria; phylum Bacillota; class Clostridia; order Lachnospirales; family Lachnospiraceae; genus Lactonifactor; species Lactonifactor longoviformis. Next base: position 4,088,313 of record NZ_AP031453.1, on the reverse strand, counting down.
GGTATCTGCGCTGAAGCGAGCAGTCACGCTCAAACAGATGAACCACATTTCCGTGCTTATCCGCAAGGATCTGCACCTCAATATGTTTTGGCTCTTCCAAAAACTTCTCTATAAAAATATCCCCGCATCCAAATGCTTTTAAGGCCTCACTCTGGACCAGCGGGAAGGTATCAATCACTTCCTGCTCAGTATCGCACCGGCGCATGCCTCTTCCTCCTCCCCCGGCGGAGGCTTTCAGTATCACAGGAAAACCGTAGGACACGGCCCTTTTTGCAGCATCCTCTGCACTCGTCAGAGGAACCTTAGAACCTGGTATCGTTGGAACCTGGCAGCGCTTAGCGATTTCTTTGGCGCTTAATTTATCTCCCATCTGTGCCAGGACATCAGAAGGCGGCCCTATAAATTCTATTCCGTTTTCCTCGCATGCTCTGGCAAAAGCGGCATTTTCTGACAAAAATCCGTAACCCGGATGAATGGCATCAACGTGGTGCTTTTTGGCGATATCAATCATCAGGTCAATATCCAGGTAAGCGCCCAGAGGGCTTTTATTTTCACCGATCATATAGGATTCATCGGCCTTTACCCGAAAGATGTTGTATTCGTCCTCCTTTGAGTACACTGCTACAGTGTTCAGTCCCAGGTCATAGCAGGCCCGGAAAATGCGGATAGCGATTTCCCCACGGTTTGCCACCATTACTTTACGGAAATCTTTCGTTTTTGCTACTTGATTCATGTTTCTCCTCCTTAGATTATGTAAACCATCACCGGCAGCTGCCATGGGTTTACACCCCATCATACTTTTATATTATTTTTTTCTATATCAAAAAATATCCCTGCAGGTCTACTACATCCTTTGCTGCCGGCGCCCTGCAATTTGATTCATTCCCCCCAGGATTGAATCGGTTCGAGGCGGTCAGGAGTATTTCCCGTAGAACGTTCAGGATATTTCATTATTGTCTATGCATATTGTTTGGGGTATGTAAGAACTAAGATGCCGCTGCATGCAAATCTTTAGGGAAAGAAGCCATTAAGAAAGTACATAAGAAGTAATGTATGGTTTCTTTCAGATAACCGTCACTGTATCTCAAAACAGATAGTGATAGTACATATTATACTTAGCATTTTGAAAAATATCAATTAAATATTTATTAAAATACCAAAAAAAGAAAGAGATAAAATAAAATCCTGCAAAAAATGACTAATAACAGCGTAAAAATAGCCCTCCGTGCATTATTTGCGCGGAGGGCATGCAAAAGATGATGGAGTGCAGACGAAGACTATTTTGCAGCCTTTTCTGCAAATGAAGTGTTAACCAAATCCTTATAATCTACTCTGGCATCCAATTCTCCTGAGCTTTCCAAGATATCCTGAAGAAGATCCAGACTGGACTTTTCAAAGATCAGATTGTCTTTCCAGGTGTCCTGATCATAATACCGTTTCACAATAGTGGTAATCGTATCCAGGTCTGTCTCCTCAAACTGAGGAGCAATCACCTTCGCGATTTCTTCCGGTGTATGTGTCTGGACATAATCCATTCCTTTCTGGAGTGCATTGGTGAAACTCTGGATAATCTCCGGGTTCTTCTCCATAAAACTGTTCTTAGCACTGTATGCCGTGTAGGGAACATAACCGGAGTCTACACCTACAGAGGCTACAACATAGCCTTTTCCCTCTTTTTCCAGAGCAGTGGCGCTTGGCTCGAACTCAACCGTGAAATCTCCCTGTCCTCCGGAGAAAGCCGCGGCAGTAGAACCAAAGTCTATGCTCTGGTCAATGGCAACATCCTTTTCCGGATCAATGTCATTCTGGCGGAGTACATATTCAAATACCATTTCCGGCATTCCGCCTTTTCTTCCCCCTAAGACGTTTTTATCCTTAATATCTGACCACTGGAAGTTATCCATCTTCTCTCTGGCCACCAGGAAGTTTCCTGCGCGCTGTGTCAGCTGGGCAAAGTTTACAACCGGATCGTTGGCGCCTTCCTGGTAAGCGTAGATGGAAGCTTCAGCGCCCATGAAACCGATATCTGCTTCCCCGGACAGTACTGCGGTCATAGTCTTATCCGCGCCGAAACCTGTCACCAGTTCCAAATCAATTCCTTCCTCCTGGAAATATCCCTCCTCAATGGCCACATACTGAGGCGCATAGAATATGGAATGGGCAACTTCATTTAATGTAACCTTTGTAAGTTTTTCCTCTTTATCTGCAGAAGTGTCTTTCTGGCATCCGCCTAGGGCAGCTAATACCGTTACCATTAAAGTAACAATAGCGATTAATCTTTTATGCATTACAGTCCCCCGTAAATCTTTCCTGGTATAGTATATTGAGTAAGGGGAGAAAGTGTGACAGAAGCAGAAGACTGTATTGCTGCCGGAAAACAGCAAAAAAATAAAACCGCCCGGTATGGACGGTTCCTTATTTTTGAAAGCCTAATAAAACGCTGTTCTTTACATGGAGCATACGGGATTCGAACCCGTGACCTCCACACTGCCAGTGTGGCGCGCTCCCAGCTGCGCCAATGCCCCATTGCCATCGTAAGTCCGATGCTTGTATATTATAGCACAGGTATTAAAAAAATAAAAGTGCTATTTTTTATTTTCTGAGTTTTCTGAGGCGTTTTTTTCCCGTTCTTTCCTGGCAAGACGCTGGAGATCCAGCCAGGTAAGTGTACCTGCGATGATAAAGTACCAGATAATGGGAGTGACTACTGCCTGGATATTCGTACTGGGGTGAAAGAAATTCGTCTGCATCATGGCAATAACTGCCAAAATTGATATAATGATATTTTTGAACAACATACCCTTCTTTTCCTCTGCCAAGCAGAGAGATGACCTTTTTACAGTATATGCTGCCTGGGTTGTATTCTTTTCCTAACATAGAATGAAATATCCTGCGCATACTAAAAGCATCAAGGCACAGCAGAGGCTGGCTGAGTGAAAGGAGAATATTATGATGGAGATAAATCTGGTACCGGAGCAGAGCGGCACTGACTGCCACCGCAGCAATCCCCAGGAAGTGGTGACGGAGTTTCCAAAGGAAATGGATCTGGTCCCCGGAGAAAAAGACGATCGTCCCAGAAAGGACGGACCCGGCGGGGAATAATGTAGAAAGGGATTAGGTGATAAAATGTCTTATGTGGCTCCTCAGGTCAGGGATAAGTTTGAAACCTTGTCTGTAGACCTGAAAAATATAATACTTGAAAAGAATGTTCAGATTAATAATCTTCACGATTTAATCAGGGTTTTGGAGGAAATTGTGAAAGAAGGAGAAGAATAGTAAAAACTAACCATTGACTATTCTGCAAAATGCGTTATAATAATAAATGTCAATGCAGATATGGTTCATCGGTAGAATGCTAGCTTCCCAAGCTGGAGAGGGGGGTTCGACTCCCCTTATCTGCTTACGAAAACCCTTGTTTATTCAAGGGTTTCTTTTTTTGTGTTGCATTCTTTATCCAATTAAAAGGCCAACGGCATTTATGCTTCATAAAAAGCATAATACCGTTGGCCTGTACTTATGACCGCCTTTACAATTGCCTGTGCTTAGGCAACACAAACATTAACTGCCTGTAAACCACGCTGTCCGTTTGTAATATCAAATGTTACAGACTGACCGTCTTCCAGTGTTTTGAATCCGTCCATGGCAAGTCCTGAGAAGTGTACAAACACTTCTTCGTTTGTCTCGTTGTTGGTGATGAAACCATATCCCTTAGTTGAGTTAAACCATTTTACTGTACCTTTATTCATGAAAGATACCTCCTTAAAAATAATATTATATTTATCCTAAAACAAAAAAACACATAGTAATGTAAATCAAAAAGTGATTACATAACTATGTGAAATCAATCTTAATTCAAAATACTTTGTAAGTATAGCATGTAAAACCATAAGTGTCAAGCAAAAAAAATCGACAAAAAAACAAGTAAGAATATTCTAAAAAAAGCATAAAAAAACCCTTAGGAAAAGGTGAAAAAACTATTGACAAATGGCTGTTTAGCAAACATAATATAGACTATAGTATAGAATACGGTCCAAGACAAAGGATGTCGAAAAGTCGAATCTTCTCGATGTCCTTTTTGTAAGAGGGAGGCACATTATGGATTGGATATCCAAAATACCAGGAATTGAAACTTCTTTTACAACAATTGACTCTCATACCATGGGAGAACCTACGAGAATCGTAGTGGAAGGCTTTCCGGAACTGGAAGGAAAGACGATGATCGAGAAGAAGAAATTCTTAGAAAAAAATTATGACAAATACCGTACAGCACTTATGCTGGAGCCCAGAGGGCACAGAGATATGTTTGGAGCAGTGATTACGAAGCCGGTACATCCGGAAGCAGATTATGGCGTCATTTTTATGGACAGCGGCGGATGCCTGAATATGTGCGGGCACGGAAGCATCGGAACTGCCACGGTTTTAGTTGAGACTGGCATGGTGGAAGTGAAAGAGCCTTATACGGAGGTGACATTGGAAGCCCCTGCAGGTTTAATTCGCACAACCATTAAGGTTGAGAATGGAAAAGCAGTGGAAGTTACGATTCGTAATGTGCCGGCGTTCTTATATAAAGAGGCAGTGACAGCAGAGATTGAAGGATATGGCCCGATTACCTTCGATATATCTTTCGGAGGAAGTTTTTTTGCTCTAGTCAATGCAGATAAGCTGGGTCTGGATATTGTTCCGGAGAACCTCAGAGAGTTCCAGGATCTGGGAATGGCACTGCTGAATAAAATCAATGCCACCATGGAGATTCAACATCCGGAGCTGGATATTAATTCTGTGGACCTGGTAGAGTTTTACGGTGATTCCACACAGGAAGAAGCAAACTTGAAGAATGTAGTAATTTTTGGGGCCGCGCAGGCGGACCGTTCCCCCTGCGGAACAGGCACAAGTGCCAAGGTGGCGGCCCTGTATTCCAAGGGAAGACTGGGATTGAACGAAGATTTTATCTACGAGAGTATCACGGGTTCTCTTTTCAGGGGAAAAGCGGTTGAGACAACAAAGGTAGGCACCTATGATGCGATTGTACCTAAGATTACAGGAAGTGCATATATTACCGGAATCAATCAGGTTATTATCGATAAGGATGACCCTCTGAAATATGGTTTTTTAATGGGAGACTGAGAAAAGGTGGACAGATAGCTGTCCACCTTTTCTCAGTTTATTTTACGGAAGAATAATCAATAGGATATTTCTTTTTGCCAATTTTATCGCATACAAAAAGCGTAGCAATTAACAGAACAAAAGTAATTAGTAAAGGAATATACGGGCTGTTCAGAACCCCCATAACCAGGTAGCCCACGAAGGCACAGGCAGTTACAATAGAGGCGTAGACTAGCTGTGTGGATACATGGTCAATGTGGTTGCATCCGGCCCCTGTGGATGAGAGTATGGTGGTGTCAGAAATAGGTGAAATATGGTCTCCGTAAACTGCACCGGCAAGAATGCCTCCCAATACAGGGAACAGCAGGTGTGCGGTATTGGATGGGGTACAGATGGCAGCTCCGATAGGGATCAAAAGAGCCATGGTTCCCCAGGAGGTTCCGGTTGCAAACCCCAAAAACGCCGCTACCAGGAAGATAATAGCAGGCAGAATGAAAACAGGGAAGGAAGAATCATTCACCATATTTCCGATAAAACCGCCGGTGTTAAGATAATCACTGCTGCACACACCGCCGATGGTCCAGGCTAAAATTAAAATCGTAAAGGATGGAACCATAGACTTAATTCCCTCCGTTATACCGCCCATAAATTCAGTGAAATTCAATACTTTTCTGGGTATGAACAGCAGGAAGGTTACGATCAGCGCACAAAAACTTCCCAGCACAAGGGACAGGGAGGAATCACAATTGCCGAAGGACTCTGTAAAGGAAGCTTCGCCGGTAAAACCTCCGCCCGTATACACCATGGCCAGGACCGTAAAAACGATTAAAGCCAGTATGGGGATAACCAGGTCAATCACTTTTCCTTTGGAATTGCCCTTCTGTACTTCCGCACCGCTGATAGTATCATCGCTGGAGAATAAATCTCCTTTTTCAATGGCGTTCTTTTCGAATCTGGCCATTGGGCCGAAGTTGATCCGTGTTGTGCAGATGATAACAATCATGAGAATGGTAGCCAGTGCATAGAGGTTATAAGGAATGATTTTGACAAATGTAGTCATCCCGTTGCCTCCGGTGGCATCTGAGATATAAGTGGCAACCGATGCTCCCCAGCTGGATACCGGGGCAATGATGCAGATAGGGGCGGCGGTGGCGTCAAGCAGGTAGGAAAGCTTGGCCCGCGAGATCCTGTGCTCATCTGTTACCGGCCGCATAACCGTACCTACGGTGAGACAGTTAAAATAATCATCAATAAATATCAGACATCCCAGCGCTGCAGTGGCCAGACTTGCGCCTCGTCTTGTTTTAATGTGATGAATCGCCCACTGCCCATAGGCGGCAGATCCTCCTGCCCTGGTAACCAGAACAACGATAGCCCCCAGGAGCCCTAAAAAGATTAGAATGTTTGCATTTCCGCCGATCTTATCACCCATAATAGTAAACGTATTGACTAATGTGGTAATCGGATTTCCGTGACTGTAGATTAGAGCACCGGCAAGGATCCCAATGATAAGAGAGGAAAGAACCTCTTTGGTAATCAGTGCCAGAATAATTGCGATCAGGGGAGGAAGAATACTCCACCAGCCGAAGTGAGGCATTTGTAACGCTTCCATCTAACAGACCCCCTTCCGTTGCTGCACATAGAATAATGCAGTTTGGGCCATCTTCTTTTTCTTCTTCTTGTTCTTCAATATAGATCCCTCCAACAGTATTAAGATAGTCACATTATAATATATTTTGAGATATATTGTCTATAAAAAAAAGAAAAAGTAGAAAATACGCAATGTTTGTCGAAATATGCAATTGCAATATATTATATTGCAAATTAATTCCCCAGATGATAAAATAAGTATTAATCGGAGAGACGTTCTAATTTAAAGGTAAGGTAATCGATCAATTCTTTTCGGGTGGATGGAGGAAGCTTTTGGTAAGCGGTCAAAATATAAATGGTTTCCCGGGTCAATACGGGTAATGTAGGGTTATGCTGATCCTCCAGAGCCACGGTTCCTCTTACGAGAACGTCCAAAGATACAGAGAAGAAATCGGCCATTGCTACCAGCAAGTCCATAGGCGGCATTCGGTGCCCGTTTTCATAATTACAATAAGATTGGCGCTGGAGATTGAAGATATCAGCCATCTCCTGTTGGGTGAGTCCTTTTGCTTTGCGTAGACAGCGCAGGTTAGTTTGAAAATCCATAATAGCCTCCTAAAATCTTCCAGTTAAGTATGGAATCTAGGAGCAATTGTATCAAGAATAAAAGCAGATTTCTTTTAATGCAACAAAATGAATCCTAAAATGTAATAATTAGCAGGAGAAACAGCATAATTCTACAGAATAAAGATGTGTTGGAACGTAAGAAGATTGAGGAAGGGGAGAGCCGTATGTATCACTTGATGGAATTAGGCATTAAATGGAGGAAAAGTAAGAACATTTTTTTAAGAATCTTGTCATTTCTATTTCTGAAGATATCCATTTGCTACGGAAAGATCGTGGAGTCTGTGGCGAAAAAGGAAGCCTGGATTTCGGAAGAGGAAGCAGAAAGGATGAAAAAGCAGACCATGGAACGAATTCAGAGGAGGCTGGCAGAAAAAGGATAGGTACCCGTCAGAGGGTACCTGTCCTTTCTTTAAAAGTGTGAATCGGGAGCGCTCAGATAGCTGTTATGGTATTTGCCGGTAAAAGTGACATCTTCCCCGAACCAGGAGGGCGGAAGAAAAGCTTCTGCCATTTCCACAGAGGGGAATTCTACCTCTGCCAGGCACAGGGTTTCGTAAGGGGCATCAAACTGATCCAGCTCAATGGTTAAAACCTCATCCAGGGGGATGACATATCTTGTCTTTGTGAGAACAATACCGTCTGCTTTTTGCAGCAGATGTTCATAGGCCGTCTGATTCAGGGGGAGATTGTATTCCTCCCGAACCATCTGGCCTTTGGACTTATAGGTAAGGATATAAGAATCGTCCTGCCTGCGCACGCGGACTACGGGGTCTGTGCACAGATAAGCCTGCTGTATCCGGCGGCTGGGGTACTGCTCCAGGGAAAGCGGACAGTGGTGTATCAGATATTTTCTTTCTATTTCCATATGGGATCCCTCTTTTCTGTTTTTTCATCAGTATAACAGAAAGTGCGCTGGTTGCCAATTGTCCGGCACCGTGATAGAATAGTGGAAAAAGTAAGGAGGACAAACAGATGGCAAAAGTATGCGTATGCCTGGCAGATGGTTTTGAAGAGGTTGAAGGCCTGACGGTAGTAGATATTCTGAGAAGGGCAGATCAGGATGTCTGTATGGCTTCCGTTCATGGAAGACTTTCCGTAGAGGGGGCCCATGGAATAAAAGTAGAAGCAGACTGTACGATAGAAAGTGTAGATTTTTCGCAGATGGATATGCTGGTACTGCCGGGAGGAATGCCCGGAACAAAGAACCTTGGAGCATGCAGCCTGCTTACCGGGCAGCTGAGGAACTTTTATAAGGAAGGGAAAAAAATTGGTGCTATCTGTGCAGCGCCCAGTATCCTGGGAGATTTGAGACTGCTGGAGGGAAAAAAGGCCGCCTGCTATCCCGGATTTGAAAACCGGCTGCGTGGGGCGTCTATAACTTCGGAGAGAGTCGCAGTTGACGGGAATATAATTACAAGCAGAGGGGTTGGAACCGCAATACCTTTTGCACTTGCCCTGGCGGGAATACTGGCCGGCGAGGAAAAGGCACAGGAAATTAAGGAATCCATTATTTATGGACACGTAAAGGAATGACAGAGGTATGTGGACAAGATTAGAATTAAAAAGCAGAGCAAAAAAGTCATTTTCCCGGTTTTACTGGGGAGCAGTCGTGGTATGCCTTGCAGCTTTTCTTTTTACAAATGAATTCGGAAACAATTCTGGATCCGCAGGGGGGGCGCAGCACCGGCAGGAGACAGCCGCAGAACATTTTCGGGGGGAGGCAGAGAGAACAACCGGCATTGTGAACAGCCTGTTTCACAACTCCTTTATCGACAGCGCCAAAGGACTCGCGGACGAGACCTTAAGTCCTTTGGAAAAGATGGGCGCGGTGGGGAAGATGGTCTCCAAATTTATCAAAGCACCGTTTATAGTTATGCTGTATGCTGTCCCACTGGTATTTTCCGTGCTGATGATTTGTTTCAGGATATTAATCGGAAATCCTCTGAATGTGGGATGCAAAAGATATTTCATGAAAAACCGGCAGCAGGAAACACGGGTAGGAGAAATTACATACGGATTTGCAAACGGCTATGGAAACATAGCGTCAACCATGTTCTGCGTAGACTTGTTCACGGCGCTGTGGAGCCTGCTGCTGGTGGTTCCGGGTATTGTGAAAAGCTATGAGTACCGCATGGTGCCCTATATCCTCTGTGAGAATCCTAAGATTGACAGAAGAAGAGCATTTGAATTAAGCAGAATAATGATGGATGGACAGAAGTGGAATACTTTTGTTCTGGATCTGTCCTTCATTCTGTGGAGTCTGCTTGGGACAGTAACTCTGCAGCTGGCTAATATTTTCTATGTACATCCCTATATGTCTGCTACAAATGCAGAGCTGTACGCGGTTCTGCGAAGACATGCTAAGCTGACGGACAATATAGAGGACTGGGAGCTGCCTGGCTTCCGGCAGAGCAATTCATAAAAATTTCCCAATTAGGTCTGAAAAAATACTGGCGTTTTTGAAAAGCTTGTGCTATACTGTTTTAATGACTGTAAGTATGGGAAAGTGTAACGAAAAAAAAGGGGCTGCCATACTGGAAGCCCCTTTTTTAAGCGTATCACATAGAATTAAGGAGGAATTGTTTAAAAATGAGTTTACAGGTAGAAAAGTTAGAAAAGAACATGGCGAAACTGACGGTTGAGGTTTCTGCTGAAGAGTTAGAAAAAGCAATTCAGGGCGCATATCTTAAGAATAAAAACAAGATCAGTATCCCTGGTTTCCGTAAAGGTAAAGCTCCACGTGTTATGATTGAAAAGATGTACGGTGCCGGTATTTTCTATGAAGATGCTGCCAATGCCCTGATCCCGGAAGCATATTCCAAAGCAGTGGAAGAGAGTGAACTGGATGTGGTATCACAGCCGGAGATCGATGTAACACAGCTGGAAAAAGGAAAGCCATTTATCTTTACAGCAGAAGTGGCTGTGAAGCCGGAAGTAACATTGGGAGATTACAAAGGCCTGGAAGTAGAAAAGGCTGATTTAGAAGTAAAAGAAGAAGAGATTGAAGCAGAATTAAAAAAAGAGCAGGAGAATAACTCCAGAACCATCGATGTAGATGACAGGACTGTGGAGAATGGGGATATTACAACCATTGATTTTGACGGTTCTGTGGACGGCGTTCCTTTCGAGGGAGGCAAAGGGGAGGACTATCCTCTGACGATTGGATCCGGCGCATTTATTCCCGGATTTGAGGAGCAGCTGGTAGGGGCTGAGCTTGGGAAAGAGATGGAAGTTCATGTTACTTTCCCGGAAGATTATCACGCAGAAGAGTTAAAAGGAAAAGCAGCTGTATTTAAATGCACTGTGAAGTCTATTAAGGTAAAAGAACTTCCTGAATTAGACGATGAGTTTGCTAAAGATGTATCCGAGTTCGATACTCTGGAAGAGTACAAAAATGATATTAAAGAAAAGCTGGCAGTTCAGAAAGAGGAAGCGGCTAAGCGTGCAAAAGAGGATGCCGTAGTAGATAAGGCTATTGAAAATGCTTCTATGGAGATTCCTGAGCCAATGGTACAGAACCAGATCCGCAACATGGTGGATGATTTTGCAAGAAGAATCCAGTCACAGGGACTTTCCATTGAACAGTACTTCCAGTTTACAGGCCTGGATGCTGAAAAGCTTCAGGAGCAGATGAGACCGCAGGCGTTAAAGCGCATCCAGAGCAGACTGGTGTTAGAGAAAATTGCGGAAGCGGAAGATATCCAGATCGCAGATGAAAAGTTAGATGAAGAGATTCAGAAGATGGCTGAGATGTACAAGATGGAAGCCGACAAATTAAAGGAATTAATGGGAGATTACGAGAAAGAACAGATGAAGAAAGATATGGCTGTTCAGGAGGCCGTAACATTAATTGCCGAGGCTGCAAAAGAGGTTTAAAAGCGTGTTGAATATGAATAGGAGGAGTTCTCATGAGTTTAGTACCATATGTCATTGAACAGACGAGCAGGGGAGAGAGAAACTACGACATCTATTCCAGACTATTAAAAGAAAGAATCATCTTTTTAGGCGAAGAAGTAAACGATGTGACTGCCAGCCTGGTAGTTGCCCAGCTCCTTTTTTTGGAATCAGAAGATCCGGGAAAGGATATTCAGCTGTATATTAACAGTCCCGGAGGGTCCGTAACCGCAGGACTGGCTATTTATGATACGATGAACTATATTAAGAGTGATGTATCTACCATTTGCATCGGTATGGCTGCAAGTATGGGAGCCTTTCTGCTTGCAGGGGGAGCCAAAGGCAAACGTATGGCGCTGCCCAATGCCGAGATTATGATCCATCAGCCCTCGGGCGGAGCGCAGGGACAGGCAACCGAGATCGAGATTGTGGCGGAACATATCTTGAAGATCAAGAAGAAATTGAATACTATTCTGGCTGCCAATACAGGACAACCAATTGAGGTTATTACTGCGGATACCGAAAGAGACAATTATATGTCCTCTGAGGAAGCCAAGGCGTATGGCCTGATTGATATGGTGATTGAGCACAGATAATTCATTCAGATAAGACTCCTGCTAAATTAGCGGGGGTCTTATGTAGCTCTTAACCCACAGGTATGCCAGACTGAAGAAAGGATATAATTATGGCAATAAAGGGAAATGAACCAAAAATCAGATGTTCTTTCTGCGGAAAGCCGGAAGAACAGGTGCGAAAGCTAATTGCAGGTCCAAACGGAGCATATATCTGCGACGAGTGCATTGAAATCTGCTCAGAGATTATTGATGAGGAGTTCGAGATGTATGACGAGGTGGATGACACCTCCATCAATCTGCTGAAGCCACAGGAGATAAAGGAATTTTTAGATGAATATGTAATCGGACAGGAGGATGCAAAAAAGGTACTTTCTGTTGCTGTATATAATCACTATAAAAGAGTTTTGGCAGGCAAAAGCACGGATGTGGAGCTTCAGAAGAGTAATATTTTGATGCTTGGACCTACTGGTTCGGGAAAAACACTTCTTGCACAGACCTTGGCTAAGCTTCTGAATGTGCCTTTTGCAATTGCAGATGCCACCAGCCTCACAGAAGCAGGGTATGTGGGAGAGGATGTGGAAAACATTCTGTTGAAAATCATCCAGGCTGCAGAGTACGATATTGAGCGTGCCCAGTATGGAATTATTTATATAGACGAGATTGACAAGATAACAAGAAAATCTGAGAATGCTTCTATTACCAGAGATGTTTCCGGGGAGGGCGTGCAGCAGGCGCTTCTCAAGATTCTGGAAGGTACGGTGGCAAATGTACCGCCGCAGGGAGGAAGGAAACATCCTCATCAGGACTTTATCCAGATCGATACCACAAATATCTTATTTATCTGCGGCGGTGCTTTTGAGGGGCTGGATAAGATTATTGATTCCAGAAAAGATACCAAATCTATAGGATTTAACGCAGAGATACGCACAGGAGAAAAACAGAATGTGGGAGAGCTTTTAAAACAGGCAATGCCCCAGGACTTCGTAAAATTCGGCATGATCCCTGAGTTTGTCGGCCGTGTGCCGGTAGTTGTGTCTCTGGATATGCTGGATGAGGAAGCTCTGCTGAAGATTTTAAAGGAGCCTAAGAACTCATTGGTACGCCAGTATAAAAAATTGTTTGAGCTGGACGGAGTGGAACTGGATTTCAAGGAGGAGGCCCTTCGGGCGATTGCCGAGAAGTCCATGGAACGGAAGACAGGAGCCAGAGGACTCCGCGCAATTATGGAGAACACTATGATGGATATCATGTATTCGGCTCCGTCTGACGATACCATCCGTTCCTGCATTATTACAAAAGAGGTAGTGGAAGGAAACGGAGAACCTGAAATTACACGGGGAGAGGGAGGACCCACGCCCAGAAGGGCCGTTTCAGCAAAGAAAAGAGGAAAAGGCGAAACCGCTTAAGAATAGGAAGTGCGAGAATGAGTGACTTAATGAGAATATTACCCGCTATCGCCCTTAGAGGAACCACGATTCTTCCCGGTATGATTGTCCACTTCGATATCAGCCGGGACAAATCTATCAAAGCAGTAGAGACAGCGATGATGAAGGATCAGGTAATATATCTGGTTACCCAGAGAGACCCGGAGGCAGAAGATCCGGGAATGGCAGATTTATATAAGATCGGAACCATTGCTGAAATTAAGCAGGTAGTAAAAGCACCAAAGAATACCCTGCGGATCCTTGTAGAGGGGATAGAACGGGCAGAAATCCTCGGTTTGGAGAACAATGATAAATATCTGGAGGCAGAGGTTGCTGCCTTTGACCAGCAGGATCTGACAGCGCTAAGCGATAATGCGAAAGAGGCCATGCTCAGAAACCTGAAGGAATTATTTATCACATACTGTACCGAGAATCCCAAGATTAGCAAAGAACTGGCAGCACAGCTGCTGGAGATGGAAGACATAGAAAGACTGGTGGATCAGATCGCTATCCACCTTCCCCTGCCTTATACTGACCGCCAGAGAATTCTTGAGGGGATTTCTCTGGAGGATCGGTACGAGGCGCTGGGGTTAGTGCTCTCAAATGAAATTCAGATTATGGAGATCCGCATAGATCTTCAGACAAAGGTAAAAGAGCGGATTGATAAGAATCAGAGAGAATATATATTAAGGGAGCAGTTAAAACTGATTCGGGAGGAGCTGGGGGAAGATCATACCCAGACGGATGCGGAGCAATTTATCGAGGAAGCCAGGAAGCTTCAGGCATCTGAAGAGATCCGGGAAAAAATTATAAAAGAGATAGAGCGATTTAAAAATATGAACAGCGGCGCTGCTGAGAGTACGGTGATGAGAGGGTACATTGAGACTCTTCTGAGCCTTCCCTGGGATAAAGCGTCTGAGGATAACCGGGATCTTAAGAAAGCAAATGAGATTCTTGAGGCTGACCATTATGGCTTGGAAAAGGTAAAAGAGCGTATCATGGAGTTTCTTGCGGTCCGCACTCTGACGCAGAAGGGGGAAAGCCCCATTCTCTGTCTGGTGGGGCCTCCGGGAACCGGCAAGACGTCAATCGCTAAGTCAGTAGCCAGAGCGCTGGACAAGGAATATGTACGTATCTGCCTGGGCGGCGTGAGAGACGAAGCTGAGATACGGGGACACAGGAGAACTTATGTAGGGGCAATGCCCGGAAGGATTGCTTCCGGAATGCAGCAGGCGGGAGTGAAAAATCCGCTTATGCTCCTGGACGAGATCGATAAAGTCAGCAGTGATTATAAAGGGGATACCTCATCTGCACTTTTGGAGGTGCTTGACTCCGAGCAGAATAATAAGTTCAGGGATCACTATGTAGAGATTCCTCTGGATCTCTCTGAAGTGCTTTTTATTGCTACAGCCAATGATATGCAGACAATTCCTAAGCCGCTGCTGGACCGGATGGAGATTATAGAAGTCACCAGTTATACCGAGAATGAAAAAGAGCATATTGCAAAGGAACATCTGATTCCCAAGCAGATAAAGGCCCATGGCCTGAACAAAGGCCAGCTGTCTCTCACAGACAAAGCGCTGAAAGAGATGATCCATGGGTATACAAAAGAGGCCGGAGTCCGAAGCCTGGAGAGAAAGATCGGTGAGATCTGCAGGAAGACAGCCCGTGAGATTCTGGAGAAGGGCGAGAACAAGGTCTCAGTTACTGTGAAAAATCTGGATACGTATCTGGGAAAACCGGTGTATACGTATCAGATGAAAAATAAGACAGACGAGGTTGGTATTGTCAGAGGTCTGGCATGGACCAGTGTAGGAGGGGATACCCTACAGATTGAAGTAAACCTGATGCCTGGGACGGGAGAGTTTCTTCTCACAGGTCAGCTGGGAGATGTGATGAAAGAGTCTGCCCAGACGGGGATCAGTTACATCCGTTCTATCGCCGCAGAGTATGGGATAGAACCAGAATTCTTCCAGAAGAATGATTTACATATCCACATACCGGAGGGTGCAGTTCCTAAGGACGGACCTTCCGCGGGTATTACGATGGCGACTGCTATGATATCGGCGATTACAGGCACACCGGTGAAGGCCGATGTGGCTATGACCGGTGAGATCACGCTCAGAGGAAGGGTTCTGCCAATCGGAGGGCTGAAGGAAAAGCTGCTGGCAGCTAAAAATGCCAGGATTAAGAAAGTAGTAGTGCCGGCACAGAATAAGCCGGATGTGGAAGAGATGAGTCAGGAGATTACTCAGGGCCTGGACATCGCCTATGTGGATACTATGAGCCAGGTTCTGGATATTGCCCTGGCAGGAAAAGAAGACTAGCAGTCCGGAAAACGGAGGAAAAAATGGTAATAAAAAATGTATCCCTGGATATTGTGTGCGGTGTGACGAGCACTCTGCCTGAAAATGACCGCCCGGAAATAGCGTTTGCCGGGAAGTCCAATGTGGGAAAATCATCTTTGATTAATGCGCTGATGAACCGGAAGGCACTGGCCAGAACCAGTTCCCAGCCGGGTAAGACACAGACCATTAATTTCTATAATGTAAACGAGAGTATGTACCTGGTGGACCTTCCTGGGTATGGATATGCGAAGGTGTCCCAGGCTGAGAAAGAAAAATGGGGGCATCTGATTGAACGGTATCTGCATGGCTCAAAGATGCTGAAAGCGGTTTTTCTGCTGATAGATATCCGGCACGAGCCTTCTAAGAACGATAAAACCATGTACGAGTGGATTCGTTACAACGGGTATCAGCCGATTATCATTGCCACTAAGCTGGATAAATTAAAGAGAAGCCAGATACAAAAGCATATTAAAATGTTACGCCAGGGACTGGAACTGGTTCCGGGAACCCAGATTATTCCGTTTTCTTCTGCGACAAAACAGGGAAGAGACGAGATCTGGGAGCTTATGGATTCTATTCTGGAAGAGAAGAAGGATTGTGAAACCGTAGAGTGACAGTGAGAAATTAAAAAGGCCGCTTTTCCTCTGGAGAAAACAGAGGAAAAGCGGTTTTATTTATAGAAGAAACTGCAGGAGAGAATGTATGCTGAAAGGGATTATATTTGATATGGACGGAGTTCTGATTAATTCGGAGCCGGTTCACTACGAAATTTGGAAAATGACAATGAAGGAGAGAAAAGTTGATCTTTCCTATGAGATCTATAAACCGTGCATTGGATCCACCGCCGGATTTCTCATGAATCTACTCAGTGAGGCCTATGGAGTGGACAAGGATGACAGAAAGCTGATGGAAGAGCATGAAGCGATCAAGTGGAAGGTGATGAAGGAGAGAGGATATCCTCTAATTGAGGGAGTGCCGGAACTCCTGGGGCGTCTTAAGCAAGCAGGATACCGGCTGGCCATAGCGTCCTCGTCGCCGGAACCTTATATTCGGGATGTGGTCCGGTCTCTGGAACTGGAGCCATATTTTCATGTGATCTGCAGCGGTGAGAGTGTCAGGAATCCCAAGCCTGCACCTGATATCTTTCTGAGGACTGCAAAGCTGCTGGGACTTTCGCCAGATGAATGTATTGTTGTGGAGGATTCCACAAATGGATGCCGGGCTGCCAAAGCCGCCGGGATCTGCTGTGTGGGATACTATAACCCTGACTCAGGAGAACAGGATCTGAGTACTGCTGAGATCATTGTGGAAGGGTATGAAGAAATTGACGGCGGTTTTATGGAAAAAGTATATCGCAGAAGCCGGAAGGAGCCAGTGGTTATCGGGGAAACGTGAAGGGTAACTGTCAGGGAGATGACAGAAGCAGACATCCCTGTCCTGTGGAAGATGTATCAGGAGCCCGAAGTGGCGGACTGGGGATGCCGGATGAAGGAAAGTGAGGAAGAAGAACTGGAGGCATTTCCTTCCTACAGAGAATATATGTATCATTTGTGCGATATGGGATTTTGGACTGTAATAAAAAAAGATACGGGAGAGATTATAGGCCAGGTGGGATTCGAACCCGGCCGGCAGGAGGAAGATGGAATCATGGGAATAGAAATGGGATATATGATAGGACCTTCCTTTCAAGGGCAGGGATATGGCTGGGAAGCCTGCCGGATCGCGATAGAGGCTGCCCGGGATCGGGAGATAAAGGAGCTTTTCTGTCGTATTGACAGAAGGAATCAGGCCTCTGAGGCGCTGGCCCGGAAACTTGGATTTACGAAAGAGGGGGAACTATGGAAAAAAGAAATACTGACATCCTGACAAAGCCTTGGGTGATCTGTTTTCTGGCTCTGTTCTGCACACTGCTGTGGGGAAGCGCATACCCCTGTGTAAAAAATGGGTACAGGCTGTTTCAGATTGCGGGAGATGACACAGGGAGCCAGATACTTTTTGCTGGATATCGTTTTACCCTGGCAGGGGGGATGACATGGCTGATAGCTGGAGTCTCCGCCCGAAAGCTGCCCCTTCCCAAAAAAGAGATTTGGGGCAAGGTTGTGGTACTGGGACTGATACAGACAACAATGCAGTACGTATTTTTTTATCTTGCCCTTGCTAACATTACCGGGGTAAAAGGCGCTATTTTATCTGCGTCCAATTCTTTCTTTTCCATTCTTTTGGCACATTTTTTTATCAGGAACGAAAAGATGAATCTGAAAAAGGGATTCGGCTGTATTTTGGGATTTGCAGGCGTTGTAATAATAAATTACTCAAAAGGCGGTCTGGGAGGCGGGTTTTCCTTTTCCGGGGAAGGATTTATGCTCATCTCCTGTCTGGCCTACGGCATGGCAGCAGTGTACGTAAAAACCTTTGCCCACAGGGATAACTCGTTTACTATCACGGCGTATCAGCTGTTAACAGGGGGGCTGGTGCTGATAGGGATCGGTCTGGTGCTGGGCGGGGAGGTAAAGCAATTTACTCTTCCGGGTATCCTGTTATTGGTCTATATGGCGTTTATCTCCAGCGCCGCATTTTCCGTATGGACCCTTTTGTTAAAATATAATACCGTTGGGCAGGTATCTATATATGGGTTTACGATCCCTGTATTCGGTATTTTATTATCTTCTGTATTTCTTGGGGAAAATGCGTTTACCCTTAAAAATATGGCAGCACTCGCCTGTGTCAGCCTGGGAATCATTGCAGTGAATGTGCAAATTACTTGTAAAGGGAGAGCAAATCGGATACAATAAAGTGAAGTTTATCCTAGAAGCAGAAGAGGAATTACTATGGGTATTATAAAAGCCAGCAAACTGGTGTTTGAGTATTTGAAATATAACGATGAGGGCAAAGTAGAGGAGACAAGCAGAGCCATTGACCAGGTGGATCTGGATGTTGAGGCTGGGCAGTTTATTGCTGTTCTGGGACACAACGGCTCCGGCAAATCTACTCTTGCAAAACATATAAACGGCCTGCTTATACCCACGGAGGGAACGGTATGGGTGGATCACATGAGTACAGAGAATGAAGAGGAACTCTGGAGGATTCGTCAGAAAGCAGGCATGGTATTTCAGAATCCGGATAACCAGATTATCGGGACGGTTGTAGAAGAAGATGTAGGCTTTGGACCGGAAAATATGGGAGTTCCCACAGAAGATATCTGGAGACGGGTAGATGAAAGTCTGCGTGCAGTGGGGATGACTGCTTACCGTCATCATTCGCCGAATAAGCTGTCTGGAGGGCAGAAGCAGAGAGTGGCCATCGCCGGAGTGGTGGCTATGCGGCCAAAATGTATTGTTCTGGACGAGCCTACGGCGATGCTGGATCCCAACGGGAGAAAGGAAGTTTTGCAGGCAGTCAGAGAACTTAATAAAAAAGAAGGGGTTACTGTAATACTGATTACCCACTATATGGAAGAGGTAATCTTTGCTGACCGGGTTATCGTTATGGACCGGGGAAGTATTGTAATGCAGGGGACTCCAAGAGAGATATTTTCCCAGGTAGATACATTAAAAAGTTACCGTCTGGATGTCCCCCAGGTCACGCTTCTTGCCCATGAACTGAGAACGTCGGGGCTTCAGATACCAGAAGGAATTTTAACAATAGATGAGTTGGTGAATGCGATATGTCAATTAAGTTAGAACATGTAACCTATACCTACAGTCCGGGAACTGTATATGAGATGCATGCCCTGGAGGATGTGAATCTGGAGATACGGGACGGGCAGTTTGTGGGAATTATCGGTCATACAGGCAGCGGAAAGTCGACCTTGATTCAGCATTTTAACGGTCTGATGAAACCTACGGGAGGACTTGTACTCTACAACGGGGAAAATATATGGGGGGAGAATTACCCTCTGAAGGCTCTGAGAAGCCATGTGGGACTGGTTTTTCAGTACCCGGAGCATCAGCTGTTTGAGGAGAGTGTGCTGGAAGATGTCTGTTTTGGGCCCAAGAATCAGGGGCTGTCCCCGGATGAGGCAAAAGAAAGGGCAAAAGAGGCGCTTGCCCAGGTTGGTCTGGGGGAGGAATTCTACAGCAGTTCTCCCTTTGAACTGTCCGGAGGACAGAAACGGAGGGCCGCCATCGCGGGGGTTCTGGCAATGAACCCGGATGTACTGGTTCTGGACGAACCCACGGCCGGACTGGATCCCAGAGGCAGAGATGAGATTCTGGATCAGATTGCGGAACTCCACAGTGTGCGGGGGATTACTATTATTCTGGTGTCCCACAGCATGGAAGACATAGCCAAATATGTCGAACGGATTATTGTTATGAACAAGGGGAAGGTTGCATTTGATGATGCGCCCAAGGAAGTATTTTCCCATTACAGAGAATTGGAGGGAATGGGGCTTGCAGCCCCCCAGATCACCTATATTATGCATGCACTGAAGGAAAAGGGCATACCGGTAGATGAAACGGCGACCACGGTGGAAGAAGCCCGGGTAAGTATATTAAAGGCGTTGGGAAAGTAGATCATTATGATAAGAGATATAACAATTGGACAATATTATCCCGCAGATTCCATTCTGCACAGATTGGATCCCCGGGTAAAATTTATCGGAACACTGATTTTTCTGGTATCCCTTTTTGTCTCCAACAAGTGGGAGGGATATGTGCTGGCTACTGCATTTTTAGGGGCAATGATTCTAATATCCAAGGTGCCCTTTGGATTTATGGTAAAGGGGCTTAAGCCCATCTTTATGATTCTTTTGATTACAGTAGCTTTTAATCTGTTTCTTACACCGGGAAACATCCTGGTGCAGTTCTGGATCTTTAAAATAACAGATGCAGGGTGTCTGCAGGCGGGAAAGATGGCAATACGGCTGATTTATCTGATTATCGGCTCTTCTGTCATGACACTTACAACGACGCCTAACCAGCTGACAGACGGACTGGAGAAGCTTATGAGGCCGCTTGCAAAGATTAAGGTCCCTGTTCACGAGATTGCCATGATGATGTCCATTGCCCTGCGCTTTATTCCCATCCTTATGGAGGAGACGGACAAGATCATGAAGGCGCAGATTGCCAGAGGGGCAGACTTTGAGAGCGGAAACCTGATCAAGAAGGCAAAGGCGCTGATTCCCCTCCTGGTCCCCCTGTTTATCTCGGCGTTCCGCCGGGCCAATGATCTGGCCATGGCTATGGAAGCCAGATGCTACCACGGGGGCGAGGGCAGAACGCAGATGAAACCGCTAAGATATGCATCCAGGGATCTGGCCGCATACGGAATTATGCTTCTCTATCTGGCGGGGAGTATAGTAATCCGGATCCTGGGGAGGTAGTTTATGAAGCGTGTTATGATTGTAGTCGCATACGACGGGACCAAGTACTGCGGATGGCAGGTACAGCCTAACGGGGTTACCATACAGGAGGTCTTGGAGCGGCATCTGAGTGAACTGCTGAAAGAGCCTGTCTCTGTCTTGGGAGCCAGCCGGACAGATGCGGGGGTACACGCCCTGGGAAATGCAGCGGTATTTGATACTAACAGCAGAATGCCGGGGGAGAAGGTTTCCTACGCACTGAATCAGAGACTGCCTGAGGATATCCGGATTCAGGAATCAAAGGAAGTCCCTCTGGATTTTCATCCCAGATACCAGAAAAGTGAAAAGACGTATGAGTACCGAATCCTCAACCGGAGGTTTCCGATACCAACGGAACGGTTTTATTCTCATTTTACGTATGTTCCCCTGGATGTGGAACAGATGAGAAAAGCAGCAGAACATCTCATTGGTGAGCATGACTTTAAAAGCTTCTGCGGTACCGGCGCACAGGTGAAAACTACAGTGCGCAATGTTACCGGTCTGACCATACAAAAGAACGGAGATGAGATTATTATCCGGGTGACAGGAATGGGATTCCTCTATAATATGGTGCGTATTATTGCAGGAACTCTGATGGAAGTGGGATGCGGAAAGTATCCGCCGGAGTATGTAAAGGAGATACTTGAGGCCCGGGACCGGAAGATGGCCGGCAATACAGCGCCTGCCCGGGGGCTGACATTGGTTGGAGTACGTTATTTTAGTGACGAAACCAGAGGCTGAAAATCCCAGACAGGTTATGATATCACCTTGCTGACCTGGAACAGGGGCACCTCACAGGTCTCTCTGGGTAAATTTAGCAGAAAATGTGGCAAAAAAACAAAAAACCTGTTGACACACGTGGGTGAGTATAATATAATATTTCAATGTGACGTAGTGCGAAAATACCCGGTCCCTGCCCCGGCGAAGGTATTTTACATTATAGATTTTAAGTTAGAAAATTATTGAATCCATATGTAAAACAGGAGGTAAAACCATGAACAGTTATATGGCTAATCCAGATAAGGTTGAAAGAAAATGGTATGTAGTAGACGCTGATGGACAGACATTAGGCCGTCTCGCATCTGAAATTGCTAAGGTATTAAGAGGAAAGAATAAACCAATCTATACTCCTCATATCGATACAGGCGATTATGTAATCGTTGTAAACGCTGACAAGATCAATGTTACAGGTAAAAAATTAGATCAGAAAGTTTATTACCACCATTCAGACTATGTAGGCGGAATGAAAGAAACTACATTAAGAGAAATGTTAGCAAAGAAACCTGAAAAAGTAATCGAGCTTGCAGTTAAGGGTATGCTTCCCAAGGGACCTTTAGGAAGAGCAATGATCGGTAAACTTCACGTATACGCTGGACCGGAGCACAAGCATGAAGCTCAGAAACCAGAAGTATTAACATTTTAGTAGGAGGTAAAAAACATTGGCTAATTCAAAATTCTACGGAACCGGAAGAAGAAAAAAATCTATCGCAAGAGTATATTTAGTACCTGGAACAGGTAAGATTACAATTAATAAAAGAGATATTGATGAGTATTTAGGATTAGAGACATTAAAAGTTATCGTTCGTCAGCCATTAGTGGCAACAGAGACAGCTGATAAGTTTGATGTATTAGTAAATGTTCATGGCGGCGGTTACACCGGACAGGCTGGTGCAATCCGTCACGGAATTGCCAGAGCACTGCTTCAGGCAGACGATGATTTCAGACCAGTTCTCAAAAAAGCCGGATATCTGACAAGAGATCCGAGAATGAAAGAGAGAAAGAAATACGGTCTCAAAGCGGCTCGTCGTGCACCCCAGTTCTCCAAGAGATAATCTTTGGACAACTTTATATGTTTATCAGCATCTATGTATGCTATATAACCTCCCAGGATATTTATTCTGGGAGGTTTTTGTAATTTCAGCATATTAATAGTTTTCTTTTCAGAGTTTTATATTGCATTCAAAGCCCGAGTATATTTGATAAAAAAGGAGATGCCCTATAGACAGGGCACCTCCTTTTTAAAAACTGTTAGGCAGCGCTATCATTTTTTAAGAGTTCTGCCTGCTCTTCCGGTGTTAGATAGATAATTCCTTTTTTCAGCAGACTTATGACAATTACCATAATCGGTGGAATGTAAAGCAGGAACGCAAAGGGGGCATATTTCAGTACAGGTATTCCCAGCATCCCCAGCATGGTAATCCCACAGGTGTTCCAAGGAATTAAGGGTGATGTTATGGCACAGCTTTCTGCAAGACATCTGGATAGATTAAGAGGGGAAAGGCCTCTCCTTATAAACTTTTCACGCAGCATGTTTCCTGTCATAACAGCTGATACATAATTATCCACAGCAATAATATTTAGTATAAAACCACACAGTGCTGTTGAAATCATAATTCCGGATGGGGAGTTCACCCTGCCCAGGAGCTTTTCAACCAAAACATGAAGAATGCGTGTTACATCTATTACACCGCCATAAGCGCTGACACAGAGGATAAGAGAGGTGATATACATCATGGAATCCATACCGCCTCTGGTGACCAGGCTGTCCACAATTTCACTTCCCGTATCCCCGCTGTAGCCATAGAGAAGTACGGTTAGAGTATCATGTAGATTTGCACCCTGCACAATCATTGCACACAGTGAACCCACGACTGCCATCAGTAAGATGCCCGGTATTGCCGGAATCTTGAGGGCAATCATTAAAAATACCATCAGTACAGGGAGAATCAGGAGCGGGTGGATTACAAAAGAGTCATGAAGCGTCTCCGTTATCTCTGCAATGGAGGACATTCCTCCGGTACTGCGGGGGGCATAAATCCGGCTGCATATAAAACACATTAGAAGCGCAAGCAAGAAAGAAGGTATCGTATATTTGAATACGTTTTTACAGTGTTCAAATAGATTAACCCGGGCAATGGCACAATGCAGGTTCGGAGTATCAGAGAGTGGCGACAGCTTGTCACCGAAATACCCCGCACCGATGACAATTCCTGCTGTCAGAGGCAAAGGAATCCCCATTCCTTCACTGATACCAATGGCGGCAACCCCAAGTGTTCCGATCATGGTCCAGGAACTTCCCGTGGCTATGGAACACAGCGAACCTACCAGGAAAATAGCTACCAGGAAGACCTGGGGATGAATCATCTGCAGTCCGTAATAAACCAGGGAGGGAACAATACCGCCCTGGATCCAGGAACCGATTACCATGCCCACCATAATGAGGATTAGTACCGCCTGCATGACAGAAGCAATTGACTTTAGTATAGAATTTTCCAGTTCCTGCCAGGTATATCCCATCCGTATTGCTATCAGCGCAGTGAGAGCAGCTACAACAATAAATGGAATATGGACATCAATTCCAAGCACTGCTACACTGTATACAAGAACTCCAATTAGAATAACCATTGCGAGAATAATTTCCCATATATGAGGCTTGCGGGGAGGCGCTTTTGGTTTGTCCCTTTTATCCATATACCATGGCTCCTTTCTCCGGAATTAATCCAGCATGCCGAGATTAAAAGGTGTGCATGGAAGATTGTGATTGCGGGCAACTTCATCATGGACAATTTTTCCATTTAGAGTACATACGGACTGGAACAGGGCCGGATCCTCTGCACAGGCTCTTTTCAGTCCCTTATCTGCAATAGCAAGAATATATGGGCCGGAAGCCATAAGCAGAGCTTTTGTGGCAGTCTTTGGACAGAGCGCCGGCATATTGGCCACATTGTAATGGAGGATACCCTCTTCGTAATAGGTGGGATCAAGCAAAGTTGTATAGTGCATGGTCTCAATAATTCCATTTCCAACAATATCAATGATTACAGCATCTTTTTTCATGCCCCGAACTACTTCTCGGCTGATGAGACAGGGCTGATTTGGGATGGCATAGATGGTATTCAGCAGCACATCAGTATTGGAAATTAAGTTATATACAGTACTATCCTCCCAGCAGACAACCTCTGCAGCGGGGAGCATATAGCGCAGCTCAGCAATACGCTTCCAGTAATTTTCTACAATGGTAACCTGGAGGCCAAGACCCAAAGCTATCTCAGCTGCATTTAAGCCGGCATGTCCGCCGCCTAAAATTAATACTTTTGGGGCCGGCAGTCCGGACAGTTTTCTAAACAGAGTTCCGCTTCCGCCGTGATCTACAAGTCCGTATTTAATAGCTTCAAGCATTGCCAGAGAACCAGCAATCTCGCTCATGGGTTTAATAGTAGGACGAGTCCCGTCAGGAAGTTTAATCAGTTCCATTCCAATTCCGATAGTACCTGCGTCCAGCATGGAATGAAGCATATCGAAATCAACATCTTCTGCCAGATGGAACCATGACATGACGATCTGATCCTTTTTTAGTAGTCCATATTCCTGGGGCTTTAACTCTTTTGCTTTTACTACAAATTCAGCCTTGTCGTAGATATCTTCTATACATTCTTTGATTAAGGCGCCGGCGTTTTTGTAATCCTCGTCGGTAAATCCCGCCTTTGTGCCTGCCTGTGTCTGTACCATAACTGTGTGGCCATGTTCCGTCAGTGTTTTACTCCACTGAGGGGTTAACGCAACTCTGGTCTCACCGGCTTTTACTTCCGTTGGGCAACCAATTATCATAATACATACCTCCTATATAATGTTTTTAACATACAATGCATTGATTTTGTTAAAGTTATTGTATAATATGAACATTGAGTTGTATATGGTACGTACTGTCCAGAAAAAGAGCAAAAGAGGATACCCCTACTCCTTTTCTGGTTCCGGTCTTCTCCATATTGTTGCAAAATGATATTACAGGAAGTATAATTATAAGTATTCATGAAGGATAAGGGGATGGTTTTCACATGAACAGAAACGATTTCATTCAATATAATAATATCGTTTATTCTATTTATAGTAAGCAACAGTTTGATGAAATGAAAAATTGCGTGTTAAAGGGGATCCAGGCTTTGATTCCCTGCACCTTTGCAAGCTTTCTTACATGCAAAACTTCAGACGGATATAAAAGCCTCTGCAGTCCTGTCTGCTATCCTGAAACCTATACACCGGTAGAGCGCTTGTATCTGCAGCTGGAGCAAAACGATTTGAGTAAATGGATGTGTGATGAGTCAGAAAGTGATGTATTTCGTATAACAGATTTGCTCTCAGAAGAAGAACGCAGAAATAATATAATATATCAGAAATGCTATCTTCCCTATAATCTTAAATATTCTGTCTATTCCAACCTTGTACATAAGGGTATTCCTCTGGGTGTACTGAGCCTTTACCGGGCAAATGATATGAATGATTTTGGAGAAAATGATATGTTTCTTTTAAAGTCGCTCTCCAAACATATCAATAGTCGTTTCTATCAGGAGCAGGCGAAGACGGATTCTATGGAGGAAAAGTCTAAGCATCGTGCAATTGCTTTTTCTTCCGAGTACGGATTAACAATGAGGGAATTAGAAATCTTCTTAGCGTTATCCTCTGAAGAGAATAATCAGACGCTGGCTAACAGACTCTTTATCAGCGAGTCAACACTAAAAAAACACTTGCAGAGTCTTTACCGCAAAACCAATGTGAATAGAAAGCTGGAGTTGATCCATTTAAAAGATAGCGTAACAAATCAAAAGTGCTTTTAGTCCATTATTGTGATAGAATGAAGGTGCTGTCTGTTCTATGTAAGACTGGTAGGAAATAGCAAGGATAAGGAGGACAAACGATTGAACAATGGGGAACGAAGAGATCTTGGGATGGCTTATATTGCAGATGAATCCGTCATGGAGGAACAGAAGGTTTGCAGAAAAATTCTGCACAGGCTGAATACTGCAGACCCCTCAGATTTTGAAGAAATCGGAAGAATTGTAAAGGAGTTACTGGGCAAATCTGAACATGCATACATCAATCCCCCGTTTTATTGTGATTATGGCACTCACATTGAGGTTGGGAAAAACTTCTTCGCAAACTATAACTGCACGATTATAGATGTGGCAAAGGTGACCATTGGGGATAATTGTCAGATGGCTCCGAATGTGGCAATTTATACGGCCGGACATCCGGTGCACCCCACAGCAAGGAATACCCTGTATGAATATGGAATTGAAGTTACCATTGGGGATAATGTATGGATTGGTGGCAATACTGTTATTCTCCCCGGGGTACATATCGGAAGCAATACTGTCATTGGTGCAGGAAGTGTTGTTTCTAAGGATATTCCGGACTGGGTGGTTGCCGTGGGAAATCCCTGCAGGGTGGTTCGGAAAATCACGGAGGAAGATAAGAAGTTTTTATATAAAGACAGAGTATTTGATGAAGAAGTCTGGGATGTGATACAAGGGCTGGAGTGAGAGGAAAGCGATCAGCAGGAAACAGATAAAGAAAGAGGCGGGAAAAATGGCAGAGGAGTATAAAGAAGTATTGCAAAATACTGACCTATGCCAAGTGAACGGGAAATAAGAAAACTCTATGTGAATGGGTAAACCATTTGCATAGAGTTTTTCTTTTGTTTACTGAAAATTTTACAGCGTCCGTAGGATGAGCAATCGTTACCGGAGGTGGCGAGCTTGGGGGATAACTTCGTATCTTTTTCTGCAAAAGGTGTAACAGCATAGCAACTATGCTGTTACACCTTTCTTGCTGCAATAAAAGTTATACTTAATGTCTGACAACATAAAACACTTTTTTGACTATCTTTCCTCTTGACAAAATCTACTTTTCAGGCCATAATATAACAGTGATATATAACAGTGTTATGTTGGGGGGCGCGTAAAATAAATGGAAATTTGACAACCTTAAACCGAATCCATCAGGCAGCAAAAGCAGAGTTTTTAGAAAAGGGCTACAAGGATGCTTCCCTGCGGAATATCGTCAAATCTGTCGGCATGACTACGGGAGCCTTTTATGGCTATTACAAAAGCAAAGAAGAACTATTCGAGGCTTTGGTAGGTGAGCATTATGCGTATCTGCTTAACTGCTTTCAAAAAGCACAGAAGGAATTTGCCGATCTTCCCCACGAGCGACAGCCGGAAGTGATGAGCGATATTTCCGGCGCTTGTATGTTTGATATGATCCACTATGCCTATGAACATTTAGAGGAATGTAAACTGATTCTCTGTTGTGCGGAAGGTACAAAGTTTTCCGGCCTTGTTGATGTAATGGTGGAAATTGAGGTTGAAGGCACCCACGCCTATCTAAAGGTTTTGAAAGAATTGGGGCGGCCTGCCCCGCAAATTGACCCTACGCTGGAGCATATTCTGATTACCGGCATGTTTCACACCTTTTTTGAACTGATAATCCACGAGATGCCGCTTCAAAACGCAGAAAACTATGTGAAGGAAATGCGAGCCTTTTATACAGCCGGATGGATGAAAATTATGGGGCAGTAGCGTCCTATAATTTTTATCCGTTGGTTAGTGGTGACTAACTTACGAGGATATAAGAAGAACACACTCGTGTTCTCTTTATCATAAATAAAAGATAGGAGGAATCTTCTTTGAAAAAACAATCCAATCTGTCACGCCTGCTACAGATTGCAGGCAACCACAAATATCTGACCTACGCTTCCTGGGTGCTTTCAGCCATTAGCGCCTTTATTGCGTTAGTGCCCTTCTACTTTATCTGGAAGGTTATTCGGGAAGTGTTTAAGGCTGCGCCGGACTTTAGCCGTGCGCAAAATCTGACCCATAATGGATGGATGGCGGTACTGTTTGCGGTAATCGCAGTTTTGGTCTACATTGCGGGACTGATGTGTTCTCACAAAGGGGCGTTCCGTATTGCCAC
The DNA here is from genome assembly GCF_042848515.1 of Lactonifactor longoviformis. Lineage (GTDB taxonomy): Bacteria > Bacillota > Clostridia > Lachnospirales > Lachnospiraceae > Lactonifactor > Lactonifactor longoviformis. The sequence continues at coordinate 4,059,662 of NZ_AP031453.1, read as the reverse complement.
CAACCTGCGCCTTAAAACTATGGAGCATATTGTTAGGCTGCCGCTGGGATTTGCAGAGCAGTTCGGCAGCGGAAGGCTGCGCAAGATTGTCAACGAATCCAGCGCTGCCACCGAAACCTATCTAGCCCATCAGCTTCCTGACCGCGCCAACGCTATCGCCACGCCCTGCGGCCTTTTTATCCTGCTGCTGGTGTTCGACTGGCGGCTGGGACTTTTGAGCCTCGTTCCGGTTGTACTGGGATTTTTAATAATGATGGCGATGACCGGACAGCGGATGCAGGAAAAAATGAAAGAATATCAAAACGCCCTTGATGATATGTCCAATGAAGCGGTGGAGTATGTACGAGGGATTCCCGTGGTTAAAACCTTCGGGCAGACCATCTTCTCTTTCAAAAAGTTCAAAGATTCCATTGACAGGTATAAAGCGTGGGTGATTGCCTATACCAAGGAGCTTCGTGCGCCCATGATGCTCTACACGGCGGCTATCAATGGAGTCTTTGCCGCGCTGATTGCCGGTGGACTGATTTTTACCCAAGGCGGCGTTACCAAGGAGTTTCTGCTGGATTTGATGTTTTATATTATCATTACGCCCATCATTTCCGTCACCCTCACCCGTATCATGTTCCAGAGCGAAAACGCCATGATTGTGGACGACGCTTTGCAGCGGATTGACAGCGTGCTGAATCTCAGGCCCCTTGCGGAGCCAGAGAAGCCCGAGTGCCCCAAAGATGCTTCGGTACAACTTAGTCATATTCATTTCAGCTATGATGGAAAAAATGAGGTCATCAAGGATATTTCACTTTCGATTCCCACAGGGCAGACAGTGGCCTTTGTGGGGCCTTCCGGCGGGGGCAAGACCACTCTTGCCAATTTAATCTGCCGGTTCTTTGACCCGCAGAGCGGCATTGTAAAAATAGGTAGCGTGGATGTGAAGAAAATTCCGAAAGAGGAACTTATGAATACCGTCTCTTTTGTATTCCAAAACAGCCGCCTTATCAAAGCCTCGATTTTGGAAAATGTGCGCATGGGTAAGCCGGATGCCACCCGGCAAGAAATCATGGCTGCACTCCACAACGCCCAGTGCGACGATATTCTGGAAAAGCTGCCCCAAGGTGCGGACACCGTGATTGGCACAAAGGGTGTTTACCTTTCAGGGGGCGAACAGCAGCGGATTTCCATCGCCCGCGTTATGCTGAAAAATGCGCCTATCGTTATTCTTGACGAGGCGACCGCCTTTGCCGACCCGGATAATGAATCCCGCGTGCAGTCCGCCTTCTCTAAGTTGTCCGAGGGGAAAACGGTGATTATGATTGCCCACCGGCTCTCTACCGTGGCTGGCGTAGACAAAATCTATGTCGTCGAGGACGGACAGATCACAGAGAGCGGCAAGAGCCGGGAATTACTGGAAAAAGGTGGTATTTTTAGCCGCATGTGGCAGGACTATGAAACTTCCGTTCAGTGGAAGGTTGCAAAGGAGGTACAATAAACATGATAAAATGGCTGCAAAAACGATATGCCCTCTCCCAGCAGGGGGCCAAGGATTTGGTGAAAGGCTGTCTGGCCTGTGTGCTGCAAAACCTTTCCTTTATGTTCCCGGTGGGCCTGCTGTATTTTTTAGTGGGCGATTTGATGAATGACGGCGTTCCGGGTGAAAAACTTATCTTTTACATCGTGGGCTGTGTGGTGTGCATTGGCTTGATCTTGCTCACTACTTACATTCAGTATAACGCCACTTACTTTGCCACCTATAGGGAAAGCGGTGTGCGGCGAATTACGCTGGCTGAACGGCTGCGGAAGATCCCGCTGTCCTTCTTCGGAAAAAAGGATTTGGCAGACCTCACCAGCACCATCATGGCCGACTGCACCTTTTTGGAGCAGAGCTTTTCCCACTTCATTCCCGAACTGGCAGGCTCCATCATCTCCACTGTTTTAATTTCCATCAGTCTTTTGGTGTTCGACTGGCGCATGGCATTAGCGGCGCTGTGGGTACTGCCTGTGGCCTTTGCCATTGTAGGCTTCTCCGCAAATGTGCAGGAACGTCTCAATCAGAAAGCCATGGATGTAAAGATGGCCTGTGCGGACGGGATTCAGGAGTGCATTGAAACAGTGCGTGACCTGAAGGCCAACAATGCCGAACAGGAATACCTGAAAGGCTTGGAAAAGAAAATTCGCGCCGTGGAACACCGCTCCATTCTAAATGAGTTCGGGCTGGCTGCCTTTGTGGTGTCCGCGTCATTGGTATTAAAGCTGGGAATTGCCACTGTTGCACTGATAGGATCTGTCCTGCTTATAGGAGGCAGCCTCAATGTGTTGACCTTCTTCCTGTTTCTGCTGGTTGTCTCACGGCTTTATGATCCGCTGCAAGGGGCGCTGCAAAATCTGGCGGCGGTCATCAGCACCCGTACTAACATCGCCCGCATGAATGAAATCCTCGCTCATCCGATTCAGCAGGGAGAGAACAGGCTTTTCAACAAAGGCTATGATATTACATTTGACCATGTAGGATTTGCCTACAACACGGGAGAAACCGTACTAAGGGATGTTTCCTTTACTGCAAAACAGGGCGAAGTCACGGCTTTGGTTGGGCCTTCCGGCGGCGGCAAGACTACGGTGTCGCGGCTGGCGGCAAGGTTTTGGGATGTGAGCCAAGGAAGGATTTCCGTGGGAGGCATGGATATTTCCAAAATTGACCCGGAGGCGCTGCTTTCCCTGTTCTCTATTGTGTTTCAGGATGTTACCCTGTTTGACAATACCATTCTGGAAAATATACGAATTGGGAATAAGGACGCTACTGATGAACAGGTTTTAGCCGCTGCAAAACTTGCCAATGTGGATGAATTTGCCGAAAAGCTGCCGGAAGGCTGGCATACCAACATTGGGGAAAACGGCTGCGAGCTTTCCGGCGGGGAGCGGCAACGAATTTCCATCGCTCGAGCTTTCCTGAAAAACGCGCCGATTATTCTTTTGGATGAAGCAACCGCTTCCCTTGATGTGGAGAATGAAACCTTGATTCAAACGGCCCTTTCCCGCCTGATTGCAGATAAGACCGTACTGGTGATCGCCCACCGGATGCGCACCGTGGCCGGAGCTGACAAGATCGTGGTGCTTTCGGAAGGGACAGTGGCTGAAGAAGGCGCGCCGAAAACATTGCTGGAACAAAACGGCCTCTACGCTCGTATGGTGAAGTTACAGACAAAGAGCCAGAATTGGAAGCTGACATAGAATTAGTATCTTTTCCGGGCTTCTTTACTGCGCCGACTGCGGGGCCAAGCTGTACCTCTGTACCTGCAAGACCTACAAGGACGACATCCAGAACCATTTCGTCTGCTCCAACTACAAGAGCAACACCGGCTCCTGTAAAATCCACTTTATCCGGGTACAGGTGCTTTACCGGATCGTGTTGGAAACCATCCAGCGGACATTGATTTATGTCCGTATATTCAAAGCAACCGGTCTGAGTGGCGAGTGTAGTGTGGATAACACCTAATATATTTCCGGAATCCGAATCGAAGATACCCGGAGAAAGTTGTATTTTTTAATCATATACTTCTTGGCATGTTCTAATGTATAACGATAGCAATCTCTAATGCCAGACGCAAAGGCCCTTGCATTGCCTTCCCGCAGGTGCTGAACTGCTTCAATAATTTGTTCGTTGAGATTTTGAAGCACTTGCTTTTTCGTGTCATAATATGCGATATAGTGACCCCATTCCGTAAGGCGGAATGCTTCTGTCAATATAGTTTGGAGAGGCTTCCATTCAATATGTTTTAAAATTGCCTCGAAAATATCAATGATACAAATGGTATCCTGGCGGGCGAATGTATCACATAATTCGTCCAATTCTTTTGAAGTAAACTTGGGGGCCGCCATCAAAGCTGCTGAGTCGATCATTAATGCCAGCAATTGCAGTGCATAAAGGTATTGGAGTGCCTCTTCTGTTCGTCTTGGATTAGAAAGCACCTGATTCACCCTGGAATCGTCCGGTTCGATCACAATAGTGCCCTTAGCGTTTAATGTCTTTACAAAACCTCTCTGCGCTAGTTCTCCTAATGCTTTTCTGATTGTGGATACAGAGACCCCGTACTGGTGCGCTAATTGTTTCTCATAAGGAAGATATGTTCCGCAGGGATATTCGCCATTGCCGATTTTCTGGTTCAAATCGCTGACGATTCTTGTGTAGAAGTAGTCTTTTCCGCGCGTTGGTCTCCATAAAAAGGAAGCAGATGAGGGCGCAGGAAATGGAGAGGTTATACCTGCTAAGTGCTCCAAAGTGGCTGCAATGGAATCGGAAAGTGTTTGAAATAAATGTGCTAACTGTCTATGCTTAACAGCAGGGTCGTTTCCTTTCAAAATATCTACAAGAACATCTGCATTGGATAGGGAGGGCCCCAGAAAGGTTTCTAAAAAGTAAGGACATTCCTCTGTAAAAAAACTTAGATTATTATGAAGCTCAAAGGTGGAAAATAGGTTAGCAAGCAAGGGGTTTCCCCCAATTTCCAATATCTCTTTTATAAACTTAGAAGAAGGCCTCCACCCGCCTCTGGAAAGACCAAGGCGTGATGCTTTTAATGCCTGTTTATAATGAGGCATTATCTCTAAGTTTAAATTCTGGGAGGCAAAAACCAGAAGGGGCGGTAATAGTAACCCAAAGGTTTTATATAGCTGTACAATACTCTCCCTTTTTCTCAATATATCAAACCCCATGTCCCCGGCCCTCGAAGCACTCTTTCCTGAGAGAACGATTGGGGCAAGGCGCGGCTTTATATCAATAAATCCTTCATCTTTCAATACCTCGAGAACACGGTTAATCGTATAGCGGCTTGCATGGTACTGATTACACAGCATCCTTGAGGATGGCAGACGATTACCGGGAGGAATCTGGCCATTTATAATGAGCTGCTTAATTTCATGATAGATAAATGAGAACTTGGTTTCTTGCGGTTCCATAATTTGTCTCCTGTCCATTCTTATTTTATTATACTCTGTATAGGATAAATTGTCAGTAAAAAACCCACAGCTATATGTATACCTATCCAATATGGTTATTGCGAGACCACACAGAATGAATTTATAATAAAACCGTATTATCACAGGAGAGAGATTAAAGAATAATGGATAAGCAAAAAATCTTAATCGTAGACGATTCAGAAATAAATAGAGCTCTTTTGGCTGATATCCTTAAAGATCAATATGAGGTTGTGGAGGCAGATAACGGTGCAGCGGCAGTAGCGCTTCTATCCCAGCACAGAATGGATTTTTCGCTTCTTCTTTTGGATATTATGATGCCGGAGATGGATGGGTTTGAGGTTCTGTCCTATATAAACAGATATCACTGGAACGACACACTTGCTGTTATTATGATTTCTGCGGATGATTCCCCTGCAAATATAAGACGTGCTTACGACTTGGGGGCCTTTGACTATATCAGCCGTCCGTTTGATTCCGCAATTGTTCATCGCCGTATTTCCAACACGATGCTTCTGTATGCCAGACAGCATCACCTCGAAAATATTATTACAGAACAATTTAGTGAGCAGGAGAGAAATAATAAGCTAATGATTTCAATTTCAGACACTATTTTGAATAAGCCTGGGCGCCTTACCGGGGATGAATTTGAAGTGATAAAGACCCACGCGGCAATCGGTGCGGAAATGCTGTCGGAATTACCCATTGAACAGCAAGAACTGCCTCTTGTCAAAGTGGCTTCTGAAATCTGTCGGTGGCATCACGAAAGATATGATGGAACCGGTTATCCGGATAAATTAGTGGGGGATGAAATACCCATTTCAGCCCAGGTGGTTTCCCTGGCAGATGTATACGATGCCTTAATCAGCGAGCGGTGCTATAAGAAAGCTTATACATATGGCGAAGCATTGACAATGATTTTGGAAGGACAATGCGGAACCTTTAATCCAATTTTGCTCCAATGTCTCCTGGAAACAGCGGATGCGGTTAAAGCCGAGCTAAGAGATATCTCCCTAGAACAAGAGGATAAATATATTCGAAGCATGAGAAACAAAATAGACTATGACAGACTGCTCACCCGTAAAAGGTCAGCTCTCTGTACCGCCAACAGACCTACGGGGAGGAATAGCATCAATGAGCAGAAGACAACATAAGAATCCAACAACGCACTTTCTGCTTTGCAGCTTCATTGGACTTCTGATCTTTAGTGTAGTGGCTTTTGGCCTGCTGGGAGTCTATATGAATCGGAAAAGCAAAAAGACCATTTACGAAGTTGGAGAAATCTATATGGCAGGAATGAATGAGCAAATGTCCAGACATTTTGAAAATGTTATTAAACTGCGCTTTGCTCAGGTAGAGGGCATTACATCTGTGGTTTCAGCAGAGAACAACGACAGAGAGAGCCAATATGAAGAACTTGTTTACAGAGCGCAGGTGAGAGGATTTGACTATTTAGCTATTTGTTCTAAGGAGGGAAACTTTGAAACACTCTATGGAGAGTCCATACAGCCAATTAATCCCGCCCCCTTTGTAGAGGCATTACAGCAGGGAGAACAAAGAGTTGCTGTCGGGGTTGATGCAGTTGGAAATGAAGTGGTATTGTTTGGAGTTGAGGCTGATTATCCGATGCAAAACGGCGAGGAATGCATCGGTCTGATAGCGGCTGTTCCTCTGGATTATATCACCGATTTTCTTTCCTTAGAGGACGAAGGGCAGCTCACGTATTATCATATTATACGGCCGGATGGCAGCTTTGTAATACGTAATTCTAATACTGAATTGTGGGAATGCTTTCGTCTGCTGCAGAAGCAGCATAATTCTGAGACAAATGAATTACTCTCAGAGAGGGAGCTTGAAAGGTTTGCTAATGCACTGAAAAGCGATCAAAAGTACAGTGCAATTTTTAAAGTAAATGGTGAGGACCGGCAAATTTATGGTATGCCATTGCCTTATTCTGAATGGTATTTAGTTGGGGTAATGCCTTATGGGGTATTGGACGAGACTATAAACAGTCTGAGTGTTCAGCGCATAGTCATTACACTGCTGTCCTGCATTTCTGTGCTGATCCTTTTAACCTTAATTTTTATCCGGTACTTTTCCATGACTCGTATGCAGCTGCAGGAGCTGAGGCAGGCGCGTCAGGCGGCCATTGAGGCAAGTAAAGCAAAGAGTGAATTTCTAGCTAATATGAGTCATGATATCCGAACACCTATGAATGCAATAGTAGGGATGACTGCAATCGCCACGGCACACATAAATGACCGGGAACAGGTGAAGAATTGCCTGAGGAAAATCACACTGTCTAGTAAACATCTCTTAGGGCTAATTAACGATGTATTGGATATGTCGAAAATTGAAAGCGGCAAATTGACTTTAACAACAGAGCAGATCTCTTTGAGAGAGGTTACCGAAGGGATTGTTAGTATTATGCAGCCACAGGTGAAAGCAAAAGCGCAATATTTTGATGTACATATTGAGAATATATTGACCGAAAATGTGTGGTGCGATGGGGTACGTCTGAATCAGATTTTGCTTAACCTTTTGTCTAATGCCACTAAGTATACACCTGAGGGAGGCTCTATACAGCTATCTCTGTCAGAGGAAAAATCTCCAAAGGGAGATAACTTTGTGCGAATTCATATTAATGTTAAGGATAATGGAATCGGCATGTCACCGGAATTTCTGAAAAAAATATATGAATCTTATAGCCGCGCGGACGGCAACAGGGTGCATAAAACCGAGGGGGCCGGTTTGGGAATGGCAATCACAAAATATATTGTGGATGCGATGGAAGGAACTATCGATGTACAGAGCGCACCTGGAAAAGGTACGGAATTCCATATCACGGCAGATTTTGAAAAGGCTGCTGCAATAGAGGTGGATATGGTACTTCCGCCATGGAATATGCTGGTAGTTGACGATGACGAATTGTTATGCAAAACCGCCGCAGGCGCACTGCGCTCCATTGGAATTAAGGCAGAATGGACACTGAGCGGAGAAAAGGCGGTGGAATTGGCAAACTATCGCCATAAAAAGAGAGACGATTATCAGATTATTCTATTAGACTGGAAACTGCCTGATATGAACGGCCTTCAGGTGGCAAGAGAGATTCGGCGTAATTTAGGGAGTGAGATCCCTATTCTGCTTATTTCTGCATACGACTGGAGTGAATTTGAAACAGAGGCCAGAGAGGCAGGAATCAGCGGTTTTATTTCCAAGCCGTTGTTTAAATCAACCTTGTTTTATGGCTTGCGCCCGTATATGGGGGGTGATGCAGCAAAAGACCTGGTATTGGAGAAAAATATAAATTTGTCTGATCGGCGTATCCTGCTTGCTGAGGATAATGAACTGAATTGGGAGATTACAAGGGAACTGCTGTCCGACCTGGGCGCGAAACTAGAATGGGCGGAGGATGGACAGATATGTCTGAAGAAGTTCCGGGATTCACCCAAGGGATATTACGATGCCATTCTCATGGATATACGGATGCCCAATATGGCAGGGTATGAGGCTGCAAAGGCAATCAGAGGACTGGAGCGTCCGGATTCGTCAACGGTTCCGATCATTGCCATGACTGCGGACGCTTTTTCAGAGGACATCCAACGGTGCATGGAATGCGGCATGAATGCTCATATTGCAAAGCCTGTTGATATCAAAGACTTAACCCGCCTGCTGAAAAAATACTTACGATGAATAGAGTTAAAAACGCGTGTCTGATGGCACGCGTTTTTATAGGTTGTCGACTTATGACCTTTCTTATGCTATAATCTATGGCATTATAGCATAAGAAAGGGGTATTTTCGATGAACGATGCATCAGAAAATAAACCAGAAAATCATAAAAAGCATATATGTGCCGGTCTGCTGGCCCATGTGGATGCAGGGAAAACCACACTGGCAGAGAGTATTTTGTACCTGAGCGGAAGTATTCGGCAGATGGGGAGAGTGGATCACCAGAATGCCTTTCTTGATACTTACGAACTGGAGCGTTCCAGGGGCATTACCATATTCTCGAAACAGGCAAAATTTCTGCTTGGGGATATAGAAGTGGCGCTTCTGGATACTCCGGGGCATGTGGATTTTTCGGCAGAGATGGAGCGGACGCTTCAGATTCTGGACTATGCCATCCTTGTGATTAGCGGCGCCGACGGAGTCCAGGGACACGTGCAGACACTGTGGAGGCTGCTGAAACACTACAGAATACCGGTCTTTCTATTTGTGAACAAAATGGATCAAAATGGGGTAGAGAGGGATAAAATTCTGGGGGAATTGAAAGAAAAGCTTGACGAAAGATGCCTGGATTTTGGAGAGACTCAGGACCAGGAAGAATTTATGGAGAACCTGGCGATGTGTGACGAGACTGCTCTGGAGAGATACCTGGAAACCGGTAGAATAACTTCCAGGGAGACTGCCAAGCTTATAAGCGAGAGAAAAGTTTTCCCCTGTTATTTCGGATCTGCCCTGAAAATAAAGGGAGTAGACAAACTTCTGAGTGGATTAGAGGAGTATATGGTCTGCCCTTTTTATCCCGAAGAGTTTGGAGCAAAGGTTTATAAAATATCCAGAGATCCCCAGGGGAATCGTTTGACTCATATGAAGCTGACAGGGGGCTGCCTGAAGGTTAAGGATCTGCTTGCCGGTGGAGAAGATGGGTCAGGTGTAAGATGGGAGGAAAAGGTGGATCAGATCAGAATCTACTCTGGGGCGGGCTATGAGACAGTAAGTAAAGTGAAAGCGGGTTCTGTCTGTGCAGTGACAGGACTTGGACGGACGTATTCCGGTCAGGGACTGGGGATAGAGTCCGCTTCAGAAGCACCTCTTCTGGAGCCTGTGCTGACATACCAGATTCTTCTTCCTGAGGGATGTGATGTACATGGTATGTTTCTGAAGCTGCGGCAGCTGGAGGAAGAGGAACCGGAGCTTCATATCGTGTGGGAAAAGAGTACGGATGAGATACGGGCCCAAGTGATGGGCGAGATACAGATAGAGATTTTAAAGAGCGTGATACAGGAACGTTTTGGCATAGAAGTGTCCTTCGGCGAGGGCAGTATTGTGTATAAAGAAACACTGGAAACCCGGGTGGAAGGGATCGGACACTTTGAGCCTCTCCGTCATTACGCAGAGGTTCATCTTCTGTTAGAGCCCTTAGAGCCGGGTGCAGGGCTTGTATTTGACACGGTCTGCAGTGAGGATATGCTGGACAGAAACTGGCAGAGATTAGTCCTGACCCATCTGAGGGAAAAAGTGCATAAGGGAGTGCTCACCGGCTCAGAGATAACCGATATGAAAATTACTCTGGTGGCTGGGAAAGCGCACCAGAAGCATACAGAGGGCGGTGATTTTCGGGAGGCTACGTACCGTGCAGTAAGGCAGGGTCTAATGAGCGGCAGGGGCATCCTTCTGGAACCTGTCTATGAGTTCCGGCTGGAGGTGCCCGCTGACAAGGTGGGACGGGCTCTGTCTGATATTCAAAAGATGTACGGCAGTTTTTCCCCTCCGGAGCTTGAGGAGGGCTCTGCAGTGATTCTGGGCAGTGCACCTGTGTCCGCCATGGGTGGATACCAGAGAGAAGTGATCGCCTATACCAGAGGAAGCGGAAGATTATTCTGCAGTCTGAAAGGCTACGAACCATGCCATAATGCAGAGGAGGTAATTGCTTCCATTGGATATGAGCCGGAGGCAGATCTTGAGAATCCTACGGGGTCAGTCTTCTGTTCTCATGGAGCCGGGTTTGTGGTACCCTGGGACCAGGTACCCGAATATATGCATGTGGATGGTGGATGGAGATTAAAGGAGGAAAAAAAAGAGGAGTATCCTCCGGAGTTATCCGTTTCTTCCGGATCCGATTTTCGTGAAAGCTGGCAGAATGAAAAGGAACTGGAGGAGATTTTTGTCCGTACGTTCGGACCCATAAAACGAGAAAAAATTGCCTGGAATCGAAATCATGTCCCTTCCGGGGCAGGAGAAAAGGAAAGAAGACCGAGGAAGCCGGACAGCCAAAAGGAGTACCTTCTTGTCGACGGGTATAATATTATCTTTGCATGGGACGAGCTGAAAGAGCTGGCAGAAGTAAATATTGAGGGAGCCAGAAACAAACTTATGGATATTCTGTGCAATTATCAAGGATATAAAAAGAATACACTGATTCTGGTTTTTGACGCTTACAAAGTAGAGGGGAATCAGGGTGAGGTATTAAAATACCATAATATTCATGTGGTATATACCAAAGAGGCAGAGACGGCGGATCAATATATTGAAAAAGTGGCGCATGAAATTGGTAGAAAACACCAGGTCACTGTAGCCACTTCGGATGCCCTAGAACAGGTAATTATCCTCGGACAGGGGGCAGCCCGGCTGTCCGCTGCAGGGCTCAGGGAAGAGATACAGGCGGCCAATATTGAAATCAGAAATACTTATATGGGGACACATAAGGGGAATAAGAATTATCTGTTTAACCATCTTACCGAGGATATGGCGGAATTGATGGAGGATGTGAGATTGGGGCGGAAGACGTTGGATGAATAGGGGTAAAGTTGGGATTTAGGGGTGTAGCGCTTGGACTTCGGCTCAAGGTGATTCAGGACGGCAGGTGTAGGTGGCAGGGGGACGGTGAGAGGACTCCCGCGGCAGCGGGCTAGCTGGTTCGGGCGGGAGGGAGGCTTAAGTTCCGGGGACACCTCCGTCGCGAAGAGAGTCTAAGACAAAACCGGAATCCCCGCCGGAGCACCGTTCGTATGTGCAAAGAATGCTTGATGTGCATTCTCTGCCCATGCTCACTTTTTTTCGGCCCTGACTGCCGAAAAAATCTCCTGCGGGAATCCCGGTTTTGCCTAAGACTCTCTAGTCACTCCTGCGGAATCGTCCCCGGAACTTAAGCCCTCCCTCCCGCCCGAACCAGCCAGCCCACCGCCGCAGAATTCCTCTCACCTGGGTATGGGGAAGTTCCAGGGGGTTGGCTATTTATCCAAAACATCGAGCGGACAATAGTGCGAAATAAGAGGAAAAGTGTACAACTCTCGACCTTTCCCCCCGTTTTCCATATGCCTGAAGTGAGGGTAAACCAGGTCAAGGGAGGGGGTCTTGGCGCCGAGGACAGGCAGGGACAATACGTAGATCTGCGCAGACTACGGAGTGCGTCCGAAGATCCACTGCCAGCGGTCACTTAGGAGCGAAGGCTCTCCTGAGCTTCTTAGTGAACGGCTAAGCAGTTAGCTGAGGAGAAACGCAGTAGCAAGTAGATCTACGTATTGTCCCTGCCTGTCCTCGGCGCCAAGACCCCCTCCCTTGACCGTCCGTCAGCGACGCTCTGCTCGCCGACTCTATACCTCCGAACTTTAGGCATACAAACTATAATTTTATTGACAAATATATCGTCAGCTGATATATTATAATATATCGATTGACGATATATTTGATATACAATAGATTGGAGGACGATAGGTGTGGAAAACGGTATTGTACTGACAGAAGCCTGGTATTATATTCTGTTAGCTGTAAGGTGTCCCAAACATGGATACGGCATTATACAGGAAGTGGCCGATATTACCTGCGGGAGGGTGAGTTTAGGCCCCGGAACCTTATATGGGGCCATTAACTCTATGCTGACAAAGGGATGGGTGAGGCTGTACAGTGAGGATAAGACGTCCAGGAAAAAGAAAGAGTATGTGATAACAGAGACAGGAAAAGAAATATTTGGAAGAGAAGTAGACAGACTGCAGGAAATGCTGGACAATGCGAAAAGAATGGGGGAAGGGGAATGAAAAAGTTTAAGTGGTACTACGATAAGGATGCAGAAGAGATATGGCTGAATGAGATGGTTAACCAAGGCTGGGCACTGGAGCATTACTTCCTGGGTGTATATACCTTTGTTCCCTGTGAACCGGGACAGTACATTTACCAGATTGATCTGATGCCCAGTACTTCTGCCGGTGCCCGGGACTTTAAGGAATTTATGGAGGACAGCGGTATTGAGGTGGTAGAACAGTGGAGCCAGTGGGTTTATCTGAGAAAAGATGCCCAAGACGGGGGATTTGAACTGTATACCGATGATTCCTCGAGAGTGGTACAGTATAAAAGAATAAGAAATTTCTTTACGTACATTATGATAGTGGAAGTGATAGTTGTGTTTCTTCAACTCAATGCTGCAGTTCAGACCGGTTCCTATATTTTCGGGGGAACAACGGTTTGTTTTGGACTGTTGCTTATTGTTCTGCTGAGAATTATTTGGAAATGCCAGTGGAAGATCGAGGAACTGGAAAAACGGAGAAACGGATAGTATGTTTATCTCTGGAGATAAGCAAAAAGGCATTGTTTTTTCCTCTTTGGGAGGCTATAATTAAGGGTGCTGACAAAAAGAGAATAAAGAAAAAGGGAAAAAACAAATGGTAAATTTTATTATTAACGGTTCGGTACCGACAGTGATGTTTCTGGGCATACTCTTTGCATTTTTTGCTACCTGCTTTTGCACGGCGAAGTTTCATCCCTTGCTGCCGAAGGATATAGGAAGGGATTTTGCCCATGACGGTAAGTTGTCCGCGGGGAAGCCGAGAGGGGCCGGATTCATATTTATATTGGTATTTGCCGCATCCGGGCTGATCTTTGCAAGGCTGAGCGGGGAGCTTGTCATTTACATTATTTTAGTAGTGGCAGCTATGATGATGGGCTTTTTAGATGATGCATCTAAGGTGCCCTGGGGAGAATATAAAAAGGGATTTCTGGATTTTGTGATTGCGGCTATGGTGGCGGTAACGTTTTTAAACTATAATTCTAATAAAGTGGAGATTATGATTACCGGGACAACCATTACAATTCCTGCTGTCTTATTTGGAATTCTGACAGTCATCTTGGTATGGGCATCCATAAATGTGACTAATTGCTCCGACGGGGTGGACGGTCTTTCAGGAACCCTGACGCTGGTTACCATTATCAGCATCTATATTATTGATATTATAAAAGGGAAGAATGATGATTTCAGTTATCTGATATTGCTGTTCGCGGTCTGTATCCTGGGGTATTTGTGGTTTAATGCCACGCCCAGCAAACTGATGATGGGAGATGCAGGTTCCAGAGCCATGGGACTGTTTATCAGTATTGCAGTACTCAAGACAGGGAGTCCGTTTTTATACCTGCTGGTTGCACTGGTATTGATTCTTGACGGCGGTCTGGGGCTGCTAAAGGTGTCGCTGCTTAGGTTTTTAAAGATACGTATTTTGAAAAATGTGCGGACGCCCCTTCACGATCACGTGAGGAAGGTTTGGGGATGGTCCAATACGCAGACGGTATTCCGGTTTACTATAATACAGATCGTTATCTCAATGGCTGCGGTTTATTTAGTAATTATGAGAATGATATAATCAGTAAGTTATTATTAGGAAAGCTTTCATCCTTTACAGAGGATGGGAGCTTTCTGTGCTATAATGTGTTATACCAAGAGGCATACCCTAGTTCATTTTCTTTGGGCTGACACACGCCTTCTCTGTATGTAATAGCAAAGAATAATACACAAGAAGGATTGACATTATTGATAAAAGTAGTATTATAGTATTAAGAAGTAATACTACACAACAGTACATGAAGACAGTTCCGGGAGGTGCGCGTATGAATAATGATAAGATATTATCAGAGGTAATGGTTGAAAGACTGGCGGAGCAGATTTTAGATGTCAATCAGGGAGCGGAGGAAGCAAAAGCCCAAGGGATAGACCGGGAAGAATACCTGGCAAAACGGCTTGTCAACGAATTTGGTGACACATTGGAAGAGGCAGAAGAATACTGTGCGTTGTTAAGGGAGGAGATGGAAAATCAGCATCTTATGAATCAGCGGTTTACAGAGACGGCGGATATAGAAATGGAGGCCAGAGAATATCTTTCCGGACTTGCCGGGAGTGAAAAACTGACGAATGAGGAATGCTATAAGATTTTATCGGCGATTCGGAATTATGCTATGCGGGGAAAGGTAGCATCTGTCAGGCATGCCTTTGAGGACGAAGAGGATTTCGCAGTACTTGATGAGGTTCTGGAAGCAGAAAAGGCTGCAGAGGAGGAATTGGAATATCCCGATGAGCTGGATGTCAACCACCTTTTAGAGGATACCATAGAGGCTTTGGAATATGCAGGTCTGCCGACAGGAATAGATTTGTCTGCGGATGAGTGGAAGCGGCTGGCACAGAATAAAAGTGTGCGGGAGCTGTCGGAAGCTATGGAGAAGAACCGAAAGGAACAGGAGGTTACGTACGCCTTCGTGATTTTCTGTGAAATGCGTAGAAACCATATCCTTTCCGACAGCCTGGAGACTGAAAAAGCAGGACTCATAAAAGTATGTGCAGGGGCAGCCGGAAGGCAGGCTGCTGGCTGCGTGGATCAGGCCTCGGCTATAAAGGATGGAGGATACTGTGAGAGTACGGCTGATCGGATCATCCGTTTAGGTGTCTCCACGGTTCTGGGGGTAGGCGCTGTTGTCCTTGGTCTGGGGAGCCTCATTGCAGGGGCAGTAGGAGGCGGATATGCCTTCAGCGCTGCCGCAGTGGGAGTCTGGAGTGGTCTGGAGGCTGTGGGGGTTCCATTTTACCTTGCCATGGCAGGTGGGCTGCTGTCAGGATGTGTTGCGATGGCAGCAGTGGCGGCTCCCATGGCCCTCGTGATATTTTTACTGGATAAGTATGAAAAAGACGGAGAAGAGCTGGAGAACTTTATCTGCGATAAATTACTTCTGCCGGCCAAGAGAACCATCGTGAAGTTTGCAGCCAAAATCCGAGATGTAATAGCCTATAACGCAGTACCGTATATTAGCGGGAAATGGACCTTGTTCAAGCAGAAGTTCGAGTCTGCCCGGAATGCCGCGAAGCAAAAGCTGACTTCCTTTGTGGAATCGGGGGAGAGATTTTTCAGAAGAGAGATGGGACCTAATTACCGCAGAGAAACAGAACATCAGAAAGTGTATCAGCCCTAGCCGTAAAGAGAAAAGGAGAATGCAGCATGGAATTATTAAAACTGAGCAATGCTGACGGTACGAAAAAGAGCATTTATTCCATGAAGATGCTTTGCAGGCATATGGAGGAGAATGAAGCGGTATGCAGAAATGAACTTCTGAGGTATCTGCAACCGGAGGGAGGCTTTGCCGAATGGTATGAGCAGCTGCGTCCGGTGCAGAAAGAGTGTGAACTCTTTAAGGGAGGCATACCGGACGGAAAAGAGGCGGCTATCATTCTGGAGGGAATATTCCGTGCAGGAAAAGCTGAGGATTCGTCTGAAGTTTATGAAAGTCTGCGGAAGGTACAGGATGATATTTCCCGCCTTTCCCAGTATGAGACAGAGCTGGCTGAAACAGCAGATGAGGCACTAAGCAGGATACAGCTGGAAAGGAAGAGACAGGGGCTTGCGGAGCGCGGAGCGGTGTTTCTCTCATCGCAGAGAGAGTGGGAGGATTATCTGGAAAGCGGGAATTTGCTTTTAGATGCTTCTGTCCTTCTTATGAAACGGGAAGATGAGGTATATCGGTTTCCCGGGGTGCTGCCGGTTCCCGGGGAGAGGATCCGGATCCATGGAATTGGCAGTCCGGTTTTGGAGATCGACAGGGAGGAAAGCCTGGAGTGGCTGGCAGACCATACCGTATTGAGCGGTTCCATCATACTAAGGGGCGGGGCACTGAGCGGTTCGTTTTTTTCTGAGCACATAGTTGGTGCGGAGTATAATAAGGCGTCCCTTTTCCGTCTGAGGAAAGAAGGCTGGCGGGGATATGCTCATGCGGACGGAAGGATCTCAGTACAGCTGAAGGATGCGCTATATTCTGGTTTGTATAATGGAATTATATTCTGGGAAGGCGAAGGGAAAAAGGGGTATATCGATATATGGGGAAAGGCGATTTCATCGGGGGAGTACAAGCCTGAAGGTCCTTTCTATGAAAACAGAGCGTGTGTACTAAATCAAGGGAAATATGGATATATAGATTCCACAGGAGCTTTAGTGATTCCCTGCAGATACAGTGAACCCCAGATATTTACAGAAGGACTGGCAGTTGTCAGCGATGAGGAAAGCGGACTTGAGGGTATGATTGATAAGGGGGGGAATATGAAGATTCCCTGCATTTATGAATCCCTGGGCGGCAGCAGCGAGGGGTATGTGACCGCCCAATTCGGTGGAGCATATGGATTCCTGGACGGGGAAGGAAATGTGGTGATTCCGTTTCAGTACGCATATGCAAGTGCCTTTTCCCACGGTCTGGCAATCGTAACTTTTGAGGAGGGAGGCGATCAGGAGAATAAGCAGGGGATCTGGGGTTTTATCAATACCAGGGGGGAGGAAGTAACTCCATGTATCTATGATTTACCTGAGGATTACTGGGGATTGTTTAAAAACGGACTGGGAGTATTGTCCAGAAAGGGAAGATATGGCTGTATCACTAATGCAGGAACGGAGGTGATTCCGTTTGTTTACGAGACTGCCCGGGAAGTTGAATCTTTGATAGAG
Organism: Lactonifactor longoviformis; assembly: GCF_042848515.1. Taxonomy (GTDB): domain Bacteria; phylum Bacillota; class Clostridia; order Lachnospirales; family Lachnospiraceae; genus Lactonifactor; species Lactonifactor longoviformis. The sequence continues at coordinate 4,042,234 of NZ_AP031453.1, read as the reverse complement.
GAGAATGAACTGAGCGAAGCTTCTATTTTTCCGCTGTGCAGAGAGGGGATGTGGGGCTATGCAGACAAATACGGAAAAACAGTGGTTCCCTTTCAGTATGAATATGCCGACTATCTGAGGGAAAACAGAGGCAGGATCAGAGATAAGGGAAAATGGGGGTATGTGAACAAAGCGGGAGCGGCAGCGGTGCCGTGCATCTACGAAAAGGCAGAAGATTTCAGGGAAGGGCTGGCGTTTGTATGGACAGAGGGCAGCTGGCAGAGTATTAATTATGATGGGGAGATAGTAGACAGCGGATTTGAGATAAGACGGTTTGGACGATATTTTGAAGGGCGCGCCCGGGGCAGGAGAGGTCTGTGCGGCTATGTGGATGAACAGGGACAGGAAGCAGTGCCCTTTATCTACGGTTATGTGGCGGAGGCGTTTGCGGACGGATGGGCGTCTGTCCGGCGCAGTGGGAGATTTGACAATGGTCTGTGGGGAATGGTTGACAGGTTTGGAAATGAAGTGATTCCGTGCAGCTGTCCCGAGGATCTGAGATCCGGACGTCTGGGCAGCTTTCGCGAGGGACTTGCCCCTGTCCGCTGTGATGATGCCTGGGGGCTGCCCGGGGCCTTGTGCGGGGCATATCCGGGATATTGGGGGTATGTAGACAGAGAGGGGAGACTGGCAATTCCTGACAAGTACGATGACGCAAAACCCTTCAGCAATGGTCTGGCACAGGTGAGAATCAAAGACCGGTGGGGCTACATTGATGTCCGGGGGAACACAGCAGCCCCTTGTATCTATGAAGCCTGTGAACCTTTCCGGGACGGAACTGCAAAGGTTAGAAGGGATGGCAGATGGGGGCTTTTGAATAGTCAGGGAGAGGAGATTCTGCCCTGTGAATATGACATACTGGAAAAGGAAGAGGCGGTTGTTATCCATTATCTGCATACAAGCCGGGATACAACGCTCATCATCGAGAAGGGAAGACGTTTAGATGAACAAAAATCTTGAATCTCTTGCTGAGAGAATTCTGAATCTGCATGAAAGCGGCGCGGCATTATTTCTTTTTGAAACTAATTACGATGAAGATCTGGAACGGCTCATTCAATTGTTATCCGGGGAATACGGGATTTTCGATCGGGAGCGGGAGATTCTGGAGATACGCCAGGAGTGGCTGAGTGACTGGCAGGGAGAAGACATCTTCTACTACCGGGGAGGAAGAGTTCTGGAAGAGAATTCACGAAGGCAGAGAGTAGGATGTACGCAGCTGACACGTCTGCGCAGCTTATATCTGGAACCGCCCAAAGGGACTGAATATCTGGCACAGGCTGTGGAATGCCTTGCTGCATTGAAGGATCAGCATGGAGTGCCTGCATTCCCTCTATTGGTCATACGAAATGGGGATAGTTTACTAGCACGGGATACAGAGAGGACATTTGCAAGAGCTTTGTACAGAGTAGGGAGGGCCAAGGCAGTTGATCATTCGGTGAAGCTTTTAATCTTTATGACTGTTACAGAGTCATTTTCTAACAGCAGTCTGCCTGGATACCTTCTCCCCTTTCTTCATATGGAAGAAATCCCTCCCCTGTCTGAAGAAAATATCCGATATTTGATTCAGGAAAGGAGCAGAACGGAAGGTATGTCTCTTGCAGCCCCCCTTCTGGATAAGCTGGTTCTGTATCTAAAGGGGTTTCGGGAGAGTGAGATTCAGCGTATTATGCAATATGCCTTACTGAAAGGAGATCCTTTTAAAAATGAAGGCAGACGGATCTTCGAAATAATCAGCAGAGAGAAGAAACAGATGGTGCTTAAAAGCGGAGGCCTGTTGGAATGGATAGAGGAGGATCAGAAGAAAATCGGCGGTCTTGAAGCTGCCAGAGGGTGGCTGGAGAAAAAAGCAGTCATCTATGAACATTTTGATGTTCTTATGAGAAAGGGAATGGAACTTCCAAAGGGAATGCTAATTGCGGGGATACCCGGATCAGGTAAGTCTCTTCTGGCCAAAACAGCCCGAAAGATATTCCGTCTGCCTCTTCTAAAACTGGATATGGGACGGCTTATGGGCGGTCTGGTAGGGGAAAGTGAACGCAATATGAGGAAAGCTCTGAGCCTTGTCAGAGATATGTCCCCCTGCGTGCTCTGGGTGGATGAACTGGAAAAGGCCTTTGCAGGGGCCGGGGAAGACGGACATGAAGTTACTATACGCCTGTTTGGAAGCTTTCTGACCTGGATGCAGGATAAGGATTTTCCCTGCTTTATTATGGCAACCGCCAACCAGGTCTCCAGTCTGCGCCCGGAATTCTTGCGAAAGGGCCGTTTTGATGAGAAGTTTTTTACCTTTATGCCTATGGAAACAGAATGTATTTCTATATTCAAAGCCTGCCTAATGAGACAGAAAAATTGTATCCGGTGGAAAGACATTGGGACGCCAGTCAGGGAAGGTGACATTGTGGGGAGAACCTCAGGCAGATTGTCCCGGGGAGAAGAGGAAGAGTTAGAGTTGGGGCTTCGAAAAGTATTGGATGCAGCAGCATCCTTTCCATGCAAATTTATGACAGGAGCTGACATCCAGTCTGTGGTGTCTCAGGCTTTTGAGGATTTGTATTTAGCTGCGCTGGAATCGGATCCGGAGGCGCTGTTCTTTACGGTGGATGAGTTGTCAGATAAGCTGATTCAGGCGTTGGCTCAGACAAAGACATATGGGGAGACTGACCTGGAAAATATCGGGAGGATGTGGATTGAGATGAAAAAGCATAACTTTTTGCCTGCTGCCGGCAGGGGGGCAGATCTGATTCCTTTTGAGGAATTTTCTATTCAAACGAATTCCTTTGGGGAAACATTCAGGAACGGAGAGGGTCTGGATTCCCTCTATGACAGAAAGATGAGAAACGTAATCTGTCAGGAGATTGAGCGTCAGATAGCAGAATGATTTAATGAAAGGAAGCGCGGCAGGAATGCGCTTCCTTTCTTGCACTTTGCATCTTTTTCCATTATTCAGCGACAGAATCAGCGTAAGATATTGAACAAGTAGTTTACCAGCAGCCAGTTCTGGCGGAAGGGCCGCATTAACTGCCAGTAGTCCACACCCCGAAAGCCATATTCTGTTACCAGGTTTAACTTAGCCAGGATGCTTCTCACATCCTCGAACCAAACGATATGCCCGACGCCATCTCTGGTGTACTCAAAAAACGGCGCCTGGGATATGTCATCGTACTGAATTGCTGCATTGTTCAAGGCGGCTATCTCAATGGCCTCGTGATTGCCTATGTTGGCAGCTTCCGTGACCCCGCGCACGAAGGGGAGAGGCCAGTCATAGCCATAGTTGGGGATTCCCATGGATATTTTGGCGGGAGTGATTTCGCTCACGGCGTAGTCAAGCACCTGTCTGACCTGGGGAATGGGGGCTACTGCCATGGGCGGACCGTAGGTATAGCCCCATTCATACGTCATGAGAAGCACAGTATTAGCCGCCTCCCCCAGCAGCCGGTAGTCAATTCCCTCGTACAGAAGTCCCGGCTGATCGGCAGATACTTTTGGGACCAGTGCTACGGAGACCATGACTCCGACGGCGTTCATCCTCCGGGTAAGATTCCTCACGAATTCTACATAGGGGATCCTGTCTTCTGCCCGTATAAACTCAAAATCCACATCAACCTCCTGGTAAGGTTTTTGGGCAACCGTCAGAAGCAGATTTTCTATGACTCTGTTCTGCACCTCCAGGTTATTGGTAACTAATGTAACCAGATTATTATCAAAGGTCCCGCTGGCTGAAAACGGGGTGAGTACTAAGACACACCGGGTATCAAATTCCTGAGCCATGGAAATCAGAGGCGCGTCGTCCACAGGAATCAATTCACCCTCCGGTGTAAATCCATAAGAAAAAATAGACAGAGCTGTCAGATAGGGAAGTGTCTGCCGAAGAAGGGGACGATTTATAAAAGGGTATGCGTAGCCATCTGTCTCCATACTTCCTGTTTTTTCACCATCATAACGAATTATGAGATATTCTCCGGAGACCAGGTAAGGCTGGTTCGACAAGAAGGGGTTATTGCGCAGAAGCTCAAGGGCAGAGATACCATACTGACTGGATATGGAACTGGGGGTATCCCCGGGGATAACCTCATGGATCAGTTCCGGTTTCAAAACAAGCAGTGCCTGCCCTACCACCAGATGACTCTGTTCATTCAGTTGATTGTCATAGGAGAGGCGGGAGGGAGAAACGCCGTACCGGGCTGCGATGGAGGCGATAGTATCCCCTGGGGCAACAATATGAATATCCATATAAATCCTTTTTCTTTTAATGTATGCAGCCATGTTTTTCTTATTGCATACCCGGGGGTAAATTCTGTTAGCGTGTAGTTTACCTTTAGAAGAGGAGGGCGTTGAAAGAAAGCATAAGTTCGAGTTGTGAATTAAGTATGTATGTAGAAGTTAAGAAGCAAAGACAAATAAAGGGATAAAATGACAAATTGTGTCTTAAATATAAAATAGTATGCTGATTAATTTAAAAAACTAATAAATCTAGTTTATTTTCTACACAAATACTCTGCACAATGTTAAAATGTCAATATTAAAGGAGGTTCCTTCTGGCGTTTGATATTATACGGAAAAAAGGAGTGAGAGTATGAAAAGAAATAGACTATACGTATTGGGCTGTGGGTTATTGTTAACTGTATCATGTATTGGGTCTGGAGCGGCAGGTGAGTTAGTATACGCCGGGACACAGGATACTGTACAGTTAGAAGCTCCTGCTATTGTGGACACAATGACTGGCGTAGAGGAGCAGAATCTTGACAGCGGTGAGGGTGAAAGAAATACCCTTGGGGAGGAGGCACCCCCAGTGGAACAGCCGGGGGAAACAAAGGAAGTTTTGACAGATATGTATAATGAGAATGAGGCTGAGGGAGATACCTCTGAACCGGTTATAGAGGAGGATTTTTTAGATGTAGCGGTAGATGAAAGTCAATTGCATCTGGAGGTGAACCGTGCATTTCTGATAACCCTTGATGTGTCAAAGGGAGAGCCCCCGTATCAGATCTATGAGTATAACGGACCTGAATGGGCATTTGTCAGAGGCACAGAGATTTTAGGGACACCTAACGAACCCGGCGAGTACTCATTTTCATATAAAGTTAGAGATTCAAACGGGAAAACTTCCACAGAATTAGATGTTACGTTTGTGGTAGGCGAGGAAGTTGGAACCATACCTGAGGTAAAGCTACCGTCAGATGACGGGGTGGTAACTCTGGTAGCGGGAGAGGCATTTAAACTACCGCTGGAAGTAACAGGGGGAACACCACCTTTTACTTATGAGTTTCATGGAGCTCCTGACTGGATGAAGATAGATGGTGACTATCTTGTGGGTAAGCCGGACAAAGTATATGATGAGTTTTTAATTGGATTAGGGGTCGCAGACGCAGATAGCCTTGCAGGGAATGTCCGCGAATATACAATTAAAGTTATTGAAAAAGAGCCGGAAAAATTGCCGGATGCTCAGGATGAGAAAAAGGGGTCTAATACTGCTGAAACGTCTTCTCACAAAATAGATGCGGTTCAAACCAGGGACGCGGCTCCTATCGGAAGGCTGGCCGTCACATTACTTGCTGCATATGCAGGTGCCATCGCCATTATAAAAGGGAAAAAGGGAACAGATAGGGGATGTAAATAAATAGTCTGAAAAAGGGAGGGGTGTGACATATCTTAGTCACACTCCTCTCTTTTCCAGAACATTTTTCTCCCCGCATTGAGAACAGTGATTCATTAAGCCGCACGCTTAAGCTTTCTTCTTTACAGGAATCCAAATCTCACTATAGTAACTCTCGTCCTGGACACCATTAGGATAATTGGAAGGATCGTGATACATCTCAATATTGTACCCGGCGGCAAACTCGTAGTCTTTGCAGTTGGGCAGCCATTCAGAGAAAATTTTCCTGCATACCTCCTGCATAGCATTTGGCATACTCCCTCTGCAGGGGAAGACCGCCCACGTAAATGCAGGAATCGTTTTCGTGATAAAGCCGTCCGGTACCTCTGTCCCTTCCTTGTAATCGTCCGCTATCAGGTATTCAAATTCCTTGCCGCCCATACTCTCATCAATGTTAACGCCGTATGTTCCGCATACGGTACTGCCCCCGCCGCTCTGGTAGTGTTCCGTCCAGAAGTTCGGAATCGCTTCCGCTGCATTTTCATAGGGAAACTTTTTCCATGCGCCGATCACTGTAAATGCTTCCTTTTCAACAATCTTGTAATCCATAGTATAACCGCCTTTCAATGTGAATGATATTTTCAGAGGAGCGAAGGATTTGATCATAGCTCCGTCTTTTCGTACAGCCGTAGGTGTAACGCCGTGAAAACGTGTGAAAGCTTTCGTAAAGCTGTCGGGGGAATCATATCCATATTTCAGAGCAATGGTAATAATTTTTTCCTCTGTGGAAACAAGTTCGCTGCCGGCGCGTGTAAGCCTCCTCTGCCTGATATAATCGCTGACAGTAAATCCACAGAGCATAGAAAACCCCTTTTGAAAATAAAATGGCGAAATGAGTACCTTATCCGCAATTTTTTCGATGGTCAGGTCATCGGTAAGATTATCTTCGATGTAACTGATCGCTTTACTGATACTTTCTATCCATTCCATAGCATTTCCTCCCTTGTCTGTGTATCCATCTTATCACTGGAAAAACAATTGTTCCCGATTTATTGTGCTTTCTTCTGTCCGAAAGATGATATAAAGATATAGTACCATATTTTGTCCGCCTTTATTATGTTTTCTCGTGTCACAGGTCTGTGACAGATATCTCACAGATTTTATCTTAAAAAAGAGGAATTGGAAGCTGCGGCAATATAAGACATGTTGTTTGCAATATAGGTAATCGCCTCCTCTGCTCCCCTGCTGTATGATGTAACCAGGAAAACAGCAAAAGGAGATGCAAAGATGGAAAACAAGATAGCAAAACACCGTGCGGCAGGTCCGCTGGGACTTTTTTGTGCCACAGTGATATGGGGCTTTTCTTTTGTGGTGGTAAAGGATTCTACGGATACCATACCGGTCATTTATCTGCTGGCACTGCGGTATCTCGTAGCCGTAATTGGTATGGGAGTCCTCTTTTTCAAAAGGCTGAAAAACCTTTCTTTCAAAATCATAAGGGAGGGGGCGGTGCTGGGCTTCCTGCTGTGGCTCAGCCAGTTTTTTCAGACATTGGGCTGCAAGTATACGACAGCCGGAAAGAACGCCTTTCTCACAACTATTTATGTAATTTTAGTTCCCTTCCTCTCCTGGTGGATAGAGAGGAGGAGGCCGGGAAAAAGAAGCCTTCTGGCGGCAGTGACGGCCATGCTTGGGATCGGACTTTTATCTCTGCAGGGGGATTTTTCCATACAGACAGGGGACTGGCTGACCATGGTGTGTGGTGTGGGACTGGGCTTTCACATCCTGTGTATTGACAGGTATACACAGGAGGAGGAGCCGGTGCTGCTGACTTTTGTCCAGTTTTTGACGGCCGGTATTTTTTCCTGGCTTGGAGCAGGACTGGGGAGATTCCCCTTCCCCGCGGGGGTGTTTCAGACAGGGGTGGCGGCCAAGTTGCTATATTTAGGAATATTCAGTACTATGACTGCTTTTCTGCTCCAGATTGTCTGTCAGAAGTATACCAGTCCCAATCTTGCATCCGTCATTTTGTCTTCAGAAGCGGTGTTCGGAATGCTGTTTTCCGTGCTGCTTTTGAAGGAAGTGTTTACCTTGAGGATATTAGCTGGGTGCATATGTCTGCTGGCAGCCGTATTATTGTCCGATCTGAAAGGTGAAAAACGAAAAATTGAATAGAAGTAAAGGGGCATGTGCCCGGGTGTCTGTCTCCCGGGCACATGCTTTTTTTGTCTACAATGGCAGAATAGGAAATGTGCTGGGCAAGAATGATAATCGTTTTTTAACGGCATTTCAAGTATTGTTAATTCAACAAAAAGAAAAAAGGAAACAAAAGGAGAATATGCCATGTTAAACAAAATGAGAGAGAAGCTGAATGAGGGAAAAGCAACGGTAAACACCAGGATTTGGAGTACCTGGCCTACGGTGGTAGAAGCGGCGGCATCCACGGGAAACTTTGACTACTTTGAATTTTTAGCCGAATATGCACCGTTTACTTTAAATGACCTGGAGAACTTCGCTAGAACCTGTGAACTTTATGGGGCCGGTTCCATGATTAAAGTTGATTTTCAGAACCGTTTTTACGTGGCCCAGAAGGCAGCGGCCTGCGGATTCCAGGCAGTTCTTTTCACAGACCATGAGACACCGGAGCAGGTGAAAGACAGCATTGAAAAGTTATCTCCAAAGACGCCGGAGGACGCCGGAAGATTCGGTTACCCAAACGGAAGATGGATTGGATACCATCCGGAATTAAAGCAAATGGATTATGCGGCTATGAACAGAAGCCTTGTGAAGGCATTCATGATTGAGAAGAAAGAGGCGATGGATCATATTGAGGAGATCTGCTCCATTCCAGGGGTGGACATGGTGCAGTTCGGACCATCTGATTACTGTATGAGCAGGGGATGGAACTGTGCGGACCACAAGGCTGAGATTCAGGCAGAGCAGGAAAAAATGATTCAGGTGGCTCTGGCTCACGGAGTGCAGCCCAGAGTGGAAGTGGGAAGCCTGGAAGAGGCAGAATACTACAAAAATCTGGGTGTAAAACATTTCTGTATTCTGGATCAGATGGATATCCTCATGGCGGCATGGACAGGTACCTGCGGGGATGTAAAGAAAATGGCGGATGCGATTGAAGCGTAAAGGGACCGCTTAGTGATATAACACTATAAGAAATGGAGGAATAGGTATGAAAATAGTAATACTGGATGGATATACGCTGAATCCCGGAGATTTGGACTGGGATGGACTGAATGCTCTTGGAGAGGTAACGGTATATGATCGGACTTCTCTCACAGATGTACAGGAAGTGATTGAGCGGGTTGGTGGCGCAGAGGTGGTTTATACCAATAAAACACCAATGCCAAAGGCTGTGTTTGATGCCTGCCCCAATATTAAATTTGTTGGGGTTCTTGCTACGGGATATAACGTGGTAGATGTGGCGGCTGCGAAAGAGAAAGGAATCCCCGTAACCAACATTCCTACCTATGGTACTGCGGCAGTGGGGCAGTTTGCCATTGCTATGCTGTTGGAAATTTGTCATCACGTTGCCCATCACAGCGATGAGGTACATAAGGGACGCTGGGAAACGAATGCCGACTGGTGTTTCTGGGATTACCCGCTGATTGAGTTGGCGGGAAAAACCATGGGTGTCATCGGGTTCGGAAGAATCGGACAGGCTACGGGTCGGATTGCAAAGGCATTGGGAATGCGTGTGATAGCAAATGATGAATACCCCAGCGAGGCAGGAAAAGAAATTGCAGAATATGTGACAAGAGAAGAACTGTATGCACAGTCTGATGTGATTGCTCTGCACTGTCCGCTGTTCCCAAGTACAGAGGGAATGATTAACAAGGAGAGCATTGCAAGGATGAAAGATGGGGTCATTATTCTCAATAATTCCAGAGGCCCTCTGATTGTAGAGCAGGATCTGGCCGATGCTCTGAACTACGGAAAGGTATACGCGGCTGGCCTGGATGTAGTATCTGCAGAACCGATCAAAGGAGATAATCCATTGCTGGGGGCAAAAAACTGCCTGATTACCCCGCACATTTCCTGGGCCCCTAAGGAAAGCAGAAACCGTCTGATGAATATTGCGGTGGAAAATCTGAGGGCCTTTGTAAACGGAGAACCCGTAAACGTTGTAAACAAATAGCTATGGATAGAAAAAAGGAGAAAAATAAAATGTCAATGTTAGATAAAATTATTATTATGTTAACTCATAACGATAAAACAGTGCCGGATGCTATCGAGGTTTTTGAGGAGAACAAGGACCTTCCTGTTCAGTACTGGGGTTTTAAGGATGTAGGTATGGAACCGGTAAATATGAAGGTTCTCTGCTCTAAAATGAGGGCTGCGGGAAAGACATCTTTTCTGGAAGTGGTGTCTTACACAGAAGAGGAGTGCATGAGAGGGGCTAAGCTCGCAGCAGAGTGTGGATTCGATTATCTTCTGGGCACCCTGTACTATGACAGCGTCGCAGAATATGTGAGGGAACAGGGGCTGAAGTACCTGCCATTTGCCGGAAAAGTATCCCAAAGTCCCAGTATCCTGGAAGGGACTCCGCAGGAAATGCTGGCACAGGAAGCTGATTTTGCAGAGAAGGGGGTGTTTGGCACAGATCTGCTTGGCTATCGTTATGTAGACGGGGATCCCACTGCACTTTCCTCGGAATATATTAAAAAGGCTAAAAGACCTGTAGTGCTGGCCGGGAGCATTGGTACGGAAGAACGGATGAAGCTGGTAAAAGAGATGGATCCCTGGTGCTTTACCATGGGAAGTGCACTGTTTACGAAGAACTTTGTAAAAGACGGGTCCTTCAGGGATAATCTTGTATATGTGGTAGAATTTTTGAAAACACTTTAGGCGGCAAAACGAACAGACCAGGTTCCTGAAAGCGGGATACTGGTCTGTACTCTAATTATAAAAAGGAGATGGATTGTCTGTGGAATCAAATCAATTATGCTTAATACCGGCAGAGAAATGCCCCTGTTAGGTTTAGGAGTCTATAACGCAACAGATAACAAAGAGGTGGAGCGTGCTGTCTGTTGGGCTGCAGAGGCAGGTTATCGCCTGGTTGATACGGCCTCGGTGTATAAAATGAAGATGGTGTAGGACTGGGGATAAAGGCTTCCTCTGTAAAACGGGAAGAATTTTTTGTAACCACTAAAATATAGAATGATGCCCAGCGTACAAATGACACAGAAACGGCCTTCAGCCGGAGCCTGGAACGTCTTTGGCTGGATTACATAGATCTTTATCTCATTCATTGGCCACAGGAATTGGAAATTTTAAAGGAACAATGTGGGATTATTCCGGCAGTAAATCAGATCGAATTCCATCCCCTGTTTAACTGTCCGGAGCTTGTAGCCTACTGTCATGCCAGAAATATTGCCGTACAGGCTATGCGCCTTTGGCCGGGGGGCTATCTAAGAGAAGAAACTTTTGTTCAAATAGCCAGACGTAAGGGGAGGACACCGGCTCAAATTGGTCTCCTCTGGTCTGTACAGCAGGGTATATCTGTGATACCAAAATCAGTCCAAAAGGAACGAATCTTCAGTAATGCCCGAATCTTTGACTTTTCTCTGTCAACCGATGAGATGAAGGCTATAGACGCACTGAATCGCGTGCAGCGTACTGCAAACATTCCCCAGGACCTGTGGGGGCAATACGCACTTCAATAAAGGCCTCTCGTTGGTGATAATGACAATATAAGAAATGTAAAGGACAAGAATAATCATCGTATTTCAAAGGGTTTTATAGTATCTTAGAGGTAATAAGAAACATAAGTGATGGGAAATGGGAGGATCTGTATGCTGAATGGATTGCGAGAAAAGCTAAACCAAAATAAAACAACTGTCAACACAAGAATCTGGAGTACCTGGCCGACGATTGTAGAGGCGGCAGCGTCTACAGGCAATTTTGACTATTTCGAATTTTTGGCAGAGTATGCGCCTTTTACACTGAATGACCTGGAGAACTTTGCGAGAACCTGTGAATTGTATGGGGTGGGTTCCATGATTAAAGTAGATTTCCAAAACCGCTTTTACGTAGCGCAGAAGGCAGCCGCCTGCGGGTTCCAGGCAGTACTTTTTACGGATCATGAGACACCGGAGCAGGTACGGGAGAGTATAGAAAAGCTATCCCCTAAGACACCGGAGGATGCCGGAAGGTTTGGTTATCCCAACGGAAGGTGGATTGGCTATCATCCGGAGCTTAAGCAGATGGATTATGCGGCTATGAACCGGAGCCTGGTGAAAGCCTTTATGATAGAAAAGAAAGAGGCCATGGATCACATTGAGGAAATCTGTTCTATCCCCGGTGTGGATATGGTTCAGTTCGGACCATCGGATTACTGCATGAGCAGAGGGTGGAACTGCGCGGACCATAAAAAAGAGATTCAGTCTGAACAGGAGAAGATGATTCAAACTGCCCTGGCACACGGTGTACACCCCAGAGTGGAAATCGGAAGCCTTGAAGAGGCCGAACGCTATAAAAAACTTGGGGTTAAGCATTTTTGTATTCTGGATCAGATGGACATTCTCATGGCTGCATGGACCGGAACCTGTGGTGACGTAAAAAAGATGGCAGAAGCCATTGGGTAAGAAACAGGGGCAGCCGGCAAATTATATGTACAGAGAAGAAAAGGAGTAAGAGACTATGAAAAAAATATTAATTTCAGAATGGGTTCCCCAGGAATGTCTGGCACCTTATGAGGGAAAATATGAGTTTACTTGTCCCACAAGAGAAAAGCGGGCTTTTAGCTATGATGAAGTGTATGAGATGATAGAAGCGTATGACGCATATTTGATTCTGGACAATGACGGCGATAAAAAGATGATTGACAGAGCCAAAAACCTGAGGGCCATTGCAAACTTTGGCGTGGGTTATAACAATATTGACTGGAAATATGCAACACAGGTGGGACTCCCCGTTGTGAATACACCTACCACTGTGACAGAGGCAACTGCAGAGCACGCAGTGGCGCTGATTATTTCTACCATGCGGGGGATTGCCAGATATGACAGGGAGATCAGAAAAGGTATTTGGAATTCGCCCAATTTCACAGACATTGACTGTGAGGTATATGGAAGAACCCTTGGAATCATGGGATTCGGACGGATCGGCAAGATGGTGTGCAAGAAGGCCCAGGGACTGGGAATGCAAGTGGTTTATTATGATAAGTTCAGGGCATCTGAAGAGATAGAGAAGGAGTATAATGTCACCTATATGGAATTTGATGAAGTAGTCAAAAATAGTGACTGTATTACCCTTCATATGCCTTATATTCCAGAGAACCATCATATTATCAATGCAGAGACTTTCCGGGCGATGAAAGACAGCGCTTATCTGGTTAATGCTGCAAGGGGAGCCGTAGTAGATGAGAAGGCACTGGCAGAAGCCCTGAGAAATAAAACCATAAAGGGTGCCGGCCTGGATGTGTACGAAGACGAACCAAATGTAAGTCCCGAACTCTTGGCTCTTGACAATGTGACGCTTACCCCTCACATTGCAAGCTGCACCCTGAAAGCCCGCATGGGAATGTGCCGTGAGGCCCTGGCCGGCATCACAGGAGTACTGGAGGGCGGCAAGCCTTACAATGTGGTCAACCCGGAGGTTCTTAAATAGGAGGAATGGATATGAAGCTACTGATTGGTCTGGATATTGGGACCACAGCCATGAAAATCGCTCTTTTTGATGTACAGGGAGCCCTGCTGGCGGTATCTGCACAGGAGTATGACCTGATGACACCGGGACCAAATTATGTGGAGGAATCTCCGGAGGTGTACTGGAAAGCGTTTTGTACTGGACTTGAGGATTTAAAAAGACAGTACAAGATTACACCCCAGGCCCAGATCTCTCTCGCAATGTCTGCTCAGGGGGAGACGATCTTCTTTCTGGACAGAGATGGACTGCCGCTGTGCAACGCCATTGTCTGGATGGATAACCGGGCAGTGGAAGAGGCAGCGGAACTGGAACGTGAATTCGGGAACGAACTTTGCTATAAAAAAACAGGGCAGGTTAGCTTCGAGGCATGCTGGCCGGCATCCAAGATTCTTTGGATGAAGAAAAACAGACCGGAAATCTTTGAGAAAACGGAAAAATTTCTGCTGATTGAGGATTATTTTATCTACCGGCTGACGGGAAAATATGCCACAGAACCCTCCCTTGTCTGCTCCTCTACTTATTGGGATATTACAGAGCGGCGCTATTGGAAGGAAATGCTGGAATATTTGGGTATCCGGGAGGAACAGCTTGCGCCGGTAATGGAGTCCGGAGCGGTTGTTGGAAAGATTCTGCCAGACGTTGCGGCTGAGCTGGGGCTGGGAGAGGAAGTTACCATCTGCACCGGGGCTCTGGATCAGGCGGCCGGGGCAATCGGAGCAGGAAATATCAGAGAGGGGATGTTCTCTGAGACCATAGGAGCGGCCCTGGCGGTATGTGTTCCTGTCAATGAGCCGGTGTTTGATCCGGCGCGGAAGATGCCTTTGTTTTGTTTTCCAGTGGGAAGAATGTATATGATACATACTTTTACCAACGGGGGGATGACACTCCGGTGGTTCCGGGACAAGTTCTGTGAAACAGAGATGCTGGCAGAACAAAAAGGATGGGGGGATGCTTATGACTTAATCAGCAGACAGGCAGAGAGGGTTCCTCCGGGCTGTGACGGTCTGGTTATGCTGCCCCATCTTTCAGGATCTCTGGCCCCTGACACCAACGGAAAAGCAAAAGGCGTATGGTTCGGATTTACGCTGCAGCACACAAAAGCGCACTTTATGCGTGCTATCATGGAATCCCTGGGATATATTCTAAAAAGAAATATAGAGGCTCTGGGGGACATGGGGATACAGGTAAAGGAGATCCGCTCCCTGGGCGGAGGCTCCAAGAGTGCTGTCTGGAGCCAGATTAAAGCAGATATTAACCAGGTCACCCTGGAAACGGTAAAGTCAGTGGAGGCAGCTTCCCTGGGAGCCGCTATACTGGCAGGGACTGCTACAGGAATCTTTGACAGCGTAGAGAATGCTGTGGATCGTATGGTGGAGGTGAAGGACAGAACACTGCCTTCCCAAGACAGCCGGCAAGTCTATGAAGAGGGGTATCAGATGTACCAGAGACTCTTTAAAGATCTTACGGAATGCTTTGAGAAAGCTAAGTAAAAGATACCCTCAGGGACTTGATGCAACAGGAGGTAAAACGGATGTGTCAAACTACAATTACTACTGCTATGAATACAATTACTCATGGGGTGTACATCATTGGAGTACACGCTCAGGACAAATACAATCTGATGACATGCGCATGGCTGTCACAGGTTTCGGGAACGCCGCCCATGCTGATGGTGGCTGTTTCTAAAAAACATTATACAGCGGCTCTAGTGAAGGCCAGCGGAAAATTTTCCGTAAGTGTTCTGACTCCCGGCCAAAAGGAGATCGCCCTTAGGTGCGGGACGGTCAGCGGCAGAGATGAGGACAAGCTAAGTCATATGGACATAGCGTTTGCCAATGAAGAGCTTCCCTTTGTGAGAGGTGCAGCAGCGTATCTGACCTGTGAAGTCACCAGCGTATACGATAGCTCTGATCATTATCTTTTTGTGGCTGAGGTGGTTTGGGGAGAGACCTTCTCCGACGAGGGTCTGCTGTACAGGAAAAAGGAATTTTTTTAGGAGAATAGATATGAGAGTAGTTAGAAAGAACGAAACAAGAGTTTCTCTTGACGGACCGGAAGTGTGCAGAGAATATCTGGAAACCGGAAAAATAACCTTTGGATCGTCCACTCTGTTGCCAGGGCAGACAGGGGGAATCGATCCGGGACATCCGGATTCTCACGAAGCATTCTATGTAAGTCGGGGACATGTCATTATGAGAAATCCCAAAACTAAAGAACATTTTGAGCTTTGTGAGGGTGACATGCTTCTTGTAGAAGAAGGAGAGCCCCATGAGCTGACCAATATAGGGATGGAACCAGCAGTAATCACCTGGAGCTGTGCTCCAAGCCATTTAAATTAGTAGGAGGAGAGTAGATATGAGACAGCCAAAAGTAGGAATTGTAGGAGTTACCTGCCGCTTTGAAAGCGGGGGACAGCGTGCCGAAGAGCTGGTAAACGGTGTGAAGCAGGCGCTGACGGCTCAGGGGGTAGAGACCGTATGCGCGGGTAAAACAGCCTGGGATACCGCGGATGCTATTGATGTGTGCAAACAGCTGAAAAAGGAAGAACTGGATGCTTTGGTTATTGTAGAAGTGACCTGGATCATGGATTCTATGCAGTATGTATTTATCAATGAGCTAAACCTGCCCACTGTCTTCTGGGCGGTACCATACACAGAAACATTTTCCATCGGATGCGTGCAGCATTTCGGCTCTATATTAAAAGGGCAGGGGCTGGAGTATGACTATGTCTATGGACTTCCGGATGACGTGAACATTGCAAAAAAGGTAAAGGCTGCAGCCCAGGCCGGACAGATGATTAAGGCGGTACGGGGAATGCGCCTTGCCCTTGTAGGACCAAGACAGACCTGGCGTGTGGCAGGACCACAGGATATGTCTGTGGAAGAGTGGGAGTTCTCCCGCAAATTCGGCGTAACGCTGGTTCACGTAGAGATGAGTGACATTACAGAGGCTGCTGAGGCAATCAGCGATGAAGAGGCCGAAAAGACACTGAAATGTCTTTCCGAGCGTACCGGAAAGGTGAAAGCGGACCATGACACTATGCTCTATATGGCAAAGGTATACACAGCAACGAAAGAAATCGCAGAAAGATATTCCCTGGATGCCATGGCGGCAGAGTGTTATCCGATGTTCAGCGGCCTGATGAATCTGACCTCTTCCTGGCTTGCAGACGAGGGCATGATCGTGGACACGGAGGGTGATATCGGACATACCATGGTAATGTACATGCTGAATATGGCTGCTCAGGGCGGAGCCTGCGCACTGGGAGAGGTGGGAAGCATGGATGATGTGAATAATATCCTTGCTCTTGCCCATGAAGGGAGCACTGCCCATTCTCTGGCTGAAAGCCTTGACAAGGTACAGATCTCCCAGAGCGGAGAGAGAGGCACCTTTGTAGGGGTTCCCTTAAAGCCCATGGAGAGTGTGACAATATCCAGTATCGCAGGGAGCGGCGGAAAGTATAAATTGCTGGTAGATACAGCTGATGTGGTCCAGGCATCCCATGAAGAATGGGTAGAGGGAGGAGAGAAACTCCTGGTAAAACTGCACGTTGGGACAAAGGCAAGCGCCGTTGTGGATCAGCTGATGGAGAAAGGTATGGACCACCATCTCCTGGTAAAAGAGGGGAATTACACAGAAGTTATGTCTGCGGTTTGCAAATTCATGGGAATTGAAAAGGTTACTTTATTTTAATACGGAGGGATCACAGCGAAGTGGGGCCGGCAATAGCCGGCACCGCTTCTTTTTTTCAGATGTGCAAGATATAGCAGAATAAGAAAGGTCAGGGACAAAATAGATAATTTTGACATTCTCCCTGGTATGTTAAAATGTATAAAAATGATGACAGGAAAGGGGAAAAAGGGTGAAAAGTACACAGAAAATTTCTGCGGATGCCGTCTATTACAATGGCAATATATACACCATGGAGACAGGGACTCCGACAGTTTCGGCAATAGCCACAAAGGGACAGTATATTCTGGCTGCCGGATCCAATGAGGACGTCAAACAATATATAGGCAGCAAAACCGAGACTGTGGATTTAAAGGGGGGCTGTGTGATACCAGGGCTAATCGAGGGCCATACGCACTTGATAAAATTCGGTGAGGTATCAATGCAGATTGATTGTTTCTGGAAATCAAAGGAGGAAATTTTCTCCCAGATCCGTCAGAAGGTGCAAACACTGCAGCCCGGAGAGTGGATACAGAGTGACTTTGGTTGGAATAACGAGGTATGGGAAGACAAAAGTTACCCTTCAAAAGAGGAGCTGGATGCTGCAGCACCAGACAACCCTGTATCTCTGGGGCGATGTGACGGGCATATGCTGTGGCTGAATTCCAAAGCCCTGGAGGCAGCAGGAATCACAAAAGACACACCGGACCCTCAGGGCGGGGAGATATTGAGACGGGCAGACGGAGAGCTGCTGGGATGCGTCAGTGATAATGCATGTAAACTGGTAGTGGATAAAATCCCGCCTCTTTCCGAAAAACAGATGGAAGAGGCACTGCTTTGCGCCCAGGCAGAATCCTTCCGTCTGGGATTCACCTCTGTGATGGCAATGAATGTAGTGACAAGCCATATTAACTGTATGAAAAAGTTATATGAGGAAGACCGGCTGCAGCTGCGCATCAGCGGTGCATTGGGTTCTCTTCCGGGGGAGTCGGAGGATCTTTCCTGGAGGAGCTGGTATAGGACGGGCCCGGCAGCAGGACTTTACAATAAACGACTGAATATCCGGGCAGTCAAGTATTTTGCAGACGGATCTTTTGGCTCTCAGAGTGCTGCCTTATATGACGATTATACAGATCGGCCAGGGTACAGGGGAAAATTAAATCATACAGACGATGAGTTGTATCGGCTGGTAAAAGAGGCCCATGATCATGGATTTCAGGTGATTACCCATGCCATTGGGGATAAGGCAAACCGCCAGGTGATTGATACCTATGAAAGGGTATTGCAGGAAAACTGGAACCCGGATCACAGGTTCCGGATTGAACATTTTCAGCTGGTTACAGACGAGGATGTTGACAGAGTGAAAGAACTGGGAATTCTACCCGGGATGCAGGCTATTCACGCGCCCAGGAGTGCTCCCATGGCCGAACGGCGGATTGGAATGGAGAGGGCAAAACGCTCTTATGCAAGCGGCATGCCGTGGAAAAAGGGGATAAAAGTAATCGGCGGTTCAGACTCTCCTTCATCACCTGCTAATCCATTTTGGGGGATCTATGCGGCCGTGACCAGGAAGGATCAGGACGGAAAGCCGGAGGGCGGCTGGTTCCCTGAAAACTGTATCACCAGGGAGGCAGCACTGCGTTCTTATACGGAATGGGCAGCATACGGTCAGTTTGAGGAGGCCCTGAAAGGAACCATTGAAAGGGGGAAACTTGCCGACTTTGTAGTACTGGACCGGGATATTATGAACTGCCCGGAAGATGAGATCAAAGAGATCCAAGTACAGAAAACCGTAGTAGGCGGTAAAGTGGTTTATCAAGACAAATAGAAAAAGGAGAGAGAAAGTTATGATTACAGGCCCATTATTAATTGTTATATTTGTATTTTCTCTGGCGCTGCTTCTGGTGACAATTATCAAATTTAAGCTGAACGCCTTTGTATCTCTTATTATTACATCTTTTATTACAGCTATACTGGTCAGGATGCCTATGGCAGATATTACTGCAGCTGTGGCTGACGGTTTCTCAGGGACCATCGGAGGGATTGGCATCGTAACCGGTATGGGTGTAATGCTGGGAATGCTTCTGTTTGAATCCGGAGGGATTAATGCAATTGCCGATAAGATGATAAAACTTTTTGGGGAGAAAAACTCTCCGGCAGGACTAGGCATAGCTGCATATTTTGCAGGAATTCCAGTATTCGGTGATGTTGTTACCGTTTTATTCTCTACCATGGTCCGTGCATTGTCACGAAAAACGAACATCAGCCGTCTGTCTTTTGTATCCTGTTATGCAGTGGCCGCGTCCATTACTGCAGCCTGTGTAATACCTACGGCAGGTCCTCTGGCAGTATGTGAGAATATGGAACTGAACATAGGGGTATTCTTTGTCTACTCTACACTGGCAGGTTTGGTAGGTTTCCTGACAGGAGGAATCCTGTGGGGGAAGTACCTGGATAAGCAGGAGAAAAAAAGTGGTTTTGTCAGGGAGCTGGATGAATTTGAACTGGAAGAGCAGAAGACCATGGAAAAAGAGGAGAAAAGTGCCAAAAAAATTTCCTTTGGCAGGGCAATGATGATTCTTCTGATTCCTATTTTGATGATTGTAGTGGGCAGTTTTGCCTCAGTGCTTCTCCCCGAGGGCAACAAAGCAGTCCCCTATCTGGCCTTTATAGGAAATAAAAACCTGGCAATGGCGGTTGGGGTATTATGTGCTATGCTGCTCGCTAAGCCATACATAAAAGGCAGTATGAGTGAAATTATGGGCCGCGGCTTGGATCAGGTAGGTATGATTCTTCTGATCACCGGAGCGGGCGGTGCGTTTGGAAAAGTAATTCAGCTGACAGGCATCGGTGACTATATGGCCCAGATTTTCGGAAACCTCCATATTCCGGTGCTAGTTCTTGGCTTTGTACTTGCGCAGATCATCAGATTGGCCCAGGGTTCCACGACGGTAGCCATCACTACGACCTCTGCCATATTATATTCTACAGTACTTGCAGCGGGGACATCCCCCATACTTGCAGCCATTGCCATATGTGCCGGAGGTGTAGGCCTGTCACTTCCCAATGATTCCGGCTTTTGGTCCATCAGCAGATTCAACAGAATTAGTATACCGGAAACCTTCCGCTGCTGGACGGTAGGAGGATTCCTGGGAGGTCTTGGTATCTTAGGAGCAGTTCTGATATTATCCCTGTTTCAAAATCTGCTGCCTGGCCTGATGTAGAAAATAATGATGATTGGACACGCCAATACCCGGCGCGTCCGGCGCGGGAGTCCGGCTTGCCGGACTCTTTTTGTGCACTTTAACGGTATGAAAAGGCAAAGGCAAAATAAGAAATGTAAAAAACAAGATTCTTAATGGCCTGTAAGGATGCTTTGCTGTACTATATGTATAAGAAGAAATGAATGTTCGCGGATGATATTTTTTCAAAAAACCAAAAGGAGAATTAAAATGATTACAGGTCCATTACTGATTGTTATTTTTATTGCGTCGATCGTGTTCTTACTGGTTACCATTATCAAATTTAAAATGAATGCATTTGTGTCGCTGCTCCTGACTGCTGTGCTGACAGCACTTTTAGTTCAGATGCCCCTTCCCGATATTACCGAAACGGTGTCAGCGGGTTTTGCAGATACCGTCGGAGGGATCGGCATTGTCACAGGACTTGGCGTAATGCTGGGAATGTTTCTGTTTGAATCCGGCGGTATTTTATCCATTGCCAATGCCATTATTAAGAGATTTGGAGTAAAGAATTCCCCTACGGCTCTGGCTTTTTCAGCTTTTGTGACAGGGATCCCAGTGTTTGGAGATATTGTGGACATACTGTTTGCCCCTATGGTAAGAACCTTGTCCTATAAAACCAATATTGCCCGTATGACCTTCGTGGCAGCAGTTGCGGTTTCCGGTTCTATAGCGGCATCTGCAATTATCCCCACACCTCCGCCTCTGGCAGTATGCGAGATATTGGGTCTTAATATTGGCTTTTTCTTTGTCTACGCTTTTATTGTAAGCTGTTTCGGTATGCTGACTGGAGGTATTCTTTGGGGAAGATTCCTGGACAAGCAGGAAAAGAAAAAAGGTACGGTAAGAGAACTGGAGGATGCCGACAGAGAAGAGATGGAGGCTATGCAGGAACATACAGATGAGAACTCTATTAAGTTTCTGAAGGCAATATCTATGATTCTTCTTCCCATTATTATTATTGTTTTCTGCAGCTTTGTGGGAGAACTGTTTGCAGAGGGGAATGCGGTGAGACACTGGCTGGACTTCTTCGGGGATAAAAATATTGCTATGCTGATAGGTGTTTTCTATGCTGTTATTATTTCCAGGCCGTATCTGAAGAAAAGCGTAGGGACTATTATGATTGAAGCAGCGGATCAGGTGGGGCTGGTACTCCTGATTACGGGAGCCGGCGGATCTTTTGGCGAGGTAATTCAGGCCACAGGGATCGGCAGCTATCTGGCCGATGTATTCTCAAATTTCAATATACCCATTCTTCTGATGTGCTTTGTACTGGCACAGCTGATCCGGTGTGCACAGGGGTCCACCACAGTGGCGCTTATGACCACGGCGTCTATTATGTCGGCAAGTATCGCAGCAGGTACAACTTCCCCTGTCCTCGCAGCCATTGCTATCTGTGCGGGAGGTGTGGGACTGTCCCTTCCCAATGATTCCGGTTTCTGGTCTATTGGAAGGTTTAACCGTATCACGGTTCCGGAAACCTTTAAGGCATGGACTACCGGGGGATTTATAGCAGGTGTTACGATGTTTGCTGTTGTATGTGTTCTTTCCCTGTTCCAGTCAGTTCTGCCTGGATTGTAAACAAGTGAACTGGTGGTATTTGGAGATAATCGGAATGAGATTCCTATGATTGAGAGTGCAGACAGGAGGGGGGAGGCATCGCTCACTCCCCCGGATGCACCGTATGTTTTTCTTTATACTCTGCCGGACTGCTCCCGGTATATTTTTTGAATGTTTTGTAAAAGTAACTGTAATTATTAAATCCTACTTTTTCTGCCGCCTTGGTTATGGGCAGATCACCCGATAAGTAATTCAGTGCCTGTGAGATACGCTTTTCCACAATATAATTCGTAAGGGTATAATTTGTTACCTTCTTAAAAATCCTGCAGATATAATACTCACTGTAGCTTACCTCCTGAGCCAGAACACTCAGAGATAAATCTTCACTCAGATGATTGTTAATATATTCCACGAGCTGAGCAATCATGGCTACGTGATGAGATTCTGTATTGTCAAAATGGATCCCATTGTAGCAGTCGCTGAACAGATAGGAGGCCAGCTGATGAATCAGAGCCTTTTCGAAGATATCCTGTCCGTGAGCCGGTTTCTGATCCCTGTACTGTTCCAGAATCCGGAGGTATTTGTCAAAGCATTTCCCTTCCACATGAAAAATAGGATAATTTTTGCTGTCCTTTGAGAAGATATCCAGTAGGTTTGATTTGGTTGTATTAAAGGACAGAAGAAGGTTGGGATCTATGCTGATGCTGAAGCGCTCGTAATAGGTATTGTCATTATAAACCAGGGTGTGGGGATCAAACATGTTGATTAAGGCAATATCTCCCCGCTTAATGAGGTACTCTTTATCATTAATTTTGAATATCCCGGCATTGCCCAGGTAGACTACGATTTCATAAAAATCATGGTAATGCAGATGGGACCGCATCTCATTTTTGGGGGTGCGGAACAGACAGTCATAGTCCCCTTTGTAGATAGACGAACGTGATAAGAATTTCGCTTGCATATGTGATACCTCCTTTTAGTCAGTTTACCGCCGGCTTAAGTTAAAGTCAATGAAATCGCAGGATATGAAATGTATAAGGCAAGATTAAAAATCGAATATGGAAAGAAGATACACTGCGATATATCCATGCTCCAGAGCCGTTCTGCTTGCATTATAGTGTACCTTCTTAGTATACTTATGGTAGCCTATGGTGATTGCTGAAGCGCTGTCCTGCAGGATGGCTTAGGGGCATAAAATAGCAAAACAGAAAGGATGTAAGATATGACATTAGAGGAACAGAAAGCGCGAATGATATCTGGAAAGATGTATAATGACCAGACGAAGGAACTGCTTGAGGCAAGAAAAGAAACGGTATTCCTGACCGATGAATACAACCGTACCTATGGCCAGCCCCCTGAGGTAAGGGAGGCTGTGTTAAAGAGGCTGCTGGGCGAGATGGGGGAGAATGTGTTTTTTGAACCTTCTTTCCGCTGTGAGTTCGGGTTTCATATTAAGATTGGAAATAATTTTTATGCAAACTTTGACTGTGTGATGCTGGACGGCGGCGGTATCGAAATCGGGGATAATGTGCTGTTCGGTCCCAGGGTTGGAATCTATACCACACGGCACAACTTTGACCCGAAAGAACGGGCCGCTGGAGCCTGTTTCGCGAAGCCTGTTACTATAGGCAGCAATGTCTGGATCGGCGGAGGCGTACATATCGATCAGGGAGTAAGCATAGGGGATAACGCAATTATTGGAGCAGGGAGCGTGATTACCAGAGATGTGCCGGCAAATGTTGTGGCCGCGGGGGTTCCCTGCAGGGTCATACGGGAACTGACCGGAGAGGAGAAGACAGACTATTTCGAATTGCTGGAAAAGGAATACGGAATGGACAGAAGGTAAAGGTTCAGGAGTCTCCGGATGGGGACTCCTGCTTTAGCTATTTTTAATATTCGTCATTTTTACGGTTTGACAGTTTTTGTATTGACAAAAGCCCGCAGATCATGTATTGTAAAAGTAATCAAGATTACCAAACGAATGAGAGGCTGGAGTGAAGTTGAATTCCGATAGAAAAATTGAATATGTCCGAATCACAAGTAAAATTTTAGAGGAGGAAGGCATAGAGGCAGTCACTATCCGTAAGGTAGCAGCAAGGGCAGGTTGTACCAGTGCAGTTTTATACAGGCATTTTGAGAATAAAGGGCATCTGACGATGCTGGCCTGTATAAGATTTTTAGAACCCTATATTTATGCACTTATGAGGAATTCTGAGAGGAAAGATATTTCACTTATCCAGAGGGATCTGCTTAACTGGAAATGTTTTATTGGTGAGGCATTTCGCAACAGACCTTATTATGAGTTCATGTTTTTCGGGAATCAGAGGGAAGAGCTTGAGGAATGTGCCTATGAATATTACCAAATGTTCCCGGATATTCAGAAAAGTTTTGACGCATTTACAGCAAGTATTGCTTTTAGCAGTGATCTGCATGAGCGTGCGGTACTTTATTTGAGAAGTGCTGTGCATACCGGGATGCTTACATCCGAGAACGCTATGCTGTTGGGAAGACTGTCGGTCGCGGTATTTAAAGGTTCTTTTATGGAATATGCCGGCATTGCTATGACTGAGACTGAGATTCGTATGGCCAGTGAAGAATGCTACCAATTGATTTACTCCTTGTATAAACAATATGTGGAACCAGGTACAAAGCTGGAGATAGATGAGTAGTGAAAGAAAATAAATGCTGATAATTTAGTATCAGCTTTTATTATAACCCTTAAGTCATCAAGATGACATAAAATTTTGCGCATAGAGGGCCCCTATCGCAAAACATTTTAGCTGATATAGTCAGCTATATTTTATACCCTAAAGTCATCAAGATGACCAAAGTATTCCTAAAAAATGGAGGTAGAAGAATGAAACGAGATACTGAGAAACGAGATGCGGAGATTGTTGAACTGATTCACAAAAATTCCATTAGACTTCTGGCAGAACTGGGGGTTGAAATACTATGGGACGATGCCAGGGAGCTGCTTCAGAAAAATGGTGTTCGGGTGGAAGGAAAACGTGCTTATTTTACGGAGAAACAAGTAATGGATGCTCTTGATGCTGCAACAAAAGAGTTCACCATATATGCCCGCAACAGTAAATATAATGTCAATATGAATACAGAAGATCTGTATATGACCCCCGGATATGGCAGCCCCTTTATCTGTGAAGCCGACGGAACTCTTCGCTCGGCAACTCTTGATGATTTCCTGAAGCTTGCTGTTATAGTACAGGAAAGTGATGAGTTTGCCATCAACGGCGGTATATTGGCACAGCCTTCCGATATTGCTGCAGAGATTTCTGCAGAGGCTATGGTATATGCAACCATATGCCGTTCCGATAAGACACTGTTTACCGTATGCGGCGGTGCTGTACAGGCAGAAAACATAGTGAAAATGGCACAGGTGATTTTTGGGGAAGACATTACAAATATTCCATGTACCATTAATCTGATATCCCCCATGAGTCCGCTGATCCTGACCCAGAATACTTTGGAAAGCATGGAAGTTTATGCAAGAAATGGGCAGCCTCTTGCTATATGCCCCGCCAGTATGGCCGGAGCAACCGGACCGATCTCTGTGATAGGCAATGTTTCTCTGTCTAATGCAGAGTTTCTGGCATCAAATACTTATGCGCAGATGGTCCGCCCGGGAACGCCCGTCATCTATGCATTTGCTGCTACAGTCAGTGATATGGCAAATATGCAGGTCTACAACTCTAACCCTGGCTTCCTGAAACTGGCAAAGTATGGCGCGCTTATGTCCAAAAAATACGGACTTCCCTGCAGAAGCGGCGGAGGAATGGCTGACGCTCCTGGATTCACAGCCCAGGCAGGGGTGGAGAGTGCAATGAATATGTTTGAGTCCTTCTCCCAGAAGGCAAACCTGATGATGCATGCCACGGGCTCCGTTCTTTCCTTCAATGCAGTAAGCTATGAGAAATTCATTCTGGATATTGAAACATATACAAGAATGATGTATTACTTCGGTGAGACTCCCATGGATGAAGACGCGCTGGCCTTTGATGCGGTGAAAGAGGCAGTAGAGGAGGAGGGCGGTACCTTCATCACACTTGACCATACGTATGAGAGATGCCGTATTGACCCCTGGTATCCCCAGGTATCCGTACATAAGAAGACAGATGAAGCGCCTGATCAGGCTCTGCTTCAGTCGATCCAGAAACGTCTGCATACTCTGCTGGAAGGTTATCAGCGTCCGGAATTGACAGAGCAGCAGCGGGCTGCCCTGGATGATATCATGCGCGGCATTGGCATGAAAGAGGAAGATATTGCCAGAGTTTAGAAAGAAAATGTGTCGTTGGGTTCTTGAAACGGGTAATACCCAAAACAATAAAGTGTCATATCTGACATTACCATAAACAAAAAGGAGATATGGATGAATAAAGCATTTATAAAAAAATATGGGACTTTGCTTCTGTTGGCCTGTGCTCCCGGTTTTATTTTTCAGCTTCCTTATATTAGGGAATCATTTTATGTTCCAATCCAGAATGCTATGCAGCTGACGAATGCCCAGATGGGCAGTCTGTCTGCCTGGTATGCGGTTGTGGCAACTCCCGCTTATTTTTTAGGGGGGATTGTAGCTGATAAGTTCTCACCCAGAATCATGCTGACATTTTCTCTGATTTCCACAGGGTTACTGGGAATATGGTTTTCTATGTTCCCGGGCTACAGTGTCAGCCGTATCATTTTTGCACTGATGGGATTTACGACGGTAATGACATTCTGGAGTTCTGTAATAAAAGCAGTCCGGATGCTGGGAACTTCCGATGAACAGGGGCGTCTTTTCGGCCTCCATGAGGGAATGCGAGGGTTCCTGAATGCGGCATTGGTATTCATGATGGCTGCAGTTTATGCACGGTTTTCCAATAATATTATGGGCGCAACATGGGCCATCCGCTTCTGTGCGGCTCTGCTTCTGATTCTCGGTGTTCTCTGCTGGATATTTATTGATGATAAAAACACGAGAGAGCAGACCGAATCTCTAAAAGAGGTTTGCATCGGCATGGCAAAATGTTTAAAAATACCTCGGGTATGGATGCTGGTAGGGATTGTGTTTACGGCTTACAGCGTGTATGCTCTGATGAGTTACATTAATGCGTATCTGGTTACTATGTGCGGTATGTCAGAAACCGCTTCTGCAACCCTCGGCGGTGTCCGCTATCTGATGCAGGGCGTAGGCGGCGTAGCAGGCGGCTTCCTGGCTGATAAGCTTCATTCCCGTCTTAAGGTTATTTCAGGTGCGGGCCTGCTTCTTGCCATAAGCTGGGGAATATTTATTATCATCCCGGCGGGAACCGCTACGTATATTCCTGTATTATGCAACTTCCTGATTGGAGTTATCCTGGTATATACAATCCGAAGCCAATATTTTGCTGATATTGACGATGCCGGTATTGATGTAAATGTAACCGGCCGTGTATCAGGCATTCTTTCCACCTTTGGCTATCTTCCGGATGTATTCCTGCTTACTCTCACAGGATCATGGATTGATTCTTATCCCGGGCAGGCAGGATACAACAGAGTATTCGTTTATGCTGCAGTTATGGGCATTCTGTGTATGTTGATTTCTGCGGCTCTGTTTACCATAGTAAAAAAAGATAAGAAATCTCAAAAAGCATAACGAAAAGGCAAATATTTTGCTTATCCTCTCCAGGCATGTTAGAATAAAAATAAAACACAATGGGAGGACAGTGCTTTGTATTATAAATCATATGGAAATACGGGCATAAAGGTATCAGCCGTCGGCCTGGGCACCATGCGCTATGACGCAGAGGATATCAGGGCCGGCCGGCTGGAAAAATGCGCGGAGATCCCTCTTTATGCTTTTGAAAAGGGGATTAACTACTGGGATACCGCGCCCAATTACTGCGAGGACAAAAGCGAGATTGTAACGGGCATGGCCTTGTCTCAGGTAAAAAGAAGCCAGGTGTATGTGACTTCAAAGACTAACTTCAGCACACTTGGAACAGAGAAGCCTGACAGGGATCTGTTCCGCAGAAGGCTGGAGATGTCCCTTCAGCGTCTGAAGACAGATTACATTGATTTTTACCATATGTGGTGCATGCTGAATCTGGATTCCTGGGAGAAGCACATGGAAGCCCTTTACCGCTTTTTTGAGGAGGCAAAGGCAGAGGGATTGATCCGCAATATTGTATTTTCTTCCCACATGCAGGGAAATGATATTGAGACTGTGGTAGAGAGCGGGAGATTCAGGGGGATGCTCATAGGTTATAATGCCCTGAACTATCGGTTCCGCCAGAGCGGGATTGAAAAGGCATATGAAAACGGCATGGGAGTGGTGGTAATGAACCCTCTGGGCGGAGGTCTGATCCCGCAGAATCCCAAGGCGTTTTCCTATCTGACGGAGGGGACGGAACTGACAGTACCCCAGGCAGCTCTGCGTTTTGTGGCATCTCACAGGGAAATCACAGTTGCACTGGCAGGATGTACCACAAAAGCCCATGTGGACGATGCGGTAAAAGCAGTGGAGAATCTGGAGGAAAGGCCGGCCAAAGAAGTTGCCCGCAGGTTTGAGGAAAAAGGAATTGCCCTGAATGACCTGTGCACCGGGTGCGGTTACTGCAAAGGATGTCCGAAAGACATTGAAATTCCCAAATTTATGGATGCCTATAACCAGAAGATCCTCACTGGGAAGGACGAGGAAATTAACCGAAGATTCCAGTTCCATTGGGATGTAGACAAAAGGCAGGCGGCTGAGTGTGTGGCCTGCGGGAAATGTGAGAAGCAATGCACCCAGCATCTTCCTATTATTGAGAGGATGAGGGAAATTGCTAATCTGCCGGACGAAACAGAGGCATAGAAAAAAGCCCCTCTTCTGCTGGAAGGCGCCACG
Source organism: Lactonifactor longoviformis (assembly GCF_042848515.1). GTDB lineage: Bacteria > Bacillota > Clostridia > Lachnospirales > Lachnospiraceae > Lactonifactor > Lactonifactor longoviformis. Next base: position 4,013,607 of record NZ_AP031453.1, on the reverse strand, counting down.
CTGGGCCTCCCCGTGAGAAGGGGGGTTTATGTATACTCCTACTACATCTTCTTGAACACTTCGTAGATTGTATTGTAATCTTTTTTATCCTTGTCTGACTGCGGGGTATCTTTATACTCCTGCCACTTGGTATCCCCCCTGCCAAGCACATTATAGGTATGGCTCTGCCCGTCGGAGGAGTCAGAAGCGCTTAACACGTTCTCTTCTATGGTGACATATCCGGCCGTATAAGTTCCCCGGGTAGAATTATACCGCATCACCTTGACCTTGTCCCCCGGATTCATGGCAGTAATATCCTCTGTTGTCCAGTAAAAATAATAGCTTCCGCTGCCGATACCCTGGAGTGACCAGGTTTGCACTCCTGCCTGAGAGGCGCTGAATCCGGCCTGCCCTAAAGCGCTGAGAATCTGTTCGTAGCTTTTTCCTGTTCCGGACGTAGAGTCAATATGTTTTTTCTGGTCCGCATAGCTTTTTATCAGACTGGCAATTTCAGAATTGTTCGCAATTACATGGGAAAGTGCTTCATTCATATTAAAATTATAGTTTTTATCATGCTTTCGGCAAAAGATAACAATGGTTCCGTCAGAACCTCTGCTTACCTCATAGGCACCGCCTTGCTTGCACTTGTATTCAGACTTGTCTGCCAATTCCTGGAGTTCCCTGGTGTCATAGAAGCCTTCTGCCTGTTTGGTATAGATTTCTTCGGCAGTCAGATCTCTGAGGAGCTGAACTTTATTGGCATTGCAGGCAGTTATGGATGCTTTTTTGATATAGCCGGTAAGTGCAGGGATGAGAAAGGCCAGCAGGATACCTAATATGACCAGAACAACGATAACTTCCACCAGAGTAAATCCCCGGTTATGCGGCTTTTTCTTCATAGTGACTTCCTTTCATACGATTCTGCTTTTATTATACCTCCAGAGACCAAATTAGACTAGTATAAAAGAACAAAAATTATCTGCTATTGCATTTCCTGTGATTGTACCCGGTCTCCAAATAGGTTATACTTTGAGTTAAGATAGAATCAAAAAGAAAAGGGGTCTTAGCATGAATGTAGTGATTGGGATTGACACCGGGGGAACTTATACGGATGCGGCTGTCCTGAACGAAGAGACCAGAGAGGTTCTTGCGTCGGCGAAGGCGCTCACCACAAAGGATAACCTGGAAACGGGAATAAAAAATGCACTGAGTCAGGTGCCCGGGGAATATTTCCGGGACTGCAAGATGGTGGCTTTGTCCACAACGCTGGCGACCAATGCGTGTGTGGAGAAAAAATACGGAAAGGCAAAACTGATTCTTTTTGGGACGGATAAGGAGTCTGCCTTAAGAATCACGGCCCAGCTGGGGGCGATCCCTCCTGGGGATCTGATCTGTATTGACACGAAGACAAAGTTTTCCGGGGAAATTCCCTGCATGCCGGACTGGGAGGCGTTCGCCGGGATGGTGCGGGAGGAGTGCTGCGGCTGTGATGTGATAGCTGTCAGCGAGGTATATACTGCACAGACCGGTTCGGTTCTGGAACGGAAGGCCAGGGATATCATCCAGTCAGTTCTGGGAAAAACGGTAGTCTGCGGATATGAGCTTTTCGAAGAGCTGGGATTTATAAAGCGGGGGCTGGGCGCGTATCTGAACGGTAAATTAATTCCTTTGATCGACGAGTTTCTGAGGGCGGTAAAAGGCGTTATGGGAAGACTTGGGATTGACTGTCCGGTTTCCATTGTGCGCAGCGACGGGACACTGATGTCGGTGGAATACACCAGACTTCATCCTATTGAGACGCTCCTGTGCGGCCCTGTGGCAAGTGTAACAGGGGCAGGGGGACTGACGAGAGAGAAAGACGCCTATGTAATTGATATGGGTGGGACAACTTCGGATATCGCAATTTTAAGAGGCGGAGCCCCGTCCATAGTGCGCGGGGGAATTACGATTGGGGACTGGAAGACGTTTGTGAAAGGCGTGTACATAGACACCTTCGGGCTGGGAGGAGACAGCGAGGTAAAATTTCAGGACAACGAACCGGTGATTATGGACAGCAGGGTAATCCCTATCTGTATTCTGGCATCGGAATATCCCCAGATTTGCGAGGAATTGAGTGCCCTGAGAAACAGTGAGTGGCAGATATCCAATCACGCTCATGAGTACTATAAGCTTACAAAACCGGTGGAAAGCCTCAGCAGCTTTCCGGAGCATGAAAGAGAGATAATCTGTGAACTGGAGACAAAACCTATGTCTATGAGACAGCTTGCCAGGACTCTTAAGATGAGCGTCAGCGATCTGCGCCTTGGCAGCCTTGAGAGCAGGGGAATCATTATGAAGTCAGGGCTTACCCCTACGGATATTATGCATGTGAGAGGAGAGTTCACGGACCACAATGCACAGGCAGCCGGAAACCTGGCCGTTTATCTCGCTCACATTCATGGCTGGACGCTGGAGGAACTCTGTGAAAAGATTTATGACCGGGTAAAATTTAAAATGTACCGGAATATAGTCAGGGCAGCCATGGTGAGAAAATACAGCGAGACTGCAAGAGAGGGGATGGGCGGAGTACTGGAACAAATGATAGCCTGTCAGTGGGAGGAGGCGAAAGAAGAGATAAAAGGACGGGAACGTTCCGGCGGCATGGAATTCAGAGCTCTCTTCCGCCTGGAGTATCCGCTCATAGGGATTGGCGGTCCGGTCAAGGTATTTGCAGAGGATGTGGCAAAAGCACTGCAGACCCGGGCTGTAATCCCTGAGAATTTCAGGGTTGCCAATGCCATAGGGGCAGCAATCTGTAATATGGAAGTAACGGCGCAGGCCGTGGTGACTTATGTATATGACAACGGAGGGGCTGTGACCCGCCTTCGGGTCAGCTCCAAGGGAGAGGCGGTTACCTTCGAGCCCAAAGAGGAAGAAAAGGCCTGTGCGCTGGCAGAAAAGCTGGCCGTAAAGCGGGCAGAAGAGGAGGCTCTGGAGCGGGGGTATGATAAAGACAGGCTTGAGATTCAGGTGGAACGTACGGACAAATACTTTATTGGTTTTGGAGGCATTATGGAGACCCTTTTTGTGGCATGTGCGAAGTAAGGGGATTGTTCATTCCCCGAACAGTTTCAAATAAAAAACATAGGGTGTAAGTATTGACAAAACCATAAATTTTTCATAAGATATACAAAATACTCTTTGCACTGCATAAATCTACAGTACAAACTGAGCAGGCGATAAATGGATGAACCATTTGTGGGGCCGGGTCGCGCGTATGCGACAGCAGATGTAAGCAGCATCTGCGGGACAGTAGTTTACTAATATTGTTCCGCAGGTGTTTTTTTATTACATAGGAAACTTTGTTCCCTATGTAATAAAAAACCCTCCGGGGATCACACTGCGGCGGAAAGGAAGATGCTGTCTGCGACAGCCCGCCGCAGGCGGAGATTGCGCTTTCGCGCAATCTTTCTTATACCCTCGCGGGGAACAAAGCAACAGGTTTTTGCGTGGCGGTCAAGCCGCCGGTGCCATAGAGCTATCTTATTCACAGAGAGAATGGAGGTAACTATTATGGAACGAAGGAATAAGGGAAATGTAAACGAAGGTTCAAAAGAAAAAGGGATTGCCATGAAAGTATCCAGGGTAAGTATCGGGGTTAATGTGATCCTGTCCCTTTTTAAACTATTGGCTGGCATTGCCGCCCACTCCGGGGCAATGATCTCCGACGCTGTGCACTCCGCGTCCGATGTATTCGGAACCTTTATCGTGATGATAGGTGTTACCGTAGCAGATAAGAAATCTGACAAAGAACATCCTTACGGTCATGAGCGTCTGGAGTGTGTGGCATCTATTCTGCTTGCCGTCATTCTTATGCTCATTGGGCTGGGCATCGGAATCGGCGGAATACAGAAAATCATACACCGTGACAAAGAAACGCTGGTGGTTCCCGGAGTTCTGGCACTTATCGCAGCAGTGCTTTCTATTATCGTGAAAGAATGGATGTACTGGTATACCAGGGCTGCCGCGAAGAAGATTAATTCAGGGGCACTTATGGCAGAGGCCTGGCACCACAGATCCGATGCGCTCTCCTCAGTAGGTGCATTCATCGGCATATTGGGCGCAAGGCTGGGGGCACCTATTCTGGATCCCATTGTCAGCGTGGGAATCTGTATCTGTATAGGAAAGGCTGCAATTGATATCTTCCGGGATGCCATGGATAAAATGGTAGACAAATCCTGCGATGAGGAAACCATCCGGAACATGGAGTCCGCCATCATCTCTACTCCGGGGGTAGAGGGCATCGATCTCCTCCGCACCAGAATGTTTGGCGCCAAAGTATACGTAGACATCGAGATCTCTGCCAACGGAGATATGACCCTGAATGACTCCCACAAAATTGCGGAATCCGTCCACGACACCATAGAGAAGGAGTTTCCGCAGGTAAAACACTGCATGGTCCACGTAAACCCAACCAATCCCCCCAAGCAAATAGCAGCCATGCACTCTATCTAGTGCTGGCTGCTATTTAACAAGGAAACATTCCCTACGCCCTGCTCCACAGGATGATACCATTGGCCTTCAGCCAATACTCCTGATACTCATATTCAGGCATCATACTTTCCAATACTTCCCTTGTGGAATACATTCCCTTCAGAAGCTGTGCCAGTTCCAGAATTACCACATAATCCTGCACAGGCTCCGGTGCCAGAAGAAGCCGCCAGTTAAACTGCAATTCCCCTTTTTTGCTGCAGCTTCCCCATTTGGCACGCTTCTCCATGATCGTGATTCTGTTATATGTAACTCCCATGATTTCCGCATAATAGCTGGATTTTTCTTCAAAGAGCTCTGCTGCGGCTTCGTAGTAATAAGAACGCTCTTTTCTGGTAAAGGGCTGGGCATTGATATACCAGGCCTCTGCCTTTTTCTGCTCCGTTTTCCTGGTAATCCAGCCTTCTTTAAAACGGACAAACTGCCGGATTCTTCGTCTTGAGTACTTTTTAGGCGCTTTTACAAGGACAGTGCCTTCTTCTGTGGTCTGTATGGCCAGAGTTGTCCTGTTGCTGTAAATCAATTGGTATTCCATTTTTATTTCCCCTTTATCTAATCTTATCCTCCTTATATTGTCCAGATTCCAGACCTGTATCTGATGTAAAAAATGGTCTGCATTTATTATACTGAAAAAGACAGGAATTTGCCATAGAAACTTATGCAATATCATGTATAAAAGTCCCGAACCGGATGATAGCTGCTATAGTATCTTCGTGTGGACAGGTCTTTGATTTTCGTGTGATGCCGGGAATTTCGCTTGACGTACAGGTGAAAATGGTTATAATAATCTGAGAGCCTGAGATACTATACAAGAAATGGACAGCACCTGCCATGAAAAGAATCGTAAGCAAAAGAGAAAACAGAAGCCTTTACTGGACCGGGTGGGCGCTGCTGGCAGCGTGCACCGGAATCGTTCTGCTCGCAAGATGGCTGAACATCAGCTATTCGGATTACAGTCTTCCCTGTATGTTTCACAGATATACGGGCTATTACTGTCCCGGGTGCGGGGGAACAAGGGCTGTAATGGCTCTTTTTCACGGAAGGCTGGTACAGGCAGTATGGTATCATCCTTTGGTGCCTTATGCGGCAGTATTGTATGTTTGGTTTATGGTGTCCAATACTATAGAAATCCTGTCAGGGAACAGGTGGGAGATAGGGATGAGGTTCAGAGAAGGATATCTGTATGCCGGTCTGGGAATCCTTGCGGTGAATTGGATCTTTAAAAATATTCTGCTGGCTGTGTGGGGCATACAGATGTAATACAAAAGGGAAAGGATGGCATCCTTTCCCTTTTGTAATGACTCTATATCTCATGCTCCTTGTACTGGTGATAATAATCTTCGCCGTTATCGTAATAATCTCCGCCGTCAAAGAAATCATCATAATAATCATAGTAGTCGTCATAGGAGCCGTCCCCGTCAGGTATGCTGTAGGTATCAGGGGGAATGGAGGATCCGCCGCCGGTTTCCGGAACCGTCCCTTTGTCATTGTTGTAGAAGTAATCGTACAGGTATTGCTCCATCTCCTGCTGAGAGTCAAAGGTTAAGTCTCCGTTCATCAGCTGCTCCATAACGGTAAAGAACTTCTGGCCGTCAGTGGTGGTTAAGAAGCTGGTGACAGATACAGAAACAAGGATCAGGCAGAGACTGAAGCCGCCGATGGACAGACCAAGCCCTACTTTTGCATTGCTGGCCATACGGGATCCGCCCCTTGAGAGCAGGGCCAGAATAATTCCCAGAGCTCCAAAGAACAGGGAACCTCCGCAGCAGGCAAATACGATAGAACATATGCCCAGAACCAGAGCGGCAGTGGCCAGACCTTCCGAATGATTTTGAAGCCCGGACATCTGCTGGCTGGAGTTGGTATAAGAAGGGCCGTTTTGAAAGCCTCCGGGCATATGATTGTAATCCATGAAAAGGACCTCTCTTTCGTTTCTAATCCCATTTATTGTATCATGTTACTTTCATTGTATCAAGCGTAACTCTAATCCCCCACACCGAAATCGGTTTTTTCGTAGAGAACCTCTATCCGGGGATCCAAAAGGAGGTGCCTGTATTTGTCCATAAACCAGTTCACCAGTTCCGGATCCCGCTTTACCTCTGTACTGTTATTGGTAAAAATATTAATCGTACCCAGATGAAAGTGTTCTTTCAGTATGGTAATATCATTTGTGATCATCTCCCTGGTCTGTCCCTTTATCCCCACCATAAGACAGGGTGAATCAAAATACCGGCTGACCTCTTCCGGAGAACGGAAATCAGCATGCTTGTTCAGATAGTGCTCCCTGAAATCGTAGTCGAATGTCTCTACCCCAATCTTATAGACAATAGGAATACCCATATAGTCTCTCAGTTCCTGCAGGCGGTTCCGGTACATCCAGTGGGCCTCAAAAAACAGCCGGTGAATCCCTTTCTCCCGGACAACTGTTCGGATTAGGGCGAGGGTTTCCACGGGCAGCTCAAAACAGCTGCCGGAGTTGATAACCTCCAGTACCCCGAACTCACCGGTTACCCGTGAGAGAACGCTGGCGTTCAAGGTCAGCATTTCGTTTTTATCCAGGGTATTGTCTTCAATATAGTCACAGAAACGGCATTTTCCCCAGGCGCAGGGCCGGGATTTCAACAGGACGATTTCTCTCTGATTTTTGTTGGTGATACGGTTATAGCGTTCCACGGTGCCCATCCCCTTTCTGCAATAGATATTTCACAGAGCCGGGAAGAAGCGGGAGGACAGCCAGAGCTGCCGCCATGACAATAGCCCGGTCCGCATAATCTGTTGCTGCCTGTACCAGGAAGACTGATAGGGTGAGATTTGCGCCCATCCCATGAAGAAGCTGCACCAGCAGAGTGGATCCCGAGGAGGTAATCCCTCCGAACAGCAGAGCTGTGACAGAGGCACTGACGGCTGTTCCGGGCAGTGAGACAAACAAAGAGGCGGGCAGTATCTTCCGGCCCTTTGGCGTAAAGCGCTTGAATACAAGTCCTGCGGCAAAGCCGGTGATTAGCTGTACCGGAATATAGTATAGTGCGTAAATATCGCTGGTTATTCCGCAGAAAAGGCCGCTGATAAGCCCAGGCACCATGGCCCAGAATGGCCCGAACAAGGCAGCAGCCAGCATAGTTCCCAGAGTATCCAGATAAATGGGCAGGCGCAGAGCCAGGGCTATGGAGGCGCCTGCAGTATTGAGGGCGGCAGCCAAAGCCAGCAGACACAGCTGCAGTACGGTCATTTTTTTCATAAAATCCCACCCCTTTCCTGGGAATCGCAGGCGGGACCCGGCGCCATTATCTGTCTGAGGACCGGTTCCAGTTGGTTTTCCTTTGCATTTATCACCCGCTGGAAGAAGAACTTCATAAAACCGAAGGGATCTGTCTGTGTCAGGATAAGGCTGTTGTGTGGGTTTTTCCAGAAATCCATAGGATCAGCCACGCTCTGTCCGATGCAGATGCCCTCAGTCTCAATGGCTGTATAGCACGAGAATCCGCTGCAGAGGCGGCGGTCAATAAAATAGGCAACGGCCAGGGGATCGTTGATGACACACCCTATGATTCCTTCCTGTTTCCAGTGAAACTCCATATAGAATCGGGTGATCTCTGCAATCCGGCTGCCCATGGAGGGATTTATAGACTGCATATACCAGAGAAGGCTGGGGGTGAGGACGATATTCCGTGTGACATCCAGACCTACCATATGAATCCGTTTGCCCTTCAGCTGCGGCAGCCCGGCAAAGGCATCGTATACAACCTTTGCGGCATGGGGGTCGCACCAGTAATTGTATTCAGCCACAGGGGAACAGTTTCCATGGCTTTTGTAGCTGCCCCCCATAGACACGAATTCATCCAGCCCATGCAGGCAGTCCGGGGCATGGGAAATAACTCTGGCAATATTGGTCAGAGGTCCCAGTGCAATGATAGATACTTGTTCAGTTGTTTTCAGGGTTTCTGTCAGAAAAGAAACGGCTCCGGGTTTCGGCCGGGCAGCCGTTACAGAGGGGAAACCGGATTCCCCCAGACCATCCAGTCCATGGGTATCCATGGCATCTGTGTAATCCCGAACCAGGGGCTTCTCTTCCCCCAGATACACCGGTATATCCGTACGTCCCATCCAGTCCAGGACTTTCAGGGCATTCTCGGCACCTTTTGCCGCAGGGACATTTCCGCAGACAATGGTAATCCCCAGAATATCCAGCTCCGGTGAAGCCAGTGCCAGCATCAGGGCCAGGGCATCATCGATACCGGGATCACAATCAATAATGACTTTTTTAGCATTCATTCTCCAATCTCCTTTACATTTTTAGTCTGCCGATGGCAGCAATTGAGATACTTGGTTTTTTATACTGGGAAGTTCGCGAACCAGTCCAGAAGCCGGCTTGAAAGCCGTAAGTTCTGTTTGTATAAATGCACGGCTCCTATTATACCATAAAAAGACAGGAGCGTACACGGGGAAAAAATAATATACAGGCCAAAACAAAGGCATATGGATGGAACTTGACAAATGAGTCCCTCATTGCTATTGTGAAAGTTAGAGTAAAAGGAAAGGATCAAATTGTATGGATATTATTCAGGCATTAACAGAAGAATTACAGGTGAAAAAGTGGCAGGTTGAGGCTGCTGTGAAATTAATAGATGAAGGGAATACCATCCCGTTTATTTCCAGATACCGGAAGGAAGCTACCGGTTCCCTGAACGACGAGGTGCTGCGCGGCTTGTTTGAACGTTTAAACTACCTCAGAAATCTGGAGGAAAAGAAGCAGCAGGTACTGTCCAGCATCGAAGAGCAGGGGAAGCTGACCGGGGAGCTGAAGGCCCAGATTCTGGCGGCCCAGACCCTGGTTGTGGTAGAAGATTTATATCGTCCTTACCGGCCTAAGAGAAGAACAAGAGCTACCATTGCCAAAGAAAAAGGGCTGGAACCGCTGGCAAATATTATCAGTCTGCAGATGACAGGCCAGCCTGTAGAGAAAGAGGCTGAAGCTTTTGTGTCTGAAGAAAAAGAAGTCCGGACCGTGGATGAGGCTATTGCAGGGGCCAGGGATATTATCGCAGAATACATCTCCGATGAAGCCGATTACCGGATGCGTATCCGGGATATGACCTTCAAAAACGGAAGGATTGTCTCTGCTGCCAAGGATGAAAAAGAGCAGTCTGTATATGAAATGTATTATAATTTTGAAGAACCTGCAGCTAAGGTGGCCGGCCACAGAACCCTGGCGCTGAACCGGGGGGAAAAGGAAAAGATTCTCACGGTAAAGATTGCAGCTCCTGAGGAGGATATTCTGCGCTATCTGAAAAAGCAGGTGATAACCAGGGACAATCCTTATACGGCTCCGGTTCTTGAGGAGGCTGTGGAAGACAGCTATAAAAGACTGATTGCGCCGGCCATTGAGCGGGAGATACGCAATGATATGACGGAAAGGGCAGAGGACGGGGCTATTAAGGTGTTTGGGAAAAACCTGGAGCAGTTACTCATGCAGCCCCCTATTGCCGGACAGGTAGTACTGGGGTGGGATCCTGCCTTTCGTACCGGATGTAAGCTTGCGGTGGTAGATGCCACCGGGAAAGTGCTGGACACGGCAGTTATCTACCCCACGGCGCCTACCTCGGAGGCGAAGATTGCTGCAGCAAAAGAAACCTTGAAAAAGATGATTAAAAAGTATCATATTACTCTGATTTCTGTGGGCAACGGCACAGCTTCCAGGGAGTCCGAGCAGATTATTGTGGAGCTCTTAAAGGAAATACCGGAAAAGGTACAGTATATTATAACCAACGAGGCCGGTGCCTCTGTGTATTCAGCCAGTAAATTGGCCACTGAGGAATTTCCCAATTTTGATGTGGGACAGAGAAGTGCGGCATCCATTGCCAGGCGGCTGCAGGATCCCCTGGCCGAACTGGTTAAGATTGATCCCAAATCCATCGGTGTAGGCCAGTATCAGCACGATATGAACCAGAAGAAGTTAGGGGAAGCCTTAACGGGTGTGGTGGAAGACTGTGTCAATAAGGTAGGTGTGGATCTTAATACTGCCTCTGCGTCCCTGCTGGAATACATCTCGGGCATTTCGAAAACTATTGCGAAGAATATTGTAAGCTATCGGGAGGAAAACGGACGTTTCCAGAGCCGCCGGGAGCTTCTGAAGGTAGGCAAACTGGGACCTAAGGCATTTGAACAGTGTGCGGGATTTATGAGGATTCTGGAGGGAAAAGAACCTCTGGACGCCACCAGCGTGCATCCGGAGAGTTATGAGGCCGCGAAGAAGCTGTTGGAGCGGCAGGGATATACCACCGGGGATGTGGCGGGAAGAAAACTGGCCGGCCTGTCAAAAGGTATCCGGGACTATAAAAAGCTGTCCCAGGAACTGGGAGTGGGCGAGATCACGCTCCGGGATATTGTGAAGGAGCTGGAAAAACCGGGCCGGGATCCCAGAGATGAGATGCCGAAACCTATCTTAAGGACAGACGTTATGGATTTGAAAGACTTAAAAGAGGGCATGATATTAAAGGGTACAGTGCGCAATGTAATTGATTTCGGTGCATTTGTGGATATCGGTGTGCACCAGGACGGACTGGTTCACATTTCTCAGCTGACAGACAGAAAATTTGTCAAGCATCCCCTGGAGGTAGTCAGTGTGGGGGATGTAGTGGAAGTAAAGGTTTTAAGCGTGGATCTGCAGAAAAAAAGGATTGCGCTGACAATGAAAGGAATTTCTTAGGGGGAGACGACAGGAAGGAGAGAGCAGAAATCATGATAAAAGAAAGGATTCAGGCGCTTAGGAGTCTCATGCTGAAACGAGGCATAGATTGTTACCTGGTGCCCACCGCAGATTACCATCAGTCTGAGTATGTGGGGGAATACTTTAAACTCCGAGCATTTCTGTCTGGATTTACAGGATCAGCGGGAACCCTGGTGGTAACCAGGAAGGAGGCGGCTCTCTGGACAGACGGAAGATACTTTGTTCAGGCAGCCAAAGAACTGGAGGGGAGCGGAATCCTTCTCATGAAAATGGGGGAGGAGGGCGTTCCAACCACAGAGGAATATATTGAAAAGAATATTCCAAGGGATGGATGCCTTGGCTTTGACGGACGGACTGTAAGTGCTGCTTTGGGCAAGACGCTGGAACAGTGCATAAAAAGCAAACATGGAGTCATTGCCTGGGAAGAGGATCTGGGAGACACTGTGTGGCCGGATCGCCCGAAGATGTCCTGTGAGCCGGTATACCGTCTGGAGGAGAGCTATGCCGGCAAATCCAGGAAGGAAAAAATAAAAGAGCTCAGAAAAGAGATGGAGCAGAGAGGCGCCGCTGTTCATATCCTTGCCAGCCTGGATGATATTGCCTGGCTCCTGAATCTGAGGGGTAACGATATTGCGTACAATCCAGTGTTTTTATCCTATGCGGCAGTTACAAAGGATAAGTTTGTACTGTTTGTCCAGAGGGAAGCAGTGGAGGAAGGCCTCCGCCGGGAGTTGGAGGAAGACGGAATTACCTGCCAGAGTTATTTCTCCGTCTGTCAATATGCGGACAGGCTTACAGCTCAGGAGGCCGTTCTTTTAGATGAGGAGACTGTGAACTATGCTATTTATCAGGCGGTGACCGGGCGTTTCTGCAGGATTATAGACGACAGAAATCCAACCGCGCTGAAAAAGGCAGTGAAGAATGAGACAGAAATCAAAAATATAAAGACTGCTCATATCAAAGACGCAGTAGCTGTATGCCGTTTTCTGTACTGGCTCTCTGTGCGGGTGGGAAAAGAGAGGATTACGGAGTTAGATGCAGCTGCCTATATAGAGAAGCTGCGGAGGGAAGACCCAGACTGTCTGGGGCTAAGCTTCTCCACCATAGCCGCCTATGGGGCGAATGCAGCAATGTGCCACTACAGTCCAACAGAGGAGTCAGACACAGAGATACGTCCGGAGGGCTTTTTTCTGCTGGATTCCGGGGGCCAATACTGGCAGGGGACTACCGATATCACCAGAACCGTGGCTGTGGGACCTTTGACCAGGGAACAAAAGGAACATTTTACCCTTGTTCTGAAAGGGAATATCCGCCTGGCAAAAGCCAGATTCCGCTATGGGTGCTGCGGTGCGAATCTGGATTATCTGGCAAGAGGACCTCTTTGGGAATACGGCCTTGATTATAATCACGGGACCGGCCACGGGGTTGGGTATCTTCTGAATGTTCATGAGGGACCTAATTCTATCCGGTGGAAGGTTTCTTCTGCCTCTGGGGGAAATGCTGTGCTGGAGGAGGGGATGCTTACCTCCGATGAACCTGGATTCTATGCAGAAGGGAAGTATGGGATCCGAACTGAGAATCTGCTTTTGTGCAGAAAAGCTGGGAAAACCGGGTACGGCCAGTTTATGGAATTTGAGCCGGTGACTTTGGTGCCCATTGATACGACTGCCGTGCTTCCTGAGATGATGCGGGGAAAAGAGATTCAGTGGCTGAATGAATATCATGAGAGGGTGTACCGGACCATCGGGTCGCTTCTGCCGGAAAAAGAGCGGGAGTGGCTCAGAAGGGCAACGCTGCCATTGAAAAAGGAATTATAAAAATAATGCTTGTATTTTAAGGTCGGTTGTTATAGACTTAAGTTGGGTCTATAACAACCGACCTTATATGATTTACCGGATAGAGGAGGAAATTGCATGGAATATTATAAACTTTGTGACAGTGATTACCGTTTTATGATGGTAGTGTGGGAACATGCGCCGGTGGGATCAGGAACACTGGTGCAGCTGTGCCGCGAAACCTTGGGATGGAAGAAATCCACGACATACACCGCAATTAAGAAGCTCTGTGAAAAGGGGTACATCCAGAGTGTGGATGCCGTCGTCTCTGTCCTGATCCCCAGAGAAAAGGTGCAGGCAAAGGAGAGCGATTACTTTGTGGAGCGCACGTTTAACGGATCGCTTCCATCCTTTCTCACCGCATTTCTGGGAGACAAAAAGATATCAGAACAGGAGGCGGAAGAACTAAAGAAGCTGATTGATTCCCACAGGGAGGTGTAGCGATGGCAGAAAGATTATTTTTCAGGATCCTGGATCTGGGTGCCATGGGCGGATGTGTGATTCTGGCTGTGCTTGTGATCCGGTGTTTCTTAAGAAAGGCACCCAAGGTTTATTCCTACTGTCTTTGGAGTGCGGCGGCCTTCCGGCTGGTTTGCCCCGTATCCCTGTCTTCCTGGCTGAGTCTTTTTAATCTCTCAGTCTTTGGACCTGGGGAGAGTCTGAATGACAGCGGGCTTATCACCAGGGTTCCTGAGAATGCAGCGGCAAGAGGTACAGCGGAGGTTGTGCGTGGGGCGGACAATCTTACCGGAACGGGCAGCACCGCCGGGGATGTGTTCCGAGTGCAGGGAAACCTGTCTCTGGGACAGATTGGTTCCGCAATATGGATCGCCGGGATAGTGCTGCTTCTGCTTTATGGGGGAATCTCATATTTCAGGGTACAGAAGAAGGTATCCAAAGCTGTCCTTATGCGGGAGAATATTTATGAGTGCGATGAGATTGCTTCGCCCTTTGTCATGGGATTGATGTCTCCAAATATCTATGTTCCCTTTCGGCTGCCCAAGGATCAGATGGAGGTTATTCTGCTCCATGAACAATATCATATCAGACGGAGGGACTACCTGATTAAATTATTTGCATTTGCTCTTCTGGCAGTTTACTGGTTTCATCCGCTGGTCTGGGCTGCCTATTACTGCATGGAGCGGGATATGGAGATGAGCTGTGACGAATGGGTGATCAGGCAGCTGGGAGAGGATGCCAAAGCGGACTACAGTATGGCTCTGCTGTGTTTTGCCACTGGGCGAAGGTTCTCTGTGCCTCAGCCATTATCCTTTGGGGAGAGTCAAACGAAAGGAAGAATAAAAAACATTCTCAGATTCCGAAGACTGGGCGCATGGGCCACAGCAGGCCTTGTATGTCTGTGCGCTGTTCTGCTTGTAATCTGCGGAACCAATGGAATCGGAAAGAAGAATTATATACAGTTTCAGAATCTGCAGCCGTCTGTACTGGAGATCATGCCCGGGGAGTCTTCCACGTTTTCTTACCGTCTGCAGAAAAAAATCAGATCCTTTGCCCTCTATACAGAAGTGTATCATAAAGGCAGTTTATACCAGAGAGAGGTGAAAGTCTGCGGTGGAGTAGGGACGGGAGGTATCCCTTTCCGTGGAACTGGCACAACTGGGTTCTGGGCGGAGGGAAGTCCGGAGGGGGGATACAGCACTGCACACCTGAAACTGCAGTTTTCATCAGAAGATGCAGGTTATGAGCTGGTCAGTGAATTGCCCGGAAATACCTGCAGGGGAATCAGTCTCTCTGTGCTGGAGGCTTCGAAGGAGGCAGACAAAGCTTTTCGCAAGGTGTCGTTTGAACCGGACCAGGACCTGGTGCTGACAGCTGTGAATGCATCGGAGGGCATGCTCCATGGGTACTCCTGCAAAGACTATATGGAGAATCCCTGGGCTGCAGGTGAGAATGACCTTGCCATTTTGTACCGGATCGTTTTTTCAGAGAAAGATCAGGAAGAATTAATGACAAGTCTTGCGATCTCACGGCAGGCCAATGCGCTGTTTGAGGCCAGACATCCCTATCTGGGAGATGCTTCCGCCAATGGGAAGCTGTTAGCGGTTCTCTCCGGCAATGGATATATGCCTGGGGCGGCTTATACTATGGAACTGGAGACAAGCGAGCGCCCTTATGCTCTTCGGGTGGTCTTTAAGGAACCGCTGTCTGACGACCATGAACTGGAGCGGACAATGATGAGAGCCTCGGCCCTGCTGCTGGCCCTGACAGATAATCTGGATGAGGTACAGTGGCAGTATCCCGTAAAAGAGGCCGGGGAGGAAACCCTGATGACAAAATACTGGGAGGAAAGCAGTCTTCCTTTTCTGCAAGAGGGGAGCAGTATCAAAGAGTACGGAAGCTCAGCAAAAAGGGTGCAGGAACTGCTGGATCTGTTTCAGGAAGAGGACATCTCCGTGATAGGCGGCGCAGAGGGTCCGGTGTCGATTTATCTGGAATAGATAACCGTGGTGATTATTTTTCCGATCTGTGTTAAGATAGGAGGGAATGCAGGAGACACGGAGGAGAATCTATGAATCGATCGATTTTAATAATAGAGGACGACGCTGATATCCGGGAGATGCTGGAGGAGGCGCTTGCTCTGCCGGGCTATACTACATCCTCAGCTGCTGACGGGCAGGAAGCACTGGATATTTTTGCTGAGAACACCGGGTATGATTTGCTTGTGCTGGATCTGATGCTTCCCAGAGTGGATGGGCTTACGGTCCTGAAGAAAATACGGGCGGTAAGTACAGTGCCAGTGCTGATACTTTCCGCCAGAAATGAAGAGTATGAAAAAGTGCTGGGACTGGAATACGGGGCAGATGACTATATCACCAAGCCTTTTTCTGTGGTGGAACTCCAGGCCAGGGTAAAAGCTTGTCTGAGACGGAATAAAGAGTATCAGGAGAAGGAGAGCAGTGACGAGGGAAAGATCCGGCTGGGGGATCTTTTGATTGATACGGAAAATCTGACGGCGTCCAAGGGCGGAAGACTGCTGAAACTTACGGCTAAGGAGTATGAACTGCTGAAGCTGTTTGCCCTCCATCCCAGTAAAGTATACACTAAGGTACAGCTCTATCAGGAAATATGGGATGATGAATTTCTGAACGATGAGAATGTAATAAATGTGACCATTCGGCGTCTAAGGGAAAAGATAGAGGATAACCCCTCTCAGCCCCGGTACATTAAGACGGTATGGGGGATTGGGTACAAACTGGGGAGTGAGTAAGGAGGACACATATGGCAGTCATACTTCTGACTATTTTAGCCCTTATATTGGGAACTCTGTGGCTGAGAGCCCAGGGCAGATACAGAAACCAGACAGAGCAGCTTAAGGCCCTCACCAGGGAGCTCGCAGAATACGGGAGCAATGCAAAGCAGGATCAAATCCTGCTTTTTTCTGATGAAAAAGCGATCCAGGAGCTTCTGATCCAAGTCAACCTGCTTTTGGAGCGTCTGTCCCATATGGAACAGATGCAGAGACAATATGAGGAGCAAAGCAGGAAGATGCTGGCGAATATCTCCCATGATCTCAAGACTCCTCTCACTGTTATCTACGGATATTCAGAGATGATACTGAGCAGCCGGGAGAACATGGAGCCGGGGAACTGTGAAAAAATAGAAAAGATCCACCGGAAAACGAAAGATGTGCTCTGCATGATCAATGAGTTTTTTGACCTGGCAAAGCTGGAGGCAGGGGACATTGCCCTGGAACACACCCGGCTGGATATCTGTGAAGTCTGCAGAAATGAGATTATTAATTATTATGATACGCTGAACCGGCCCGGTTTTCGGACCGACATCCGGATTCCGGAGACTCCGCTTTATATAGAAGGTGACAAGCAGGCCCTTCAGAGGATCTTAAATAATCTGCTGCAGAATGCCATGAAATATGGAGCGGACGGCGGCTATCTGGGGCTTTGCGTGAGAGAGAGCTCCGGCACGGTCTTCATCGAGGTTTCTGACAAAGGAAAGGGGATTGTGGAGGAGAATCAGAACCAGGTTTTTGAGCGCCTGGTAACCCTGGAAGACTCCAGAAATAAAAAATATCACGGAAGCGGTCTGGGGCTTACCATTACCAAACGCCTTACAGAGGCCATGGGGGGCCGGATCCGCCTGGAGAGCAGCCCCTTTGTGAAAACTGTCTTCACAGTGGAATTTCCCCTGCGGAAGAGGGAGGGAAATTGTAAGATTCCTAACAGAAAAATGTAAGGAATTTGTTATATATAGAATTTCCTGTACGCTATAATAAACCTCAGATACCCTAAGTTGACAAGGGTAAGTAAATAAGAAAAAGAGGGAGCTGCTATGTCAGATATAATTGTATTAGAAGGTGTGACAAAACAGTATAGGGATGCAGAAGTAGTGAGCAATGTATCCATGCATGTACAGGAGGGAGAAATATACGGCTTTCTGGGTCCTAACGGAGCCGGGAAAACCACGATTATGAAGATGATATTGAACCTGGTAAAGCCTACTATGGGTAATATCCGTGTCTTTCAGGAACCGGTGCTGAACCAGTCCGTCGCCTATCTCAGACAGATTGGCAGTATTATAGAGACACCAGTATTCTACAGCAGGCTGTCTGCCTGGGAGAATATGAAGCTTCACTGCGCATATATGGGGTATTATGATCAGAAAAAAATGGAAGAGACGCTGGAGATGGTGGGGCTGTCCTCCTGCCGGGATAAAGTAGTCTCAGAGTTTTCTCTGGGTATGAAGCAGCGGCTGGGGATTGCCAGAGCAATCGTTACACGCCCCCGTCTGCTCATTCTTGATGAACCTATCAATGGCCTGGATCCTATGGGGATCCGGCAGATGCGTGAGCTGTTGGTGAGCTTGAGGGACAACTGCGGAACAACGATACTAATCTCCAGTCATATTATTACAGAGATTGAACAGATTGCGGATGAGATAGGAGTGCTTGACAAAGGCCGCCTGCTCAGAGAGGTATCTATGAAGGAGATCAGAAAAGATGCCGTACAGTATATAGAGCTGGAACTGGATGATGTGCAGAAGGCGGCTACTGTGCTGGATCACAGATTCCCTGAGCTGAACTTCAGAGTGATTTCTCCGTCCGGTCTCAGAGTTTATGGGATAGAGGATCAGACATTGATAACCAGAGCTTTGGTGCAGGAAAACATTGGAATTCTCAATATGTCCTGTAAAAATGATTCCCTGGAGGATTATTTTATGGACACTGTGATAGGAGGAGGAGAGCATGCTTAAATTAATGAAATTGGAATTTACAAAATTAAAAGTAAGCAGTATTGTGAGGGCGTTTGTGATTATAGCAGCGTCAATCCTTGCTTTTACAATCCTGACAGGATCCATTATTGACGAGGGAGAGCGGATGTTTGATCATGCTGCCCAGATGCTGGCCTTCGGAGAAATTCTCTGCCGGATTTCTTACGGAATCTTCGGCGGTGTGATGTTAGGGAACGTTGTGATTGGAGAATATAAAGAGGGTACGATACAGAACCTATTCACTTATCCTATCTCCAGAAAGAAGATTATGGGATGCAAGCTCTGCATTGTTTTTGGTTTTACCTTTATAACCATACTGGTGTCTGAGATTATTTTTGGTATGGGGATGTTTCTTGCAAACCGCTGGGTTACCATTGTCACAGAGCCAATCACTCTGATGCAGATAATGGGAAGGCTTCCGGGTGCAGTGTTCAGCGCCGGGGCAACTGCGGGACTTAGTATGATTCCGCTCTATTTCGGAATGCGCAAAAAGTCAGTGACGGCTACGATTGTAGCGGGGGTGGTGATCAATAGTCTGGTAAACTCTTCCTTCGGAGGGGATCAGGGGCAGTTATCCCTGTTTTCATTCAGCCTGGTGCCTGCAGCATTGTGTATTCTTGGGCTGGCGATTGCCTACGTTTCCTACCGGGATATCGATAAGAGAGACGTGATATAAAAAGGGGTATAATGACTCATCTGCGCTCCGCCAGTCCTTTTATGGAGGATGCATATTCAGAAGGGGTCATCCCGGCAATTTTTTTAAACTGTCTGGAAAAATAATGTACAGAGGTATACCCCAGATCATCGGAAATCTGTGTAAAGTTGTGATGGTTTTCCCGTATAAGCTGCTTGGCCAGTTCGATTTTGCGGCAGGAAAAATAGTAAATAACCCCGCAGCGGTTCCGCTCCCGAAAAAGCTTCTGGAGCTGGGACCTTCCGATGAGGTTTGCCTTGCAGATCTCTTCAATGGTCATATGTTCCCGGATATGTTCCTCCAGGTAATTGACCACTCTCTGATAGAGTATAGATTCGTTGTGCTGGGTAACAGACTTTACCGGATGGGCGTCCCCTGGGGCACTTTGATCTCCCCGGCGTATCATCAGAAGCAGCATCTGCTCCATATACAGTTTGATCAACTGTTCTGCCCCGAATACTGGCTCTTCGAGCCGCTGCATTTTTTCAGTATAAGGGTTGTCAAAGGGCGGACGGATACAATTTCTGGCTTCGGAAATGATACTGGCCAGCAGCGTCCGTTCGGTCTCTGTAATATCCATGACTCTGTCCCTGAAAAACTCCATGCACCCAGCTTTGCAGTGAAAGGAGATTACCACTAGATTGGGGGCGGTTCGGCCATTTGCTCTCAGCGAGTGAAACTGGTTAGGAGCATGGAAAAATATCTGTCCCCGCTTGAGAATATAGGGGATATCATCTGCCGTGATAATCACTTCTCCTTTATCTACACACACAAGTTCCCAGAAGTCATGGGACTCTCCCGGAAAATCAAAAGTATTCATATATTCAAAGTAATGAATGGTAACGATATTGCATACAGACAGCTCTTCCCTCAGATTAAGCGCTTCGAATGGCATAAAAACCTCCCTACTAGTTTTAAATATAGTATAAGTATAGTCTATCTTTTAATAAAAGACAATTAAAAGGAGAACCAATCGTACAATTTTGTGAATATATCGTATAAAGCATTTTTGTAACAAGCGTATTATACTATCTTATGCAGCAGGAGACAGCCGGCGCCATGGCCGGGCTTTTGTTGCACGGTACCTATAAGATATGATAAACTCTAGAGGATGTTCAAAAGCCGGCGGAAGACTGCAGAGTCGCTGAAGCGCCCCTGCCCTGGACACCCCGGAGCTTGCAGGTATACAATAAAGGAAACAGAATCAATGGAGGTTGGAGCGTATGAAAAAACCAGTATTAGTAATCATGGCAGCAGGTATGGGAAGCCGGTACGGCGGATTAAAGCAGATCGATCCGGTGGACGATCAGGGACATATTATCATGGACTTTTCCCTGTATGATGCCAAAAAGGCCGGATTTGACAAAGTAGTTTTTATTATAAAGAAGGAAAATGAAGCGGACTTCAGGGAAAGTATCGGGAACAGAATGGGCAGGTATATGGAGGTTTCCTATGTGTATCAGGAATTGACGAATATTCCCGGCGGATACCAGGTCCCGGAAGGGAGAGTGAAGCCTTTTGGAACCGGCCATGCAGTGCTTTCCTGCGCAGATACAGTGGACGGGCCTTTTGCGGTTATCAATGCGGATGACTATTATGGACGGCATGCATTCCAGGCTATTTTTGACTATCTCTCCACCCATGAGGATGATGAGAAATACCGCTACACCATGGTGGGATATATTCTGGAAAACACCCTTACAGAGAATGGCCATGTGGCCAGAGGCGTATGTGAGACAGACGAACATGGATATTTGGTTGGGATCCGGGAACGCACCAGAATTGAAAAAAGAGGAGGCCAGGCGGCCTACACAGAAGATGACGGAGCCACCTGGGTGCCGCTGCCGGAGGGAAGCACGGTATCTATGAATATGTGGGGATTTACTCAAAGTATGTTAAAAGAGTTAAAAGAACGTTTTCCTGTATTTCTGGAAAGGAATCTGAAAGAGAATCCCATGAAAGCCGAATTCTTCCTTCCGTCTGTTGTGGGAGAGCTTCTGGAAGAGAAGAAAGCAACTGTTGAGGTCCTGAAATCCTCTGATAAATGGTATGGAGTTACTTATAAAGAAGATAAAGAGGTTGTGGTAGAGGCTGTTAAAAGTATGAAAGCAAAGGGCCTTTATCCGGAGAAGCTTTGGGAGGAGTAGGCGTGGAGCAGGAGATTATGCAAGAGGTAATACAACATTTCCGGTTTCCGGAACATCTGAAAGAGGAGATACCCTACGGCAGCGGGCACATCAATGATACGTTCCGCCTTACCTTTGAGGGGGAGACAGGGAAACCCAGGAGGTTTATCCTGCAGAGAATGAATAAAGAGATTTTTCTGAGGCCTGTAGAGCTGATGGAGAATATTGTTGGAGTGACTACCTGGCTACGCGGCAAGATTATTAGCAATGGGGGGGATCCCGAGAGAGAGACACTGAACCTTGTTCCTGCAGCGGATGGAAACTGTTATTACAGAGATTCCGCAGGAGATTACTGGAGAGCGTATCTTTTTATCGAAGATGCAGTCTGTTATAATCAGGTGGAGAAGCCGGAAGATTTTTATGAGAGTGCCCTGGCATTCGGGCATTTTCAGAGGCTCCTTGCGGATTATCCTGCCAAGACCCTGCATGAGACCATCAAAGATTTCCATAATACGGAGGAGCGTTTTTTAAAACTTCAGAAGGCAGTCCGGGAAGATGTCTGCAAACGGGCAGACAAAGTGAAAGACGAGATTGCATTTGCGCTGTCCAGAGAAAGCCTTGCCCACACGCTGTGCAGAATGCAGAAAAACGGAGAGCTTCCCCTGCGTGTTACCCACAACGACACGAAACTGAATAACATTATGATGGATCGGGCTACAGGAAAAGGGATCTGTGTAATTGATCTTGACACGGTTATGCCGGGACTGGCAGTGAATGATTTTGGGGATTCTATCCGCTTTGGCGCCAGCACCGGCGCAGAGGATGAGCGGGATCTCTCGAAAATTTGGTGCAGCCTGGAGCTTTTTGAGGCTTATACCAAAGGGTTTCTGGAAGGATGCGGAGGGAGTCTGACGCATGAGGAGATATGTATGCTCCCGGATGGGGCCATTACCATGACCTATGAATGCGGCATCCGGTTTCTGACAGATTATCTGTCCGGAGATACGTATTTTAAGACGCACAGAGAGGGACAAAATCTGGACCGCTGCAGGACGCAGTTTAAACTGGTGGCAGACATGGAACAGAAGAAGCAGCAGATGTACGAGATAATAGCAAACTATGCAAATATAAAACAACATAAATGTTTTAAAACAAATTTAATAAAATAAATATTCGGATTCAGTTGTTATTCTTTCTTATCCGTGATAGAATGATTAAGAAATTAAGAGACAATCTATAAAACTGCAGATGAAGGAGGAGTTTATTATGGCAATATTAGTAACCGGCGGTGCAGGCTATATCGGAAGTCATACTTGTGTAGAGCTGTTGAATCAGGGGTACGAAGTAGTTGTGTTGGATAATCTTTACAATTCCAGTGCAAAAGCTCTGGACAGAGTGGAGCAAATCACAGGAAAAAAAGTGAAATTTTATGAAGGCGATTTGCTGAACCGTCCGGATATTGAAGCAGTGTTTGACAGAGAATCTATTGATTCTGTCATCCATTTTGCAGGGCTCAAAGCCGTGGGGGAATCCGTGTCCAAGCCTCTGGAGTATTATCACAATAATATTACAGGAACCCTGCTGCTGTGCGATGTAATGAGAAACCACGGCTGCAAGAATATTGTCTTCAGTTCCTCCGCTACTGTATACGGGGATCCTGCATTTGTTCCCATAACAGAAGAGTGCCCCAAGGGAAAGATTACCAATCCTTACGGACAGACCAAAGGAATGCTGGAACAGATCCTCACAGATCTGCATGTAGGCGATCCGGAATGGAATGTAATTCTGCTCCGGTATTTTAATCCCATCGGTGCCCATGAAAGCGGTCTTATCGGTGAAGATCCCAAGGGGATTCCCAACAACCTGGTGCCTTACATTGCCCAGGTGGCTGTGGGCAAACTGGAATGTCTGGGCGTGTTCGGGGATGACTATCCCACACCGGACGGAACAGGCGTAAGAGATTATATTCATGTGGTTGATCTGGCAGCAGGCCATGTAAAGGCAATTCAGAAGCTGGAAACTGCTAAGGGTGTTATGATTTACAATCTGGGAACGGGAATCGGCTACAGTGTGCTGGATGTGGTGAAAGCTTATGAAAAAGCCTGCGGTAAGAAAATACCGTACCAGATTAAGCCAAGGCGGGCCGGTGATATTCCTACCTGCTATGCAGATGCGGCAAAAGCCAAAGAAGAACTGGGCTGGGAGGCCAAAAGAGGAATCGAAGAAATGTGCCGGGATTCCTGGAAATGGCAGTCTATGAATCCTGATGGATACAGATAAAAAGAAACTAAAGGACGCCGGGAAACAGAAGGAGAACTTCTGCTTCCCGGCGTCTTTTGCATATCCAGAAGAATATTACGGCTGCTGTTCCTTTCTGTCTACAGATGCCTCAACAAACCCGCGAAACAGGGGATGGGGCCTGTTGGGCCTGGATTTCAGTTCCGGATGAGCCTGGGTTCCGAGGAAGAAGGGGTGGTTTTTCAGCTCTATCATCTCTACAATTCTGCCGTCGGGGGAGGTGCCGGAGAGGGTCATGCCGTATTTGGTCAGGTCGTTCCGGTAATCGTTATTCACCTCATAGCGGTGCCGGTGACGCTCATATATGATTTCTTCCCCATACAGCTCATAGGCCTTTGAGGATTTGTCCAGGACACAGGGATAAGCTCCCAGACGAAGTGTGCCGCCGATGTCCTCAATTCCATTCTGATCCGGCATGAGATCTATGACAGGGTGTATCGTATGGGGATCCAGTTCTATGCTGTGTGCATCCGAATATCCTACTACATTGCGGGCATATTCCACGATGGACAGCTGCATGCCCAGGCAGAGGCCCAGAAATGGTACCTTGTGTTCTCTGGCATAGCGGATTGCAGTGATTTTGCCCTCAACGCCCCGGTCCCCAAAGCCGCCGGGAACCAGGATGCCGTCCGCTTCTGAGAGAATAGATTCAGCATTTTCGGGCGTTATCTCCTCGGAATCCACCCATCTCAGATTTACGGTGGCGTGACTGGCGATCCCTCCGTGCTTGAGGGCCTCTACTACACTGATGTAGGCATCGTGCAGCTGGATGTATTTTCCCACCAGGGCAATGGTGACTTCCTTCGTGGGATGGCGCAGAGCCTCAACCATTCCTCTCCAGTCAGCGAGATCCGGTTCGGGACACTTCAGATTGAGACACTCGCAGGCTACCTGGGCCAAATTTTCTCTTTCCATGGCCAGGGGCGCTTCGTACAGGTACTCTACATCCAGATTTTGCAGGACATGGCTGCTTGGAACGTTGCAGAACAGGGCAATTTTATCTTTAATCCCCTGGTCCAGCGGAAGTTCAGAACGGCAGACGATAATGTCAGGGCGGATCCCCATACCCTGAAGCTCTTTAACACTGGCCTGGGTGGGTTTCGTTTTCATCTCGCCGGAAGCCTTCAGATACGGAATCAGAGTAACATGGATTAGGATGGCATTCTCCCGCCCTACATCGTGCTGAAACTGACGGATTGCCTCCAGAAAAGGCTGGCTTTCAATGTCTCCCACCGTGCCGCCCACCTCAATGATAGCGATTCTGGTCTCTTCAGAGGTATCATTGCGGTAAAACCGGCTTTTGATTTCATTGGTGATGTGGGGAATTACCTGGACTGTGCCGCCCCCAAAATCTCCGCGTCGTTCTTTCTGCAGGACAGACCAATAGATCTTACCTGTTGTGACGTTGGAGTTTTTATCCAGGCTCTCGTCAATGAAACGTTCGTAGTGGCCCAGATCCAGGTCAGTCTCCGCGCCGTCATCAGTGACAAAAACCTCCCCGTGCTGTATGGGATTCATAGTTCCCGGATCGATATTAATATAAGGATCAAACTTCTGCATGGTGACTTTGTAGCCCCGGGCTTTTAACAGCCGTCCCAGAGACGCCGCAGTGATTCCCTTACCCAGGCCGGATACTACCCCGCCGGTTACAAATACGTACTTTACTGGCATGATTTCCCTCCTTTGGAAGACAGCCCCTTTGGGGCTTCTCATCAGAGAAGTCCCGGCAGCTGAAAAGCCTGTCATGCTGCCCTCGCAGATGATCGGCTGTTTCAGCAAATTGCCGGGACTCCATTGTCCTAGTGAATGCTTTTAAATTTTAAAATAACGGAAAAAATTATACACCACATGTGCGGGAAAATACAAGTGCTTTTCGTAAAAAAATTAAAGTCAGACAATTACCAGCAAGCAGCACCCTTGGGGGTGTTCTAGTGGTAGATCCGCTTGTTCTCGTATTTTGCCTCGGAAGTCAGCTGCACAGACAGTTTTTTAAATTCCTTTAAATCTACATCCGAAAGCATAACAGAAGTATGGGCCTGGCAGTCCTTTAATTTTGGAAGCTGCTCTAAGGCCAGCTCTGCATTGGAATCAGTCGCCGCACTGATGGACAGGGCGATCAGGACTTCGTCGGTATGAAGACGGGGATTCCGGCTTCCCAGATATTTTGTCTTAAGCTTTTGAATGGGTTCTATGGCAGCAGGGGAAATCACGTGAACCTTATGATCAATACCGGCCAGTTCTTTTAGTACATTCAGCAGCAGAGCAGCGGAGGCTCCGAGAAGATTAGAGGTCTTACCAGTGATGATGCGTCCGTCGGCCAGCTCCAGGGCGGCAGCAGGGGCACCGGTTTCCTTTGCGTGCTCCACGGCCACAGCGACCACTTTTCTGTCATCCGTGGTTATATGGGCCTGTTTCATAAGAAGCTCGATTTTATAGGCTTCTTCTTCCAGACGGGTGCCGTCGGCCAGACCGTTCAAAGCCTGATAATAGCGCCGGATAATTTCCTGGCAGGAGGCTTCCCTGCAGACCTCATCGTCGGAAATACAGTTTCCAGCCATATTGACACCCATGTCCGTGGGGGACTTGTAGGGGCTGGAACCGTAAATTTTTTCAAATATGGCGTTGAGTACAGGAAAGATTTCTACATCCCTGTTATAATTAACGGCTGTTTTATTGTAAGCTTCCAGGTGGAACGGATCAATCATATTGACGTCATTGAGATCCGCAGTTGCAGCCTCATAGGCCATATTCACGGGATGCTTCAGGGGAATGTTCCAGATGGGAAAGGTCTCAAACTTTGCGTATCCTGCATGGATGCCCCGTTTGTGCTCGTGATAGAGCTGGGACAGGCAGGTCGCCATCTTACCGCTTCCCGGCCCCGGGGCAGTGATGACTACCAGAGGACGAGTGGTCTCGATATATTCATTTTTGCCGTACCCGTCGTCACTTACGATTAACGGTATATTGCTTGGATAGCCCTCAATAGAATAGTGGATATATACCCGGATGCCCAGCTTCTCCAGACGCATCTTAAAGAGATTGGCGCTGTTCTGCCCCTGGTACTGAGTGATTACAACGCTTCCCACATACAGGCCCTTTTCTTTGAATGCATCCATCAGGCGCAGCACATCGGAATCATAGGTGATTCCCAAATCCCCTCTGATTTTATTTTTCTCAATATCCCCGGCGCTTATCACAATCACCAGTTCCGCCTGGTCTGAGAGCTGCATCAGCAGGCGCAGCTTGCTGTCAGGTGCAAAACCGGGAAGGACTCTGGCGGCATGATAGTCATCAAAAAGCTTTCCGCCGAATTCCAGATATAATTTGTTGTCAAACTGATTAATTCTTTCACGGATATGTGCAGACTGCATATCCAGGTATTTTTGGTTATCAAATCCAATTTTCATTTGCTTTTTTAACCTCTGTCTCCCTAAGATATTATAAAAGTAGCAGGCATAAATGCCTCAGATTTTAGTATACTACAGGTTAGATTGTTTTTTCTACCCATTACCGTAAAAATAGATGTCGATTTTCATTGGATTTTAGAAAAGTTTAAGAAAAGTGTCTTCTTTTTCACAATCTGGTTATTGATTTATAGCCGGTCTGTCCTTATAATAGAAGAGACAAGAATGAGGAGGAAGGAAATGGACCAAAATAATAATCAGAATCCTAATAATAACAGGAATAACGGACCAGGCGGACCGAAGAATAGACAGACGTTGCTGATGCTCCTGATTTGTATTCTTATTAGTTTGGCATGTATGAGTTTCTTCGGCAGCATGCAGAAGGATCTCACCTCCAGAGAAATCTCATATAATGAGTTTATTTCTATGGTGGATAAAAACGAGATCAGCAAGGTACAATTGAAATCAGACACACTGACCATCATTCCCAAGAAGCAGTCGAATCCTAACCTTGAGGTTACCTACTACACGACCTTGATGGAAGATGAAACAGCTCTTACAGAACGTCTGGCAAAATGCGATGCGGAGTTTTCCAAAAAGCCCCCGGATCCGGCATCTACGATACTGTACAGTATCCTGAGTTTTATCATTCCTTTTGTATTATTATTGCTCGTACTTAATTTCTTCATGCGCCGGATGAACAAAGGCGGCGGCATGATGGGCGGCGTAGGAAAGAGTAAGGCAAAAGCATATGTGCAGAAAGAGACAGGAGTTACATTCAAGGATGTGGCGGGGCAGGATGAGGCGAAGGAATCTCTCCAGGAAGTAGTAGATTTTCTCCATAATCCGGGGAAATATACGGCAATCGGGGCAAAGCTTCCAAAAGGGGCCCTTCTTGTGGGACCTCCGGGAACCGGTAAGACACTGCTGGCAAAGGCGGTAGCCGGGGAGGCACACGTTCCGTTTTTCTCACTGTCAGGTTCTGACTTTGTGGAGATGTTCGTGGGAGTGGGAGCTTCCCGTGTCCGGGACTTGTTTGAGGAGGCAAAGAAGAACGCTCCCTGCATTATTTTCATTGATGAGGTGGACGCTATCGGCAAAAGCCGTGACAGCCGTTACGGCGGCGGAAATGACGAGCGGGAGCAGACCCTGAACCAGCTTTTAGCTGAGATGGATGGTTTTGATACTTCCAAAGGGCTTTTGATCCTGGCTGCCACCAATCGTCCTGAGGTTCTTGATCCCGCGCTTCTGCGCCCGGGACGTTTTGACCGGCGTGTAATTGTAGACCGCCCGGACCTGAAAGGGCGGGTTGATATCCTGAAAGTACATGCAAAGAATGTGGCATTGGATGAAACCGTAGATTTGGATGCTATTGCTCTGGCTACCTCTGGGGCGGTTGGCTCCGACCTGGCAAATATGATTAATGAGGCGGCTATCCTGGCAGTGAAAAAGGGAAGGCGTGCAGTATCCCAGAAGGATCTGTTTGAAGCGGTGGAAGTGGTGCTGGTAGGTAAGGAGAAAAAGGACAGAATCCTCAGCAAGGAGGAACGAAAGATTGTCTCTTACCACGAAGTGGGCCATGCGCTGGTAAGTGCTCTGCAGAAGCACTCTGAGCCGGTGCAGAAGATCACGATTGTGCCCCGTACCATGGGAGCCCTGGGCTATGTTATGCATGTGCCTGAGGAAGAAAAGTATCTGAATACCAAAAAAGAGCTGGAGGCGATGCTGGTGGGATATCTGGCAGGCCGTGCTGCGGAGGAACTGGTGTTTGATACAGTGACCACCGGAGCGTCCAATGATATTGAGCAGGCCACAAAGGTGGCCAGGGCGATGATTACCCAATATGGAATGTCCCAGAGATTCGGGCTTATGGGACTTGCTGATGTGCAGAGTCAGTATTTGGACGGAAGAGCGGTTCTGAACTGCGGCGATGCTACAGCCACGGAAATTGACCATGAAGTAATGGAACTCCTGAAAAAGTCTTACGATGAGGCAAAAGGCCTGCTGGCCGAGAATCGGGAGGTAATGGATAAAATTGCTGAATTCCTGATAGAAAAAGAAACCATAACCGGGAAAGAGTTCATGAAGATTTTCAGGGAGGTCAAAGGCATTCCTGAACCGGAAGGGGAGGAAAATAAGGAATACCGTATTCTTCAGAAGGAAAGTAAAGGGGCCGAAAAGACTTTGGAGCCTGCAGAAGAAGAACAGGCAGAGGTTTCCCCGGACCAGGGACAGGAGGACAGAACGGAAGATATCCCGAAATCAGAGGAAAAAGAGACAATCACAGAAGACTAAAAATATCATAAGAGCCGGAGCATATATGTTCCGGCTCTAAATGTCTGTATCCGTATCGCCCAGATGAGATAAAAGTAAGGCCCCGGGTATTTGAGAAAGGACTTAAGAGAGATACAAAATGAAGAAAAAGTGGATAAAGAGAATAGGCATTGTATTTACAGTTCTCCTTGTATTACTTTTTGCGGCTGCGTATATACTTGTGGATGTAGCTCTGGTGCCGGCTTCTATGGAAAAGACCCAGGCGTTTGAGGATATTACGGAAGAAAGTGTAGCAGCATTGGTACACACAGATGATATACAGGAAAACCGATCCAAAGCTTATAGTAAAACGGAGGTATGGCTGTCGGCTGCACCCCAGGAGGAACTGGAGGCAGAGTCAACGGACGGCTATAAACTGAAGGCCAGAGTATTTTATCAAAAGGAGGAGAGCCATAAGTGGGTGCTCCTGCTTCACGGGTATACAGGCTGGAAAGAAGAGATGAATCCCATAGCCTGCGAGTATGCCTTAAAAGGATATCAGGTACTTACGCCCGATATGCGCTGCCAGGGGGAGAGCGAAGGTGATTTTATCGGTATGGGATGGACGGACAGGGCGGATAATATGATATGGATCCGCTACATATTGCAGCAGGATCCCCAGGCGGAGATCGTGATTCACGGACAGTCTATGGGGGCCTCCTGTGCGCTGATGATGTCGGGGGAGAAAATGCCAGACAATGTAAAGGCAGTGGTCTCAGACTGTGCATACACAGATGTGTATAGTATCTTTAAGAAGCAGATCAGGGAATGGTTTCACCTTCCGCCGTTTCCCCTTCTGGATGCTGCCAATGTGGTGCTGCAGATGCGGGGAGGCTACAACATAAAGGAAGCATCTGCGGTGGAACAGGTCAGGAAAACCAGCCTGCCGGTGTTGATTATACACGGGAGCGAGGATGCATTTATTCCTGTGGAAATGGCGAAAGAGCTGTATCAGGCGGCAGCAGGGGAAAAGGAATTATTAATCGTAGAGGGTGCAGGGCATGCCCAGTCCCAGGATAAGGATCCGGAGGCATATTACGGAGCCGTATTTTCATTTACAGACAATTATGTATCGGGAGGAGAATAACCTGGTTTTACGGGCACTATCCTCCGGGAAGAAGGCCTTTCAGGCAGATAGAGGAGAGCAGTATGGATTTGGAAGAGGAATTAAAAAAACTGCCGGCAAAGCCCGGCGTGTATATCATGCATGATAAGAAGGATGCAATTATATATGTGGGAAAAGCCGTCAGCCTGAAAAACCGGGTGCGGCAGTATTTTCAGTCCAGCAGGAACAAGGGCGCTAAAATTGAGCGTATGGTGACGCAGATTGAGCGTTTCGAGTATATTATTACAGATTCAGAGTTGGAGGCGCTGGTCCTGGAGTGTAATCTCATCAAAGAGCACCGGCCAAAATATAATACGATGCTTAAGGATGATAAGGGATATCCCTTTATCAAGGTGACGGTGAATGAAGAGTTTCCCCGGGTACTATTCTCTCACCAGATGAAGAAGGATAAATGCCGGTATTATGGCCCTTATACCAGTGCAGGGGCGGTGAAGGATGCAGTAGAGCTTTCCAGAAAGCTGTATCATCTGAGATCCTGCAACAGGAATCTCCCCAAGGATATCGGAAAGGAACGTCCCTGTCTGTATTATCATATTAAACAGTGCAATGCCCCCTGCCAGGGCTACATTTCCAA
Organism: Lactonifactor longoviformis; assembly: GCF_042848515.1. Lineage (GTDB taxonomy): Bacteria > Bacillota > Clostridia > Lachnospirales > Lachnospiraceae > Lactonifactor > Lactonifactor longoviformis. The sequence goes on along the minus strand of NZ_AP031453.1, from coordinate 3,982,754 downwards.
GGAGGAATACCATAAACAGGTAGAGAAGCTTCTGGACTTTCTGGGGGGGAACAGTAAGCCGGTAATCCGGGAGCTTGAGGAAAAGATGAAGCAGGCCGCAGAGGAGATGAATTTTGAGGACGCTGCCCAGTACCGTGATCTGATCCAAAGCGTAGGCAGGATCCAGGAGCGCCAGAAGATAACGGATCAGCATGGAGATGACAAGGATGTAATCGCTGTGGCAATGGACGGGGAGGACGCGGTGGCTCAGGTATTCTTTGTCCGGGACGGACGCTTAATCGGAAGAGATCACTTTTATATCAGGGTGGCAGAGGGCGACAGCAGAGCCTTGGTGGTCTCCAGCTTCCTGAAACAGTTTTATGCAGGTACGCCATATATTCCAAAGGAAATTATGCTCCAGGAAGAGATAGAGGATCAGGAAATCATAGAGGAATGGCTTGGCAAACGGAGGGGCCAGAAGGTTAGACTGAAAGTGCCGAAAAAGGGGACAAAAGAAAAGCTGGTGGAGCTGGCTGCCCAGAATGCCTCGCTTGTTTTAAGTCAGGATCGGGAAAAGATAAAACGGGAAGAGGGGAGAACCATAGGGGCAGTCAAAGAGATCTCCCAATGGCTGGGACTTCAGGAGGTAAACCGGATAGAAGCTTTTGATATCTCTAATATCAGCGGGTTTCAGTCTGTAGGATCCATGATTGTCTATGAAAAGGGAAAACCAAAGCGCAGTGATTACAGGAAGTTTAAAATCAAATGGGTGAAGGGCGCCAACGATTATGCCAGTATGGAGGAGGTGCTTACCCGCCGGTTTACTCATGGAATTGACGAGCAGGAAGAGCAGAAGGAGAAAAAACTGGAACGGGAATACGGAAGCTTTACTAAATTTCCTGATTTGCTTATGATGGATGGGGGAAAGGGACAGGTAAATATTGCCCTGGAAGTTCTGAACCGCCTGGGTCTGGAGATCCCGGTATGCGGCATGGTAAAAGATGACAAACACAGAACAAGGGGGCTGTATTTTAATAATACAGAGATTCCAATTGACCGGTCTAGTGAAGGATTTAAATTGATTACCAGAATCCAGGATGAAGCCCACCGGTTTGCAATTGAATATCACCGGTCGCTGAGAAGCAAGGGGCAGGTTCATTCTGTCTTGGATGATATTGAGGGAGTAGGGCCTGCCCGCAGAAAGGCGCTGATGAAGTACTTCAAGGGCCTGGAACCTATCAGGGAGGCATCCCTGGAGGAGCTGGAAAAGGTGCCTTCTATGAATGCGAGAAGTGCACGCCAGGTGTACGCATTTTTTCATGAAGGAGAAGATTAGCAATTGGATTTCTTGAAGTGAAAGATCGTATGTGGTAGAATAAAATCTAAGAAATCGCAAAGGAGAGCACATATGAAAGGTGTAGAACTTAAAAAAATGGTGCAGGAGCTGGGGCTTTATAATGCAACCCCTGATATTGATATGTCTGAGATAAGGATTACCCTTCCTGATATTAACCGGCCGGCCCTTCAGCTGACAGGTTATCTGGAGCATTTTGAAAACGAGAGGGTACAGATTATCGGATACGTGGAATACACATATCTTCAGCATCTTACCCGGGAAGAAAAAGTTGCTGCCTATGAAAGGTTTGTGTCCAGCAAAATTCCCTGTGTGGTGTTCAGCACGATGACACATCCGGATGAGGATATGCTTCGGCTGGCTGAGAAGTATCAGGTACCTACCTTAACGGTAGATAAGACAACCTCAAATTTTATGGCGGAGATTATCCGCTGGCTGAATGTTCAGCTGGCTCCTTGTATCTCTGTCCACGGTGTGCTTGTAGATGTATACGGAGAGGGCGTTCTCATCATGGGTGAGAGTGGGATTGGCAAGAGCGAGGCAGCTCTGGAGCTGATTAAAAGAGGACACCGCCTGGTAAGCGACGATGTTGTGGAAATTCGGCGTGTCAGTGATGTGACACTGGTAGGCTCTGCCCCTGATATTACCAGGCATTTTATTGAACTGAGGGGAATCGGAATTATAGATGTAAAAACCTTGTTCGGTGTAGAGAGTGTAAAGGACACCCAGGCCATTGATCTGGTAATTAAGCTGGAGGAGTGGAGTAAGGATAAAGAGTATGACCGACTAGGACTGGAGGAGGAATATACAGAATTCTTGGGCAATAAAGTAGTGTGCCATTCTCTGCCCATCCGTCCGGGAAGAAATCTCGCTGTGATAGTAGAATCTGCTGCAGTGAACCACAGACAGAAGAAGATGGGATATAATGCGGCAAAAGAACTGTACAAGCGGGTACAGGAGAATATTGCGAAAAAGAGGGAGGATTAATGTATGGCACAGTATTGTTTTGGCATTGATGTAGGCGGTACGTCAATCAAGTGCGGACTATTTGACACCAGTGGGAAGGTACTGGACAAATGGGAGATTAAGACCCGTGTTGAGGAAGGGGGAAGGCACATACTGCCCGATGTGGCAGCGTCCATTCTTCAAAAAACAAAGGATGCGTCCATCCCTGCAGAGGATGTGGCAGGGATTGGAATCGGTGTTCCCGGGCCGGTGAATGAAAATGGAGAGATCCCCTGTGCGGTAAATCTCCATTGGGGACAAAAGTGTATAGAGGAAGAACTGAGGACTCTTTCCGGATACCCTGTCAAAGCGGCAAATGATGCCAATGTAGCTGCCCTGGGTGAAATGTGGAAGGGCGGCGGTGAAGGAGCCAGAAACATGATTCTGGTTACGCTCGGAACTGGTGTTGGCGGAGGAATTATCGTAAACGGCAGGATTGTAGCCGGTGCCCACGGTGCAGGAGGGGAGATTGGACATGCCTGCGTGGATCCCAACGAAGAGGAAGCGTGCAACTGCGGCGGCCACGGGTGTCTGGAACAGACCGCGTCGGCTACGGGAATCGCCAGAGTGGCTCGCAGGATGCTCGCCCAATCAGAAAGAACGTCTGTACTGCGAGGACAGGAGATTACTGCTAAAGCAGTCTTTGACGCCTATAAGGAAGAAGATCAGCTGGCGGCAGACATAGTTTCTGTCTTTGCAGACTGCCTGGGCCGGGCGCTGGGGAGCTTTTCCTGTGTGGTAGACCCCGAGGTGATTGTAATTGGGGGAGGTGTTTCAAAGGCCGGGGATGTATTGATACAGGCGATTGAAAAGAGCTATAAGAAATATGCCTTCAGTGCCTGCAGGGACACTCCGCTGGTTCTGGCGAAGCTGGGAAATGATGCGGGTATCGTGGGAGCCGCAAAGCTCATACTGGATGCTGTGGAGAACTAATTGTAACCGCAATTTGGGCGCCTTGCAGACCGATGCACGGGATACGAGAAAACAAAGGACATTGCGCTGACAAACGCAATGTCCTTATCTGATCCTATATTCTGTCAGGTGCCGGTCTGAGGGGTATCCCCGCCGGGCTGATCCCCGGTATTGCCTCCTGGCTGGTCCCCGCCTCCTGTGGGAGGAGTGGGAGTTGTCGGCTCATCCGGGGTATCCGGCTGTCCGGAGTTGCCTCCGGGCTGCTCGCCGGTATTGCCGTTAGGATTCTCCGGCTGGTTGTTGTTCGTAGTATTGCCGTTAGGATTCTCTCCGGTGGCGGGAGGAGTGGTGTTGTTCGTGTTCTCCTCTCTCTGATTATTGCCGGAAGATTCATTATTAGATTCTGAGTCATCGCTTCTCCGGTAATTGCTGTGCTTGTTGCACCGCTTAGTGGGAAGTGTGGTCTTGTCAAAATATTCTGTGATAGTCGGGCATCCGGCATTTGGACGAAGTCCGGTAGTAGCACATACGGTTTCTTTCTCGACCGTGGACGGCATCTCAAAATCTTTTTCTTTCAGATCTTCGTGGATTCTTCCCATAATTTTTTTCCATAAAGTCTGATGATAGGACCTATAGATTCCGGATTTCGGAAGCTTCTCATTATCGTCATAGCCTGCCCATACCGCGCAGGTATAGTAAGGCGTATAGCCTGCAAACCAAACATCATTATAACCGGAGGTTGTACCGGTTTTACCTGCAACGGGCATACCGGATAATTTTAAACGTGTACCTGTACCCTCTTTGACCACGTCTTCCATCGCACTCGTGAGAAGATAGGCAGTGCTTGGCTTGATCACAGAAGTGGTTTCCGGTGTATTGTCTATGACAGTATTTCCGTCGCTGTCCAGAATCTTAGTGTAGAAAATAGGCTTGGTATAGGTACCCTCATTGGCAATGGCGGCGTAGGCAGCGGTCAGCTCCAGATTGCTCACACCGAGGGTAATACCTCCAAGTGCCAGCGGCTGCCGGACATCGCTGTATATCTTGCCGTTAATTTCCTTGTAGTCATAAATAGTAGTAAATCCGAATTTCTTCAGATACTCATAACCCAGTTCCGGAGTAATTTCTGTAAGACATTTGACAGCCACTACGTTGACAGAATTAATAATAGCATCCCGTATGGTAGTGGTTCCCCCGTAAGAATTGGTCAGCCAGTTCTTGACCGGACGCCCTCCCTCATACTCAAACGGCTCATCCTCATAAGTGCTCGCCAGTGTCTTTTCACAGGCGTCCAGAGCAGGCGCATAGGTGGATACTATTTTGAAGGTAGAACCTGGCTGTCTCAGGGTGTTTGTTGCCCGGTTCAGAGTCAGGCTGGCTGTTTTTTCTCCTCTGCCTCCCACCAGTGCTTTTACATATCCCGTATGCTGATCCATAACTACCAGTGAAGACTGGGGCTGGGGCGTGTAGATTGCCTTTTCAGCTACCACTGTACTGCCGTCAGCCATCAGGTGCTCTTTGTAAGAGTCAATATACGGCTGTGCATCTTCTTCGCTGTCAAAGAGGAGTGTAAAGTCAGAGTCCGATTCCTGGAAATAGGCTTTCATCATTTCTTTGCTGTAATTCTCCTCTTCCCCGTTGGGATGCTTGAGCGTCAGCGCATAGTCCAGACTTACCTGTGATCCGGACGGGAAATTATCAGGGTCCTGATACTCCTCATCGCAGATCTGCTGGATGTTCTTATCCTGTGTACAGTAGATCTGTAGGCCTCCGCTGTACAGTGCATTGTATGCCTGCTGAGAGGTATAGCCCTTCTGATCCTGCAGATCCTGTATCACCTGTTTGGTCAATTCGTCGATGTAATAGCTGTATACAGAGTTATCATCGGCCGTCTCTGCCTCTGTCTGCTGAATTCTCTCATAAACATTGTCAGCCAGTACCTCATCGTGCTGCTCCTGGGTGATGTAACCCTGTTCCAGCATATTTTTCAGTACTTTTTGACGGCGCTCCGCATTGTCATCGGGGTGTGTGATTGGATTGTACTTAGTTGGGTTCTGTGTAATACCTGCCAGAACCGTGCATTCTGACAAGGTCAGATCTTGTACATCTTTGTCAAAATATCGGTGAGATGCCGCCTGCACCCCGTAGGTGCCAGCGCCCAGGTTAATTGTGTTTAAATAGTTTTCCAGTATTACATTTTTATCCTTCAGCTGTTTTTCAAGCTGGATGGCCAGGTACTGTTCCTGGAATTTTCTTTTGAATCTTTCTACCGTTGACTCGTGTGTCCAGCCGGTGAATACATTATTCTTTAATAACTGCTGGGTAATTGTACTGGCGCCCTCAGAAAAGTGGCCTGTAGTGATACCCTTAACACCTGCACGGATAATACCGCGGATATCGATTCCGTTATGCTCATAAAACCGTTCATCCTCGATAGCAACGACAGCGTGCTGCAGATCCAGAGGAATCTGGTCAATGGTTACAGGCATACGATTTGAATTGGGTGCAGTTAATTTCTGAATCTGATTGCCCTCTGTATCATACACGAAGGTAGCAGCACCAATAGGCATAATATTTACATCAGAAATCTCAGGGGCATTGTCAATCAGACCCCGCACAGCACCGAAGCCTGTACAGGCGCAAAGGACAAAAACTGCAATCAGGGATGCAAATATAACCCGAAGGAAAGAAACGTGTGCTTTGTTACCTACCATAGTGGAACGGGAGGTTAGGGCATTGCGTTTCTTGGAAGTCGCTCTTTTTCCAAAGTTCATGAATGTTGCCTCCTTTTCCCATCCATTATAACAAAAGAGAATTGTGAAATAAAGCCCCAATTAAAAACTTCACAATTGCTTCCCAAATCCTTAAGAAACATGTTAAAATAAAGGCGAAAATAATACAAAACTATAAAGAGGATACCAAAATATGCTGAGCGAATATAAAATTGTGGAAATTGGGGGAGAGGGAGAGATTGTAGAAAAAAAATCTAGATTTATAGCTACAGTCCGACCGGTGAAATCAGAAGAAGAAGCGCTGTCTTTTATTGAGGAGATGAGAAAAAAATACTGGAATGCCTCTCACAACTGTTTTGCCTATGTTATCGGAGAGCACAGGGAAACCATGCGCTGCAGCGATGACGGGGAGCCCAGCCAGACAGCCGGGAAGCCTATGCTGGATGTACTGCTCGGGGAGGAACTTCACGATACGGCAGTTGTGGTCACCAGATACTTTGGGGGAACACTGCTGGGTACCGGCGGCCTGGTAAGGGCGTATTCCAAAGCAGTGCAGGAGGGGCTGAAAAACTGCAGTGTGGTGATAAAGCGTCATGTTATTCTTCTGGAGATTGCGACGGATTATAATGGGATCGGCAAAATCCAATACCTGCTGGGCCAGAGAGGACTGCCTGTGAAAGATGCTGAATATACAGAACGGGTGCGGCTTCAGGTACAGGTCCCGTTTGAAAATGCTGAGGAACTGAAGCATGAGATTACAGAGGCCACCAGCGGACAGGCCAGAATGAAAAAGATCTGGGAGGGGATGGCGTAACCCGCCTTCTTCCAGAATATGACAAACTTTTTTGAGAAATGATTGACAACAGACGAACACATGCTTATAATAAAACCAATTGAATAGCGATGCAGGGGAACTAAGTTTAGTTGAGAATGACAGAAGCGGCTGTCTAACCCTTTGAACCTGACAGTTAACACTGTGGTAGGGAGCATTCGGAATTTAGAAAAAGGCAGAATGTTCACAGTTATAAGTGAACTTTTTTTATTTTATAAAGACCCAATGGACTGGCAGGTAGTAATTTACCTGCCTTTTTTATGTCTGTTTGGAAACGTGTTCTGGCGCATTTGCTATTCAAGAAATACATAAAGGAGGATAGAATAATGCGCGAATATTACACGCAGATGGAAGCGGCGAAAAAAGGAATTGTAACACCGCAGATGAAAGCAGTGGCTGAAAAAGAACAAATGGATCTGGGCGAACTTATGGCAAAAATGGCGGCAGGTGAGGTGGCGGTGCCTTCCAATATCCACCATACCTCTCTGTCCCCGGAAGGGGTTGGCAGTGGTCTTCGGACAAAGATCAATGTGAATCTGGGAATCTCGGGGGACAGCAAGGATTATGAGCGGGAGATGAGGAAGGTGGATATGGCGCTGGAATTTGGCGTGGAATCTATTATGGACCTGAGCAATTACGGAAAAACCCATGACTTTCGAGAAAAACTTATCGAGAAATCTACTGCCATGATAGGAACTGTTCCCATGTACGATGCCATTGGGTATCTGGACAAAGATCTGCTGGAGATCTCGGCACAGGATTTTCTGAGCGTGGTGGAGGCGCATGCCAGAGAGGGCGTCGACTTTGTCACCATTCATGCGGGCCTGAACCGCAGGGCAGTGGAGAGCTTCCGCAGGGAGGGCAGAAAAATGAATATTGTTTCCAGAGGAGGTTCACTTCTCTTTGCATGGATGGAGATGACAGGCAATGAGAATCCTTTCTTTGAGTATTATGACCAGGTGCTGGAGATTTTAAGAGAACATGATGTCACCATCAGCCTTGGGGATGCCCTCCGTCCGGGGTGTCTGAAGGACGGATCGGATGCGGGACAGATTGCAGAGCTGATTGAGATCGGGGATCTCACCAGAAGGGCCTGGGAAAAGGATGTACAGGTACTGGTAGAGGGGCCGGGGCATATGGCCATGGATGAGATTGCAGCGAATATGAAGATACAAAAACGCCTGTGCCACAACGCTCCTTTCTATGTACTAGGTCCTCTGGTGACGGATATCGCACCGGGGTATGATCACATTACTTCCGCCATCGGCGGAGCCATAGCGGCAGCCAGCGGGGCGGATTTCCTCTGCTATGTAACTCCTGCAGAGCACCTGCGCCTGCCGGACGTAAACGATGTGAGAGAAGGAATCGTGGCGAGCAGGATAGCAGCTCATGCGGCAGATATTGCAAAAGGAATAAAAGGGGCCAGGTCAGCGGATGACAAGATGGCGGCGGCAAGACACAAGATGGATTGGGAAGAGATGTTTGGGCTGGCAATCGACGGAGAGAAGGCCAGAGAGTACTTTGAGAGCACGCCCCCTGCGGACAGACATACCTGTTCCATGTGTGGGAAGATGTGTGCTGTGCGCACCACTAACATGATACTGGAAGGTAAAAAAGTGGAATTCTGTTCTGAGAGATAGGAGAGTGGCCGGATGAGAGTGAATGGAAAAGACGTAGTCCTGGGAGAGAGGAGAACGCTGGAAGTTTTCTTACGGGAACACAGGTATCCATTGGAGAGAATTGCGGTGGAGAAAAACCATGAAATTGTACCTAAGAGCAGATACGGGGAGGTAGTGCTCACGGAAGCCGACACCCTCGAGATCGTAAGCTTTGTGGGCGGGGGGTGATCCATGAGGGCGGTTCTGAATGGAGAAGAGACAGAGCTTTCCGCCTGTACGCTGGAACAGCTTCAAAGGGCTCTGGGCAAGGCAGATGACATAACCATTGTAAATGGATACTGCACATCGGGGGCGTACGCTATTCAGCCCGGGGATGAGATTTTTATTATTCCCAGGGGCAGTATGCCAAAGCCCGGGGAGCTTGAGGCCATGATGGCGGCCCGGCATACCCCGGGAGTTCACCGTAAGGTGAAAAAAGGAAGAGTTGGAATCGCAGGCCTTGGAGGGCTGGGCTCTCATATTGCTGTCATGCTGGCCCGCACCGGGGTGGGACATCTTCTGCTGGTGGATTATGATGTGGTGGAACCCAGCAATCTGAATAGGCAGAATTATAGGGTATCCCATCTGGGAATGAAGAAGACAGAGGCTTTGAAAATGCAGATTGGAGAGATAAATCCATATATAGAGGTGGAGACGATAGACGTGAAAGTCGATGCAGAAAATGCAGAAGGCATATTCCGAGGATGTCAGGTTGTCTGTGAGGCCTTTGATGCGCCGGAGACGAAAGCGGAGTTTACCGCAGCCATCTTAGAAAAGCTTCCAGGAACCTATCTGGTTGGGGCTTCCGGTATGGCTGGGTACTTAAGCGCCAACACCATACATACAGAAAAAAGGATGGAGCGGTATTTTATCTGCGGGGATCAGACAAGCGGGGCAGCCCCTGGCCAGGGACTTATGGCCCCAAGAGTACAGGTATGTGCGGGGCATCAGGCAAATATGGCTCTTCGGCTGCTGCTGGAATTATATGAGGAATAGGAGAAAAGTAAGATGAATGACACATTAGTAATCGGAGGACATGAATTTCATTCCAGATTTATACTGGGATCCGGAAAGTTCTCCCTGGAGATGACAGACGCAGTAATAAAAAACGGAGGTGTGGAAATGGCGACTTTGGCCATCCGCAGAGCCAATGTGGGGGGAGAAGAAAATATACTGGACTATATGCCTCAGGGAATTACCCTCCTTCCCAACACCTCCGGCGCGCGGACTGCGCAGGAGGCTGTCCGGATTGCCAGACTGGCCAGAGAACTGGGGTGCGGGGATTTTGTAAAGATTGAAGTTGTGCATGACAGCAAATACCTTTTGCCGGACAATTACGAAACGATAAAGGCAACGGAAATCCTGGCGAAGGAAGGGTTTGTGGTTATGCCTTATATGTATCCGGATCTGAACGCGGCCAGAGATATGGTAAACGCCGGGGCAGCGGCTATTATGCCTCTGGGCGCACCCATTGGAAGCAATAAGGGGCTCTGCACCAGGGATTTTATCAAGATTCTGGTAGAGGAAATCCAACTTCCCATTATTGTGGACGCCGGTATCGGGCGCCCTTCCCAGGCATGTGAGGCCATGGAGCTGGGGGTTGATGCAATTATGGCTAATACGGCTATCGCCACTGCCAGCGATGCTGCGCTGATGGCGTCGGCATTTAAGCTGGCTATAGATTCCGGCCGTATGGCCTATCTGGCAGGACTGGGAAGGGTTGTTGAACACAAAGGCGTAGCATCCAGCCCTCTGACCGGTTTTTTGGAGGATTAGATATGATAACTGAACAGACCTGTCATATGGAATATCAGGAGGGAATGGAAGCAACAGACCATCAGCTTATGGAAAGCGTTTTGAAAAAGACGGCAGCATATGATTACAACAGTTATACATCTGCCCAGGTGGAGGCCGCGCTGAGAAAGGAGTCTCTGAATACAGAGGATTTTGCAGCCCTGCTTTCTCCGGCGGCAGCTCCATATCTGGAAGAGATGGCGCACAGGGGCAAAGAAGAAACGGCAAAGCATTTTGGGAATTCGGTTTCCCTGTTCACTCCTCTGTACATAGCCAATTACTGTGAAAATAACTGCGTTTACTGCGGGTTTAACTGCAAAAACAGAATTCACAGAGGGAAACTTACCATGGAGGAGATAGAACTGGAACTGAAGAACATTGCAGCCACTGGTCTGCAGGACATTTTGATTCTCACAGGGGAGTCAAGACATGCCTCCGGTGTAGACTACATTGGGGAGGCAGTCAGACTGGCAGCCAAATATTTTGCACTGGTGGGAATCGAGATTTATCCCCTCAACAGTGACGAATATGCATATCTCCATGCATGCGGGGCCGACTATGTCTGCGTTTACCAGGAGACGTATCAGCCTGAAAAATACGAACGTCTCCATCTGAGCGGTCCCAAGCGGATCTTTCCCTATCGTTTCAATGCCCAGGAGAGAGCATTAAAAGGCGGGATGCGGGGAGTAGCCTTCGGTGCCCTCCTGGGACTGGATGACTTTAGAAAAGACGCCTTTGCCACCGGGCTGCACGCATATTATATCCAGCAGAAGTATCCTCACGGTGAGATTTCATTCTCTCCCCCCAGACTTCGCCCTATTATAAATAACGATAAGGTAAATCCCAGAGATGTTCACGAAACACAGCTTCTCCAGGTAATGCTGGCGTACCGGCTGTTCATGCCGTTTGCTGGAATCACCATATCCACCAGGGAACGGGCAGGCTTTCGGGACCATGTCATCGGCATGTGTGCCACAAAGATATCAGCCGGGGTTAAAGTCAGCGTGGGCGGACACGGGGAAGAGGCGAAGGGAGACGAACAATTCGAGATCTCAGACCCAAGAAATGTGGAGGAAGTGAACCAGGCCATCCTTGACCGGGGACTGCAGCCGGTTTATGTGGACTATGTCAGAGTATAAATCAATGATTTGCATTACCAACAGACATCTGTGCAGGGAGGATTTTCTTGAGAGGATCCGCAGCCTTGCAGGGATTCCGGAGATAGAAAAAATCATTCTCCGGGAAAAGGATATGGCTCAGGAGGAATATGAGAGTCTGGCGGAACAGTGCCGGGACATCTGCCGGCAGGCAGGAAAACCCTTTGCGGTGAACCAGTTTATCCGGTCAGCCCGAAAGCTTGAGATCCCGGAGGTTCAGATATCATTTGCCCAAATGGAGGAAAACAGGGAGTATCTGCGGGAGTTCTCCTCGGTGGGAGTATCTGTGCATTCTTCGGAGGAAGCCCGGCAGGCAGAAAAACTGGGCGCGTCTTATATCATTGCGGGACACATCTATGCAACGAACTGTAAAAAAGGCATTCCCCCCAGGGGGCTGTCCTATCTAAAGGAGGTATGTGCTTCCACGGGCCTTCCGGTTTATGCCATCGGGGGGATTACCCCGTGCAATATGACAGAGGTACTGGCAGCCGGTGCCGCCGGAGGATGTATGATGTCAGGGTTTATGAAATAATGAAAAACGCTTCCGGGAAACCATCATCAGTTGGTTTCCCGGGAGCGTTTTATTGTCTCTGTCTGAAGGATCAGCACTTTTCAGGTTCCGGATAGTCGACACCAAAGGTTTCCACTGTCATACTCTGAATGACCTGAGGTTCTCTCGGCTTATCGCTGTAATCGGTATCTACCTCTGCAATCTTATCTACAATAGCAAGACCTTCTGTCACCTTTCCAAATGCGGCGTATGACCCGTCCAGATGCGGGGAAGTCTTGTGCATCAGGAAAAACTGAGAACCGGCGGAGTCCGGATGCATGGCGCGGGCCATGGAGAGAACTCCGGGTGTATGCTTCAGATCATTGGAGAATCCGTTCTGAGCAAATTCTCCTTTAATGGTATAGCCGGGACCTCCCATGCCGTTACCGTCCGGGCACCCGCCCTGAATCATAAAGCCTTTGATAACCCGGTGAAAAATCAGACCGTCATAGAACCCTTTCTTTACAAGGCTGATAAAATTATTTACTGTATTGGGTGCGACTTCCGGGTATAGTTCAGCCTTCATCACATCCCCGTTTTCCATGGTAATAGTTACTACTGGATTTGCCATAAGATAGTACTCCTTTTCCTTTGCGTATTTGGCATACTGCCGTAAAACATATTATAATATGGGATGGGGAAAGGTGCAAGTGCTGATTCGCCGGGGGTACGGGGCCTCTCCGGTTGAAATGTGAGATTGCAGTGCGGTACAGCCTTGTGCTATAATTGTACAGAATCGCACGATTCGGACAAGATTCTAAGTGAAAGTGAATAGGAACAGGATAATTATGATATATGAAACAAACAGCCCAGAGGAAACCTTCCGGCTGGGGGAAACCATAGGACAGAAAGCCCGTCCGGGAGAAATTTATACATTGATGGGTGATCTTGGCGTGGGAAAAACAGTATTTACACAGGGAGTGGCAAAGGGCCTGGGAATTACAGAACCCATCAGCAGCCCTACTTTTACCATCATTCAGGAATATGAAGACGGAAGATTGCCCTTTTATCATTTCGACGTCTACCGCATCGGGGATGTGGAGGAGATGGAAGAGATTGGATATGATGACTACTTTTTTGGAAGCGGAATCTGTCTCATAGAATGGGCGAATCTGATTGAGGAGATTCTTCCGGAAAATATCATACAGATTACTATTGAGAAAGATCTGGAAAAAGGCTTTGACTACCGCCGTATTATAATAGAAGGGATGGATTCATTATGAAACTTTTAGCTCTCGACAGTTCCGGGCTGGTGGCCTCTGTGGCTGTACTGGAAGATGACAGACTGCTGGCAGAGTACACTATAAACTATAAGAAAACGCATTCTCAGACACTGCTTCCTATGTTGGATGAGATTGGCAGAATGATCGATTTGGATCTAAACACCCTGGATGCCATTGCCGTGGCTGCAGGGCCAGGGTCCTTTACAGGGCTGCGCATAGGTGCCGCCACTGCCAAAGGGCTTGGACTTGCTCTGGACAAACCGTTAATCGGGGTCCCTACAGTGGATGCGCTGGCTTATAATCTCTACGATGCCAGGCAGCTCATATGCCCTGTGATGGATGCCAGAAGAGGCCAGGTGTATACCGGCATCTACAGATTCGAGGATGGGAAAATGATCATTATCACAAAACAGAAGGCAGTAAAGGCGGAGGAGTTAATCGGAGATCTGAATGCACTGGGGCAGGAAGTAATCTTTTTAGGGGACGGTGTCCCTGTCTACGCGGACCTGATACGGGAAAAGATAAAGGTTCCCTATTCCTTTGCCCCGGCGCATGTGAATAAGCAGCGGGCCGGAACTGTGGGAGCACTGGGAATGGTACTGTATCAGAGAGGACAAGTACAGTCCGCCGCAGAGCACCAGCCGGAATACCTGCGGGTGTCTCAGGCGGAGAGAGAGCGGGCGGCAAGGTTAAAAGGACAGAAGCAGGTATGATACGGATTCGCAGAATGGAACCCAGAGATATTTGTGCGGCTGCAGACATAGAAAAGGAGAATTTTTCCCGTCCCTGGAGCAGAGAGAGCTTTGACTCCAGTGCTTTTCGAAAAGACACCGTGTATCTTGCCGCGGAAAAGGACGGATGCCTCGTAGGGTACGCGGGAATGTGGATCTCCCTGGACGAAGGCGAGATTACAAATGTGTCTGTGGCCCAGCAGGAGCAGGGACAAGGCATCGGACGAATGCTCATGGAGCAGCTGCTCACAGAGGCAGAGACTGCAGGGGTTGCCTCCTGCGTCCTGGAGGTCAGAAAAAGTAATGTGCGGGCGATTGCGCTCTATGAAAGTATGGGGTTCCAGAGGGCGGGAACCCGCAGGAATTTTTATGAAGCCCCTGTGGAGGATGGTATTGTAATGAGCAGGAAATGAGAAAAATGTAATCTTTTGCTAAATTTGAAAACCGTTCCCACTATATTTATGCATTTTTTTTCGATATAATACACTTGTAAACGAAGAAGGGGATTCTAAAGGGAGGATACAGATGAGGAAATACAAAAACCAACAGGCCAAACAACTGGAGCAGGTGTCCTGCAACATGTGCGGAAGAGAGCTGAAGGTGGAAAATGGAATTGTGATGGAAGGGGTTTTCCCTGTAGATATTGTATGGGGATATTTTTCCAGCCGTGACGGGGAGCGTCATTCCTTTGACTTATGTGAATCCTGCTATGAACGGTGGACCGCAGGTTTTAAGATTCCTGTGGCCAAAGGGCAGGAAAAGGAGTTGATTTAGTACCTCCCTGATAGATAGGTGCTGGTAAACCAGCCATGTGTTAAATAGGAGAGAGTGCCGCAGTGTGATTTTCCACACTGCGGCACTTTTTTTGCGATCATCAAATAAGGATAAGGCAATTCAAATATGGAATAGCCTTAAGAATAATTGGAATTGTGCACAAAAAAGTACAATGTTATAATAAATATAACGTGAAAATACATAAAGACTATGATAAAATATAGACAAAGTCTGGAAAATATGTAAATATTTTGCCTTGTTCTCTTGCTCCGCTCGGAGTGAAACTGAAAGAATCCCTAATTTATTTATGTACCGCATGTACTTTCTGGTAATGCAGTACAGCGCTGGTAATGAAACGAATTATAATTTCTCTAAAGTGAAGGAGGTGTATCATTGTTACTTATATTTATTTTATTCTGGATTGTGTTAAATGGAAAGATAACCGGAGAAATTATTGGGGCGGGAATCGTCATTTCTCTGCTGGTATTTCTTTTTGCCTGCAGGTATCTGGGGTACAGCTTAAAAAGGGATATCCGGTTTCTGAAAAAAATTCCGGTTGTATGCTGGTATCTGGGTAATCTTATCCTGGAAGTAATAAAGGCTACAGCCAGTGTTATGAGATTTATATTTTCATTTAAATATGAGGTGGAACCTGTGCTGGTGCATTTTACTGTGGACTTTAAGACCGATATAGGGCGGGTTATGATGGCTAATTATATCACGCTGACACCTGGGACCATTACAGTAGATGTGGACGGGAATGATTTTACTGTACATTGTCTGGACAAAGACTTTTCTCAGGGGATAGACGAATGCCTTATGGTCAGGATTATTAAAAAAGTGGAGGAATAAGTATGGAACAGTATTACAGAGGTCTTTTTATTCTGTGCCTGATTATCCTAGCAGTTATTATTCTGATTTATGTCATTCGTTCCATTATAGGGCCGAAGCTCACAGACCGGATTATTGCTGTCAATGCAATCGGCACTCTAACAATTGTGGCAATAGCCATTCTGGCGATGCTTCTGAAAGAGTCCTATCTGCTGGATGTCTGTCTCATCTACGCTATGCTGAGCTTTTTAGCCGTGGTGGTCCTGGTACAGTTATATTTGAAGGTGTATGCAGAAAAACAGAAGGAGGACGAGGAAGAACATGATTGGGGAGAAAATTAGATTTGTACTGTGCGCTGCTTTTATGCTGAGCGGCCTGTTGATAATGCTTGGGGCAGCCATCGGCAATTTTCGTTTCCGAACGGCTCTTAACCGGATGCATGCGGCAGCCATGGGGGACTCGCTGGGGAAGCTCTGCCTTCTGATAGGCCTTATGCTGTATCAGTGGGGCGGCACAGTTGAAGCAAAACTTCTGTTCATCCTGGCTTTTTTCTGGATGGCAGGTCCCGTGTGCAGCCATATGCTCTGCGAATTCGAAGTGACAACCAATGAGCTGATGAAAAAAGAGAAAGAGGTGAAGAAGGATGCTGACAGCGTTTAAATTTGTAATGTTTTTCGGATTAATTGTATGCGCTCTTTCCGCCTGCCTGGCCAGGCGTCTTCTGATATCTGTAGCTATATTTATGTCGTACAGTGTCATTATGTCTATTTTGTGGGTGGTGCTTAAGTCCCCGGATCTTGCTATCACGGAGGCTGCGGTTGGCGCCGGGGTAACCAGCGTCTTATTTTTTGTAACCCTCAAACGTATCCGGGCAATTGGAGAGGACGAAAAGCATGAGTAAGATTAAGAAAGACTACGAGCATACCTTTTTTGGCAAACTAGAGCGTTGGATTGCCGGGGAAAATGATGTTTTTTACGAAGATCCTGAACCCATGGCCCTGGAAGAACGGGAAAAGAAAGCAGGGCATAACTATCTCGCATATCTGGAACAGATCCCGGATGTTGGATATTCCTATGAAAAAGCGAAGGCCTACCATTATATATACCGGATTCTGACGGTGCTTATGGGTGTATTTATTGTAGGAACTTTGCTTTATGTGGTGTATTTTCTCCCTCCCTTTGGGGATGCAGACAATCCGGTAAACAATGAAGTGTCCCGGCGTTACATAGAAAAAGGGATGGAAGAGACAGGCGCTGTGAACATTGTTGCAGGAATGATCCTGGACTACAGGGCATTCGATACCTTCGGAGAATCCAATGTTTTATTTATCGCTGCTTCTGCGGTGCTTCTCCTTCTGAAGGCCGGCGACGGCGCGAAGACAGCGAAATCCCAGAAGGAGATTGGAATGAAGGAAGATGTAATCCTGCAGAGAGTAACTTTTATTCTGTCTCCTATGCTGTTCCTATTTGGAATTTATGTGATTCTCAACGGTCATCTGTCGCCGGGAGGGGGATTTTCCGGAGGCGCAATTATAGGAGGGAGTCTGATCCTTTTCAGGAATTCCTATGGATATGAGGCCATTGAACAGTTTTTTACAGAAAAGACGTTTCAGAACTGTACTCTGATTGCCCTTGGGTTTTACTGCCTTGCCAAAAGCTACTCTTTTTTTACAGGTGCGAATCACCTGAACAGCCATATTCCGCTGGGAACGCCTGGTGATATCTTCAGTGCAGGGTTAATCCTGCCTCTGAACATTGCAGTTGGCATTGTTGTGGCCTGTACCATGTATTCGTTCTATGCACTTTTCAGCAAAGGGGGGATTTGAGATGCTGGAGCACTTTCTGGAAAATGGAGAGGTTGTTACCTCTGTGATTCTCTTCGGTATCGGACTGGCGGCTCTCCTTCTGCACAAAAATCTGATAAAAAAGATAATTGGTCTTAATATTATGGACACCGCTGCTTATTTGTTTCTGGCGGCGCAGGGATACATAGAAGGCAGGGGGGCGCCTATCGTTACAGACGGGGTCACCAGAATGGACGCGTACATTAATCCCATCCCCAGCGGCCTGGTCCTCACGGGAATTGTAGTGTCCGTGAGTGTGACAGCGCTGATGCTTGCCCTTACGGTCTGCCTGTATCAGAAATATCATTCCCTTAATATGGACTATATCATTATGAAGATGAGGAAGGAGGAGGAGTAATTGGAATTTGTGTGCAACTTTCCGTTTTTTTCCATCATGGTTTCCATGTTCTCCGGTGTCATTTCCTCTGTCTTAAAGGGGAAGAAGGCCAGGAATCTGGGAGTTGCGGTAAATGGGATTGTGATTGTGCTCTCTGCCGCAACTCTTGCTTATGTGATGTCTACAGGGGAAAGCTTTGTCTATACTATGGGGCATTATACCGCACCCTGGGGAAATGAGATACGCGTAGGCGTTCTGGAAGCTTTAACAGCTACTTTTTTCAGCTTTGTGATGCTGCTGTCCGTTCTGGGAGGGATGAAGCATCTTAGCCGGGAACTGGAGGACAGGAGCCTTGGCATGTATTTTCTGTTTCTGAATCTGATGCTTGGGGCGATTCTGGCATTGATCTATACAAATGATATTTTTACCGCCTATGTGTTTATAGAAATTAATACAATAGCTGCCTGCGGCCTGATTATGGTGAGGAAAACAGGTCCTGTGTATGTGGCGGCAACCAGATATATGATTATGAGTCTCATGGGGTCAGGCCTTTTTCTCATCGGTGTATGTATCCTGTATACAGTTACCGGACATCTGCTGATGCCAAATATTCAGGAAAGCGTAAAGATGCTGATGCTAAGAGGGGAGTATCATATCCCTCTGCTAATGGTAATTATTCTAATCACGGCTGGTCTGGCTATTAAGAGCGGTCTGTATCCTTTTCATTCATGGATGCCCGCTGCTTACGGCTTTTCCCTGCCTTCCTCCAGTGCCATTCTGTCCGGGCTGGTGTCAAAGAGCTATATTTTTCTGCTGATAAAGATTATCTACCGGGTAGTGGGCAAGGATACAATTCTGGGAAGCGATATTATAAAAGTACTCTTTGCATTCAGCGTGTTTGCTATAATCCTGGGTTCTGTGGGAGCCATTCGGGAAAAAGACATCCGATATATGAACGCATACTCTTCAGTAGCTCAGATTGGTTATGTGTATATGGGGATTGGGCTGGGAAGCCGTGCGGGAATGGTAGCGGCAATGTTTCATATCCTGGTGCACGCGGCTACGAAATCTCTCCTCTTTATCAGTGCAGAGGGGCTGAGTCAGGCCTCTGGCCATACCTATCGTATACAGGAATTAAAGGGTGCGGGATACAGGAGCCGGCTGGCCGGAATCGGTTTCACCGTAGGCGCGTTTTCCCTGGTGGGGATTCCCCTGTTTGGCGGATTTATATCTAAAATTTCTTTTGCTGTGGCAGCTACAGAGGATCCCAGAAAGGTCGTCCTTGTATTTATCGTGATTGCAATCAGTACATTGCTGAACGCTATTTACTTTGTCCGTACGGTAATAATTATCTATACCCCGGCGGCTGCATCTGAGAAGTCGAGAAGAGTAAAACTGGGAGCAGCCGGTTGTACAGCCATTACAGTATTTGCAGCCGTCAATTTTATCCTGGGCCTGTTTTCAGGGCCCTTTATAGGGGCCATCAAACAGGGGATTGCCATGTTCCAGTAGAAAAGGAGGAGACTTATGGGTGAAAATACTTTCTTAGTACTGCCTGTTTTGATGCCCGTACTTGCAGGGGGGCTTCTTTTGGCGGTACAAAAGCATCTGAGAAGCAGAAGAGCTCTACTGGGATACTTTTTGACGTTTTTAATCCTCCACGGAGGGCTTACGATACTACTGGGAATCTGGTGTCTGACGGAGGGGGAATATAGATATCTGCAGCTGTGGCAGCTGATGGACGGCGTATCCATTGCCCTACATACGGATCGCCTTTCCCTGCTGTTTGCTTTATTCATGGCCGCGGTATGGACTCTGGCAGGAATATTTGCAGTGGGCTATATGAGAAAGGAAGAGAGGGAAGGAACCTTTTATGCCTGGTATCTCATGGCCGGAGGAGTGCTTACCGGACTGGATCTCTCCGCCAATATGGTTACTCTCTACCTATTTTATGAAATGATGTCGCTGTCCACCCTGCCCTTAGTCCTTCATACCCTCAAGAAAGAGGCCATAATGGCGGGGCTAAAATACTTATTTTATTCTGCGGGTGGAGCTTTCGCCGGCCTGTTCGGAATTATCTACTTGTTTGGAAAGGGGATACTCTGTGACTTTTCCCCTGACAGGACGCAGAATATTCAGGCGGCGGCCCAGTCAGACCCTGTGTTTTATGTGGTGATCTTTCTTATGATTCTGGGCTTCGGTGTAAAGGCTGGCATGTTTCCGTTTCACGGATGGCTGCCGACTGCCCACCCGGTGGCACCGGCGCCTGCCAGTGCTGTGTTGTCCGGTGTGATTACAAAGGCGGGAGTGCTGGCCATCGTCCGGCTGATCTATTTTGTAGTGGGAGCTGAGGTGATCAAGGGGACCTGGGTGCAGTACGCCTGGCTGATCTTGGCACTCATCACTGTGTTTATGGGATCTATGATGGCTTACCGGGAACCGTTGATGAAGAAGCGGTTCGCCTATTCAACGGTTAGCCAGCTTTCGTATATTATGGCAGGGCTTTCTCTGCTTAATTTTTACGGGCTGGCAGGTGCCCTTTCCCATGTGGTTTTCCATTCTCTGATTAAAAATGCTCTTTTTGCCGTTGCCGGAGCGATTATCTGTCAGACCGGGAAGACGAAGGTTTCCGAGCTTAGAGGGATTGGAAAAGAGATGCCTGTTACCATATGGTGCTTTACACTGGCTGCTTTAGGTCTCATAGGAATTCCTCCGTTTGCAGGCTTTATCAGCAAATGGTATCTGGCGGCGGGGGCTTTGCAGGCAGAAATAGGTGTTCTGCGCTGGATAGTACCGGTCATTCTGCTGCTCAGTGCCCTGCTGACTGCAGGGTATCTGCTTCCCATTACCATTCACGGGTTCCTGCCGGGCAAAGCGTATGACTACGGAAATCTGAAGAAACGGGAGCCATCTCTGTGGATGGTACTCCCCATTGTAATCCTGACTGCCGGAATTGCATATTTCGGCATATGGCCGGGAGGACTCATGGAACTGCTCACTGCCATCGGCAAGAGCGTATTATAGGAGGTGCGGCATGGAAAATATCTATATCATTCTACCTATTCTGCTTCCTATCCTCGCCGGGGCGCTGTTATTTTTCTTCCCTATAAAGGATAGAATGAAAAGGAATATTGCAGTGGAATGCCTTGTAATTATAAATTCTGCAATTTCACTGGGAATTTTGTGGGCGGGCAGTAAAGAGAGTCTGATCCTGTTCGAACTATATAAAAATGTAAGCCTGCTTTTCCGCATCGACGGTCTGGGAATGCTGTTCGGGACCATCGTATCCACACTCTGGCCATTGGCTACACTGTATGCCTTTGAGTATATGACTCATGAGACCAGAGAAAATACATTTTTCGCCTTTTATACCATGACCTATGGGGTGAGCCTTGGAATTGCCTATGCGGGAAATATGATGACTATGTATCTTTTCTATGAGCTGCTTACCCTGGTAACCATACCACTTGTGATGCATACCATGATTCCCCGGGCCAGGCGGGCCGGCAGGCAGTATGCCTATTATTCCATCGGAGGAGCAGCCTTTGCCTTTACCAGCCTGATTTTTATCACTGTGTACGGGGAAGGGGCTTCCTTTGCCATCGGAGGCGTGATGGATCACACGTTGGTGGACGATAACATTCTCCGCCTTATCTATGTGATGGCTTTTCTGGGGTTTGGGGTAAAGGCAGCCGTATTCCCCCTTCACGGATGGCTGATCTCTGCGTCTGTGGCTCCCACCCCGGTTACCGCCCTGCTCCATGCGGTTGCGGTGGTGAAGGCAGGAGTCTTTGCGGTCCTTCGTCTTACGTACTACTGCTACGGGACAGAGATACTCAAAGGAAGCTGGGCCCAGGATATTGTGATGGGAATTGCTATGTTTACCGTGGTATACGGCAGTACCATGGCTGTAAAAGAGGTACATTTTAAACGGCGGCTGGCCTATTCTACCATCAGCAATCTGTCCTACATTCTGATGGCAGCAACACTTATGAGCCCTCTGGGAATGATTGCAGCTATGTGTCATATGGTAGCTCATGCCATCGGCAAGATTTGTGCATTCTTTGTATCAGGATCGGTTATGTTCAAAACAGGATATCATTTTATACCGGCCCTGGACGGTGTGGGCCATCAGATGAAAAAAACATTTCTGACTTTTACGGTATCAGCTATGTCGCTCACGGGAATCCCTCTCACTATTGGATTTATCAGTAAATGGCGGATTGCAAAGGCAGCCTTTGCGGGGGAAACTCTTCTAAGCTACGGAGTGGTTATTGTTCTGTTCTATGCCGCGCTGATGGCCGCCATTTACATGTTTACTGTGGTTATACGTGCGTTTTGCCCGGAAAAAGGGAAGGAAAGGCTGATCGGCGGAGACACAACGGATCCCACCTGGCGAATGCTGATTCCCCTGGGGGTGTTTGCTGCTGCAATGATCGTACTGGGAGTTCACAGCGGGCCGCTTCTGGATTTTCTGGAACAGGTAGCAGCCGGTTCTATATAGGAGGTGAAAAGATGCAGGGAAATATATTACTTGGACTTACGGTGGGCTGGCCTTTTGCAGCTGCACTGCTGTGCTATCTGACCGGACGGTTCAGCAAAAGAATGCGGAATTATGCGGCAGATTTTTCGATCCTTCTTGAGCTCCTTCTTTTCGCGTCTCTTGCTGTGCAGGTGTGGCAGGGAGAGACAGTGACATTTGAGGCAGCAGGAATCTGCAGTCTGGGGATCTGCTTCGTACTGGACGGGTTTCGGGCTCTGTTCGGACTCCTGTCTGCGTTCTTGTGGCTGATGTCTGCGCTGATGTCAAATGAATACATGAAACATGAGAGAAACAGAAACCGATATTATATGTTCCTTTTGTTTACCCTTGGGGCCACCATGGGGGTATTCCTCTCCGCGGATCTCTATACCACCTTTATCTTTTTTGAGATTATGTCTTTTACCTCCTATGTGTGGGTGGCTCAGAACGAAACGCCCCAGGCGCTGGACGCGGCGTCTACCTATCTGGGCATCGCCGTGGTGGGAGGACTGATCCTTCTCATGGGACTCTTTATGCTGCATCATCTGCTGGGAACGCTGCGGATAGATGAACTGTATGAAGCAGGCAAAAAAGCATGGACAGAAGACTCCGGGCAGATCTACACAGCAGGGGCGCTGATCCTTTTAGGATTCGGGGCAAAGGCCGGAATGTTTCCTCTTCATGTGTGGATGCCAAAAGCACATACGGTATCTCCTGCGCCGGCCAGTGTGCTCCTGTCGGGAATACTTACAAAGGCGGGTCTGTTTGGCATTCTGTCAGTTTCCTGCAATATCTTCCGATATGATCCCTGGTGGGGTACCGCCGTCCTTCTGCTGGGGATGGTAACTATGACCCTGGGGGCAGTTCTGGCTGTATTTGCAGTGAATCTAAAGCGGACCCTTGCCTGTTCCTCTATGTCCCAGATTGGGTTTGTACTAATCGGACTGGGAATGGCAGGGCTTCTGGGGGAAGAGAACCAGCTGGCAGTGCGCGGCATTGTGCTTCACATGATGAATCATTCCCTGTTTAAGCTGGTACTGTTTCTGGCTGCCGGAGTGGTGTTTATGAATCTTGAGGAATTGGAATTAAACCAGATAAGAGGCTTCGGGCGCAGAAAACCCTTTCTGCAGCTGGCATTTTTATCCGGGGCACTGGGAATCGGAGGAATTCCTTTGTTCAGCGGTTATGTAAGTAAGACGCTTCTCCATGAAAGTATCGTAGAATATATCCACGAAGGCGGTACTGTGTTGGGAAGCACAGGTTTTACTTCCTTTGTGGAACTTTTGTTTCTGTTCTGCGGGGGACTGACAGTTGCCTATATGATAAAACTCTACCATGCACTGTTTAGAAACCGCCACCCGGTGAGACAGAAGGAATTCGAGGAGCAGTATCGAAACTATGCAAATCCTATGACAAAATTAACGCTTCTTCTGTCCGGCGCTGTAATTCCTGTTTTGGGAATACTGCCGGGGGTAACCATGGAGCGGATTGCTGACAGCACAGGAACATTTTTTGCTATACATCCCCTGGAACATGAGATCGCCTATTTTTCCTTTGTGAATCTGAAGGGTGCGGTAATATCTGTTGCTGTAGGATGCTTAGTTTATTTCCTTTTTATCAAAAAGACTGTTATGGTCAGGGAAGCGCCGGGCTGTTATGGATATAAGAATTTATGGCCGGTCTGGCTGGATTTGGAAAAGAAGGTTTATGTCCCGGCACTTACAAAGTGGCTGCCCTCTGTATGCGCCGGAATCTTTCGTATACCTGACCGTTTGGTTGACTTCATCATCCTTACGCTGAAGGAAACACTTTACCGGCCGCTGCGTCTCCAGACAGAATCAGAGGAGGCAGCCAGGATTTCCAGGGCAGAGAGGATCAGAGGAAGGATGGAATCTCACAAATGGATGACCATAAGCTTATCCTTTGGATTCCTCATGTGCTGCATCGGGATTGTGATTATGGTATTATGTGTACTTTAGAGCTTCCTGCCAAACATACTTAAAATGGCCCCTCATTGCCAACCGCTGGGAGTTGTGATAGAATAAGAGCACTGAAAATGAAATGAGGAAATAACATGTTAGATATATGTTTGCTGGGAACCGGTGGAATGATGCCTCTTCCCAGGAGGTGGCTGACATCTTTGATGACCCGTTATAATGGAAGCAATTTGATGATAGACTGTGGAGAAGGCACCCAAGTGGCGGTAAAAGAAAAGGGATGGAGTTTTAAGCCTATCGATACCATTTGCTTTACGCATTACCATGCAGATCATATCAGCGGTCTGCCGGGGATGCTTCTGACAATGGGAAACGCAGAGCGCACGGAGCCGCTGACACTCATAGGTCCGAAGGGGCTGAACCGCGTGGTTTCTGCGCTGAGAGTGATCGCCCCTGAGTTGCCGTTTGAGATACAGTGTGTAGAACTTACAGAGTCTGTGGAGCATCTGAAAAGCCATGGCTATGAGATTACAGCTTTTCGCGTAAACCACAATGTGGTTTGCTATGGATATACTTTGGAGATAAAAAGAGGCGGTAAATTTCTTCCAGAGAGGGCCAGAGAGCTGGGGATTCCCCTGAAGTGCTGGAATCCTCTCCAAAAGGGAGAGACAGTGACCTGGGAGGGGAACACTTATACTCCAGACATGGTTCTTGGGGCTCCCAGAAAAGGGATAAAGCTTACGTATACGACCGATACACGTCCCACTGCTTCTATCAGAGAGAATGCCAGGGAGTCGGATCTTTTTATCTGCGAGGGAATGTACGGGGAAAAGGAGAAAGAGGCAAAAGCCCGTGAGTATAAGCATATGACCTTTAAAGAGGCTGCGTGTCTGGCAAAAGAGGCTGAGGTTAAGGAATTGTGGCTGACACACTACAGCCCCTCTCTGGTTCGCCCCGAGGAATTTATGGATGAGGTCAGAGCGATTTTTCCCCGTTCCTATCCCGGAAAAGACGGTCAATCAGCAGATTTGCAATTTGAAGAATAAGGATGAAGAAAATGGATAAAAATATAGATGATGTGGTGATACTGGCGATTGAGAGTTCCTGTGATGAAACGGCAGCAGCAGTTGTAAAAAATGGAAGGCAGATTCTCTCCAATGTTATTTCTTCCCAGATAGAACTCCATAAGCTGTACGGCGGAGTGGTGCCGGAGATAGCATCCAGAAAGCATATAGAGAAAATTAACCAGGTAATTGAAGAGGCTCTGGAACAGGCAGGGGCTGTTCTGGATGATATGGATGCCGTGGGGGTAACTTACGGACCGGGCCTGGTAGGGGCTTTGCTGGTTGGCGTGGCAGAGGCAAAGGCAATCAGTTATGCCAAAAAACTGCCGTTGGTAGGTGTACACCATATAGAGGGGCATATTTCAGCGAATTACATTGAACATCCCGAACTGGAGCCTCCGTTTTTATGTCTTGTGGTATCGGGCGGTCACACGCATCTCGTGATAGTGAAAGAATATGGGGAATTCCAAATTCTGGGGAGAACACGGGACGATGCGGCAGGGGAAGCATTTGACAAGGTGGCAAGGGCCATAGGGCTTGGTTATCCGGGAGGGCCGAAGATAGACAAGCTGTCGTTGGAGGGTAATTCTTATGCCATTGATTTCCCAAAGGGCAAAATCGAAGATGCCCCTTACGATTTTAGCTTCAGCGGTGTAAAATCAGCGGTGCTGAATCATCTCAACCGCTGCAGAATGCAGGGGGAGGAGATTGTGGCAGCTGATATAGCGGCATCTTTCCAGCGTTCTGTAGTGGAAGTCCTTGTGGAGCATGCTATTTCGGCTGCAAAGGATTACCATATGGACAAATTAGCCATCGCAGGGGGGGTGGCATCCAACGGGGCACTGCGCAGGGGGATGGAGAAAGCCTGCCAGGAGAATGGAATTCATTTTTACTACCCGTCTCCTATTCTCTGTACGGATAACGCAGCTATGATTGGTACGGCTGCTTACTATGAGTATAAAAAAGGAACCCGTCACGGATGGGATTTGAATGCGGTGCCGAACCTGAAGCTGGGGGAACGCTAATGAAGAGAGAGAAATGTACGGCAATTGTGCTGGCAGCCGGGCAGGGAAAACGTATGAGGAGTAAAATACAAAAGCAGTTCCTTCTAATTAAAGGGAAGCCTGTTTTGTATTATTCTCTGGCCTGCTTTCAGAAAACAGACTGGGTGGATGATATTATCCTGGTTTCCTCCGAGGATTCTATAGAATTTTGCAGGAGGGATATTGTCCTGAAATATGGGCTTACCAAGGTGTCCAAAATCATTGCCGGGGGAAAGGAAAGATATGATTCTGTCTATCAGGGACTGCTGGCATGTGAAAACTGTGACTATGTGTTTATCCACGATGGGGCCCGGCCTTTTATCACAGAAGAGATGCTGAACCGCGCTCTTGACGGAGCCATGCGCTATCAGGCATGTGTAGTAGGGATGCCCTCAAAAGATACCATTAAGATATCAGATAAAGAGGGAATGATCGCTGCCACCCCGGACAGAAGGTACGTGTGGACAATACAGACTCCGCAGGCGTTTCGTTATTCTCTGATTCGTGAGGCCCATGAGGAGCTGCGGAGAGGAGATATGCAGGGAATTACAGATGATGCTATGGTCGTTGAAAAGACAAAAGGATGCAGAATAAAACTGGTGGAAGGCTCTTATGAAAACATCAAAATTACAACACCGGAAGACCTGATGATTGCTGAAAATTTTGTTGAAAAAATATGAAAATAACATATTGACAACATTAAACATTAATGGTAAAATATCACTTGTCGCTGACGGAAAGCGACACCATGGAGAGGTATCGAAGTGGTCATAACGAGGCGGTCTTGAAAACCGTTTGTCCGCAAGGGCGCGTGGGTTCGAATCCCACCCTCTCCGTTGAACCGTTGGATTCACTGAGGAACGGTTTTTATATAGCAATAGTAAGATATCAGTGGTTTTGGAGAAGTACCCAAGCTGGCTGAAGGGGCTCCCCTGGAAAGGGAGTAGGTCGTTAATAGCGGCGCGAGGGTTCAAATCCCTCCTTCTCCGTTCTTAATTATCTGAAAAACACCGGGAAAAAGATGTAAAAGGTTGTTGACAAACGTTGAAAAACGTGATAAGATAATTGAGCTGACTGAGAAAAACAGTCAAAATTTAACAGTTTTTGATGAAGAATCATAGCATTCATTGTCAAACTGTACAAAGTACTTTGATAACTAAACAGTGAAACACATTAACCTGAAAATTCTAAAAAAGTAACATTTTTGGGATGAGTAAAAATCCTTAAAAACAGTAAAAGGGATAAATTAGCCAAAGTTAATTTTGAACTTGGACAACTCTTGAACGAAAGTTCAACACTTTATCAGAGAGTTTGATCCTGGCTCAGGATGAACGCTGGCGGCGTGCTTAACACATGCAAGTCGAACGAAGCATATAGAGACGAGTATTTCGGTATGAGTAACTATATGACTGAGTGGCGGACGGGTGAGTAACGCGTGGATAACCTGCCTCATACAGGGGGATAACAGTTAGAAA